>JAITGM010000049.1 GCA_031280685.1 Christensenellaceae bacterium
TAGTTGACCGCGCTTTTTATGTGGCGTTGCCTAACAATCGGGCAATGCACACAGCAAGCCCGAAATGCACACAGCAGACGGGAATAATTAAATTGTATCAATTTCGTAGTTATTATTTCCGAAAAATGGACTAAATTGGTAAATCCATTTTTCGTAGCGTAATCCTCAAGAATTGATTTTTGGTTTTTGATACTGTTGCTGTCTCCAAGTTCCGCGTCATCACGGGATAATCTGGAATACAGCGCGGTGATTTTCGTGTTTTTCATAATAGCCTCCTGTGCTTGGAGGGCTTGGTTTGCGGCACTTTGCGCGGTTGCGTTCGTCATCAACACACCTCGCTTTTCATCAGCCGGAGGCATTTGTCCTCCATTGTTTCTTTAGCTGATTCGCTGAAATAGACAGTCACCTCGTATAAGGTGGAGCCTATCCGTTTCAGCAGTTTACGCGGTTCTTCCCGTTCGGTGTCGGGCGTCGTCGCCGCACTGTTCTGAACAGTCTGCATACGTGTCAGCTCCTTATTGAAATTTTAGGTTTGGTGTGCTACAATGCTAATTATAGACGAGTTCGGCGAGTATGATTTCGTGAGCGATCTCAATATCCCCGATTTCGTCAATGCGCCTTTCGGCGGCTTCGTCAATCTCGCGCAGGAGGGGAAACAACCGCTCCGTAAGCACGAGCCGACTGTAGGTTATCGGTCTGTGTTCCCGCAAATAGGCGCGGTGCAAACGCGCATATCTGCCGAGCGGTTTATCCCTTTCCTCCGGCGGTATCAGCGCGAGGACGATGTTTGGAAGCAGGTAATCGCCGACCTGTGTGTACAAGATTTCGTTTGGCATAAGCAAACTCCTTTCCGTTTGTTGGTTTGGGTTGAGAGGCTGTCCATTTGTGCCGCAAACGTCCGCCCTGCCTGATAATATAGTGATAGTATCATCACTACCCTTTATATTATACATCCCAGCGCTCCCAATCCTCCTTGCTCAGCGCGACCGGGCTATAGACAAAGCGGGCACCCGCACTGCCGGGTCCATAACTGATCTGCCGCAGCGCGAAGCCTTCTGGGGCCTGCCTGAGCAAATAGAAATGATCGGGAATCCTCACGCCCTCCAGCGACAGGTCGCTGTTCCGATAGCGATGGTAGTCCATGATGAATGCGGCAAACTCCTCCGTGCTGCTGAACTTCGCGGGGGCGATGCTCGTCGCAAAGGCGGTACTGGGCAGCAGCAAAAGCGCCGCGAGCAAGGCAGCAACGACGAAGATAAGGTGCCTTTTCATTCCATGTATGGCTCGTAAATGGCAAAGCCACCCTCGCGGCTTGCAAAGGCCGCCTTGTCTTGCATTCCAAGGCCCAGCGCCGACTCTCTGCAGGCAAGGGTGATGTCGCTTTTGGGGTTGTTCTTCTCATAGTTTCCCGGAGGAGAGAAGCTGTATATGACCAAAACGCGGCTTTCGCCCGGCCAATATTGGATTTGCATGGGCTTGATCGGCGGGTTTTTGAGCACGCAGAAATGGTCGATCGGCACAGGATCAAGCCCAAAGATGCCTTCGCCGTAGGCCGCCTTCAGCTCGCGGTGCTCCCTCACCCACGAAAGGAACTCCTTAGTGCTGCCAAAGCGCCTCGGCTGCGGCGGGGCGATGCTCGCTGCCTCCACGACGCTGTGCAAGCCAAGCAAGCAGGCCGCAAACAGGGCGAAGGCAAGGCCTCTTTTCATCAAATCTACCCTCCTTGAAAGCAAGGGCTTTTATGGAGTTCGTATAAGGAATTCGCCAAAGCGCTGCATTTTCCTTCCAAAAACGGGCGAAAGCCGGCCTTGGGCGCAAAAAGGCTTGACTTCGCGCGAGCTTTAAGTTTTATACTGAAGGCAAATCATAACGAAGGAGCGATGCAAAGATGGCCATTCCCTTCCATTCCCTGACCGACAGCTTCACCCTCTCGAACGGCGTAAAAATCCCCTGCGTAGGCTTTGGCATGTGGCAGACGCCCAACGGCGAGGTCGCCGTGAACTCGGCGCTGAGCGCGTTGCAGCTAGGCTACCGCCATATCGACACGGCGGAGGGCTACGGCAACGAAGAGAGCGTGGGCCTGGCGCTCAAACAGAGCGGGCTCAAGCGCGAGGAAGTCTTCGTGACCTCGAAGCTCAACAACCCGCTGCACGGCTACGAAAAGACCCACGCGGCCTTTAAAGAGAGCCTGCAGAAGCTCGGCATCGACTATTTAGATCTCTTCCTCATTCACTGGCCGAACCCCATCGCCTTCCGCTCGAACTGGCAGGAGGCCAACGCGGGCACCTGGAAGGCCTTTGAGGAGCTGTATAAGGACGGCAAGCTCCGCTCGATCGGCATCAGCAACTTCCACCCGCACCACATCGAGGCGCTGATGCAGACCGCGACCGTCGCCCCGCAGGTCAACCAGATTCGCCTTTGCCCGGGCGATACCCAGGAGAAGGTCGTGGAGTATTGCCGCGCGAGAGATATCCTTTTGGAAGCCTACAGCCCGCTGGGCGTCGGCGCGATCTTCGAAGTGCCCGAAATGAAGGCCCTGGCCGCCAAATACGGCCGCTCAATCGCGCAGATCTGCATCCGCTGGAGCCTGGAGCGCGGCTATCTGCCCCTGCCCAAGTCCGTCACGCCCTCGCGCATTGAGGAAAACACAAAGGTGTTCGATTTTGAGCTTGACCCTGCCGACGTGGAGCTGATCGCGAACCTCAAGGGCTGCGTGGGCTACGCGCAGGATCCCGACCACACGAGCTTTTAGGCAAAAAGAACCTAAAACCGGCGAAGATGAGCACGAAAGAGAAGCTTTTGGAGCTGCTCGCGCAGGCCCGGGGCCAAAGCCTTTCCGGCGAAGAAATCGCCAAGGCCCTGGGCCTTTCGCGCGCCGCCGTCTGGAAGGCTGCCCTAGCGCTCAGGCAGGAGGGTTACGCGCTGGAGGCGGCACCGCGCAGGGGCTACGCGCTGCTTCCAGGCAGCGGGCCGCTGCGCCTTGAAGCCCTTCTGCCGCACCTGAGCGCCGAGGCAAAGCGGGCTGAAATCCAGCTCTTTCAAAGCCTTGAGTCCACCAACCAGGCGCTCAAGGCCCTGGCCTTGCAGGAGGCGCCCCACGGCACCGCCCTGCTGGCCGAGGAGCAGACCAAGGGGCGTGGCCGCTTTGGCCGTGCCTTCCACTCGCCAAAGGGCACCGGGCTTTATTTGAGCATCCTGCTGCGCGGCGATTTGCTCAAGGGCAAGATCCCTTCGGCCTTTACGCTTTGCGCGGCGGTCGCCGCCTGTGCGGCCGTCGAGGAAGTCTGCAGCCTGCGGCCGCAAATCAAGTGGGTGAACGACCTGATGCTAAACGGTAGGAAGGTCTGCGGCATCCTGAGCGAGGCCGCGCAATCGCTCGAGGGCGGCGGGCTGGATTGGCTGGTCGTTGGCCTTGGCCTGAACGTCAGCACCCGAGCCTTCCCGCCGGAAATCGAGGCCTTAGCGGGCTCGCTCTATGAAGACGCCTCTCCGCCCGAGGATCTGCGCCCGCGCCTGGCAGCGGCGCTACTCAATCGCCTTCTTTCACCCCAAACCTGGGCCTTTGGCCCAGAGACCCGCGCGGAATACGAAAAGCGGATGCTCTTTTTAGGCGAAAGGGCTCTCGTGCGGCTGGGCGAAGAGCGGTTTCAGGCCCGCATTGAGGGTGTGGACGAGCTTGGCCGGCTGCTCGTCGAAAAAGAAGGCGGCGGCGGGCTAGCCTTGGCTTCATCCGAGGCGCGCATCGAAGCGCCGGGCTAGCGCCGGCGCCTTCCCTGCCTAGTGCCTTGCCTTGCATGAGGGACGGCCGGGCGCGGCATTGCTCAACGTGGTGAAAATGCTGAGCGAAGAGCGGTTTCAAGCCCGCATTGAGGGCGTGGACGAACTTGGCCGGCTGCTCGTCAAAAAAGAAGGCGGCGGGCTAGCCTTAGCTTCATCCGAGGCGCGCATCGAAGCGCTGGGCTAGCGCCGGCGCCTTCCCTCATCGGCGCTTCGTTTTTTATTATGATTTCACAGCTTTTCGCGGCTTTTATCCAAGCCTTGAGGGAAACGCAAGAAAAATGCCTGGCCAAACGGCGAATTTATGCCCTTTGGCCTATCTTTGCTTTACAGGGGGCAAAAATGGCCTTATAATCAGCGTAGTAAATCATGCCTAACGGCCCAAAAGGGGTTATTGAATGCCAATTCAACTCATCGCCTTCGATTATGACGACACCCTCCTTGCCGACGACCGCACGATCTCGGACGAGAACATTTCGGCGATCGAGTACGCGCGGGCGAAGGGCGTCAAGATCGTGCCGGCCAGCGGCAGAGCCTATTCCTCTATGCTGCCCTATACCAAGCTTTTTGGCGGGTTTGACGCCATGGTCGCTACCAATGGTTCCCAGGTCTACGACGCTTCGGGCAAGCGCCTTCAGTTCATCTCGGTCGCGAGGGAGCTGGTTCCCGAGCTTACGCGCTTCGCGGCCGAGGAAGGGGCCTATTTGCAGCTCTATGACGATGAACTCTTCCTTTTTGAAAGGGACTGCGGCGAAAGCCAACTCTATGCGCGGCTCGCCGGCCTTCAGGGCCGCGCCGTCGGGCCGTTTTCGGCCTTTCCGCTCGATTTTGACATGCCCAAGCTGCTCTTTATCGAGCTGGACCCCGGCAAGATGGCGGCCCTGCGCCAAAAGGCCCAGGCGAGGTTCGGCCAGAGCCTGGCGATCGAGAACTCCAAGAGCATGTACCTTGAGGTCACCAACCCGGCCGCCACCAAGGGCTCCGCGCTCCGCTTCCTTTCCGGCCATTTCGGCATTCCGCTGGGCGATATGATGGCCATTGGCGACAGCGGGAACGACTTGCCGATGATCGAACTTGCGGGCGTCGGCGTGGCCGTGGGCAACGCGAGGGGCTTCGTGAAGGAAAAGGCCGACTTCATCTCCGCGCCAAGCTCGGATTCGGGCCTTGGCAAGGCCATCCGCCGCTTTGTGTAAGCCATTCCCCTTTGACCACTTTGAAGGAGGCCTTTCATGATCCTTTTAAAGAACTTCGTCAAGGCCCTGGATCTTGAGATTCTCGAGCCCGGGCCGAATAAGGAGCTGCCCATCTCCGTGGCCGATATTAGCCGCCCCGGCCTTCAGCTTTCGGGTTTTTTCGACTATTTCGCGACCGAGCGCGTGCAGATCATCGGCCATGCCGAGATGGAGTACCTTCTCGCCCTGCCGCCGACGGTCAGGCAGGAGCGGATCCAGCGCTATATGAACCACCCCCTGCCGGTGGTCGTCCTTTCAAGGGACATGCCCTGCCCTCCGGAACTCCTCGAGGCAGCGCGGCGCTACAACATCCCGCTTCTGCGCTCAAAGATGGTCACCACCAGGCTTTCGGTGATGGTCGCGGCCTATATCTCGGGCGAATTGGCCCCGCGCATCACACGCCATGGCGTGCTGCTCGACGTATTCGGCATCGGCGTGATGATCACAGGCGAATCCGGCGTGGGCAAGTCGGAAGCCGCGCTGGAGCTCGTCAAGCGCGGGCATCGCCTGGTGGCGGACGATGTGGTAGACATTAAAAAGGTTTCAGATACCCGCCTGACCGGCGCCGCGCCCGATATCGTCCGCAATTTCATGGAAATCCGCGGCGTGGGCATCATTAACGTACAGAACATGTACGGCGTAGGCGCGGTGATCGAGAGTAAGTCCATCGAAATGAACGTGCACCTTGAGCTTTGGGACGATGCCAAGGAATACGACCGCCTAGGCTTCAACGAGGAGTTTACGGCGATTTTGGGCGTGAAGGTGCCCATGATCGTGCTGCCGGTGCGGCCCGGACGCAACCTCGCCATCGTCATTGAGGTCGCAGCCTCGAATTACCGCCTGAAGTCCCTGGGCTACCACGGCGCCAAGGAGCTCAACGAGCGCCTTCTGGTCAGAACGCGGGAAAACGAGGAAGACGACATTCCATAAGCCCCAACTGCCTATCATAACGCTTGAAGGAGTGCTTTTTATGATCTATATCGGCGTGGACTTAGGCGGCACCAACATCGCCGTCGGCCTGGTGAGCGAAAGCGGCACCATCTTGCGCAAGGGCGAGACTCCAACCCTGCTCGAACGCGGCCCCATCCCCATCATTCAGGACATGGGCAGGCTGGCCCTCAAGCTGCTTGAGGACGTGGGCCTGACGGTGGACGACGTGCGCGCCGTCGGCGTGGGCGTGCCCGGCGTGGTCAACTCTGAAACCGGGGCGATCGCCTTTTGCCCCAACCTTCGCTGGCACAATGTAGATCTCATCCCCATCCTGCAGGAAATCATCGAAAAGCCCATCTACATCGAGAACGACGGCACCGTGGCCGGTCTGGCTGAATCCGTCGCGGGGGCGTCAAAGGGCGTGAAAAACTCAATCTTCCTCACCCTTGGTACGGGCATAGGCGGCGGCATCGTCATCGACCGCAAGATCTACTCGGGCACACACCACGTGGGCAGCGAGCTTGGCCACATGGTCATCAAGTTCGACGGGCGCGAGTGCGGCTGCGGCTTCAGGGGCTGCTGGGAGCAGTACGCTTCCGCCACCGCTCTCATCCGCATGGGCCGCGAGGCGGCAACGGCCCAGCCCAACAGCGCGATTTTGCGCCTGGCTGGCGGGGATTTAGAAAAGATCGAGGCCAAGACCGTCATCGACGCGGCGCGAGAGGGCGATCCCGAAGCGCTCGCCGTCTATGACGAATACATCGGCTATCTGGCCATCGGCATCCTCAACCTCATCAACAGCTTTGACCCCGAAATCATCTGCCTGGGCGGCGGTCTTTCCCGCGCGGGGGAATTTTTGCTCAATCCCCTGCGCGAGAAGCTCAAGCCTATGATCTTCTACAAGGATCTGCCCTACGCTTCGATCAAACTCGCCACCCTTGGCAACGACGCGGGCATCATCGGCGCCGCCATGCTGGGCAGGTAGCCCCCCAAGCACCCGCAAAAGAGCCAAGGAACGCGCAAAAAAGCGCCCGCTTATAGAAGCGGGCGCTTTTCAAGGCCCAAAACGGGACGGCGGCGCAAATCTAATCGTAAAAGACCTGCAAGGCCCCGCTTTCCGCGGCGGCGACGGCGAACTGCAGCAGAATCTGCTCGCGCCAGACATAAAAGGTGCTGCGCTCGATGCAAAGCGCCTCCATGACCTCAAGGCCCGTCCTGTTTTCGAAAAAGTGCATGGATACGAGCCTTCGCATCTCTGGATTCAGGCTGTTGATGACGGAATCCAGAGCCATAAGCCAGCGCCTGTCGGCTGGGGTGGAACGCGCGCGGAGTTCCTCGATGGCGCACAGCTTCAGGATGATCTTGTCTACAGCGGCCTTTGGCAGCAGCATATCGTACTCCCCTTCAAATCAGATTTCGACCAGGCAAACGGCGCGCGCCTTGTTGCCCGCCCGGGTGATCAGGCCTTCGCGCGCTAGGCCAGTCATGTGCCGGTGCACGGTGGCGGGGGAGCAAATCCCCAAACCCTTGGCGACCTCACGCACCGTCGGCGCGTAGCCGTGCTCCCCAAAAAAGCGGAAAATGTAGTCATAGACCGCGCGCCTGGTGCTGCCCTGCACCCTGTTGGAATGAACTTGAATGGCTTGGCTCATGCCGCGCTCCTCCTTTGCTTTGTTAACAAAAACGCTACTAAGTGTTGCTATCGCAGTATAGCAAGGCAGAAGAACCTTGTCAACGATTAGGAGAATTATTTTCGAAATCGCACAAAAAAGGCTTGAAATAATCAGCGTATTGTTGCATACTGTTTTGGAAGGGGATGAAGCCATTGGCCAATAACCTAAAAACCATCCGCAAATCGCTGGGCTTGACCCAGCAGCAGGTGGCCGACGCGGTGGAACTCACTCGCCAGGCCTATAACCACTACGAAACGCAGCGCCGCAAGCCGGATCCCGAAATGCTCAAAAAGCTGGCCACGGTCTTTGGCTGCTCGATCGACAGGCTGCTCGATTACGACGACGCGCCCAGCGCCCTCCAGCGCATGGTGCCCATCCGCGGCTTCGTGCGCGCGGGCTACAACATGCTGGCGCAGGATGAAATCATCGGCCAAGAGCTTGTTGACGTCAAGAACCCCGAAGAATTCTTTTGCCTATATGTCAAGGGCGATTCGATGGAGCCCGAGATCCACACGGGGGATCTTGCGCTGGTGCATCGCCAGAGCGACGTTGAAAGCGGCGAGCTCGCCGTGGTGCTCGTGGGCGAGGAAGAAGGTACGATCAAGCGTGTGGTGAAGTCCGGGCGCGACGTCGCCCTGCAGGCCTTCAACCCAAGCTACCCGGTGCGGCTCTTTTCGGGGCGCGATCTTAGCAATCTGCGCATCCTGGGCAAGGTGGTCAAAACCAGCAGGGAATGGTAGCCCGCCGCCCTGCCAAGCCATAAAGAAATCAGGGAGGAATGCCCCTTGTGCGGCAGATATGAGCTGCGCGGCCCTCTGGGCGAAAGCGAAGCCTTTCCGGGCCAACTTCTGCCCGCCCTGGTCGCCCCCGGCCGTGTGATGACGCTGCGCTGGGGTTTTGCCAGTCTCCTGCCGGGCGGCAGGCCGCACATCAACGCGCGGATCGAAAGCGCGGCCGCCTCGAAGACCTTCGGTGCGTCTTTCGCCCTTTCGCGCTGCCTGCTTCCAGCCAGCGCCTACTTCGAATGGCGCAAAACCGCCTCGGGCAGCGTCAAAACCCGGGCCAGCTTCGGTGAGGGCGAGCATTTTCTCGCAGGCCTTTGCCAAAACGGCGCGTTTGCCATCCTCACCCGCGAGGCAGCGCCCGAAATTCAGGCCTTGCACGGCCGAATGCCGGTCATCGTGCCTACCGCAGCCGCCGAAGCCTGGCTTTTGCGCGGCGAATTGCCCGCCCAAGTGCCAACCCTCTCCCTCGAGCCCTTGCCTGGCGAAAGCGAGCAGTTGGGCTTCTTCGACGAAGCCTTTTGAATGGCGCTTTTGCGCGCCTTCTAAGCGCAGCCTGGAATCCGCCCCTTTCCTGGCCGCATGCCGGTCGCCGTGCCCGCCGCCATCGCCGTCAAGGCGGCGGAGCGCCAAGGCCCGGCAAAGGTTCGTCTTCGGTCTCTCGGGCGCGAGCCGCGAGGCCTTCCTTTTCATCCTTCCCTTTTTAAAGACCGGAGGTGCCCCATGCGCAATTTCGAAGCCCTCGCCCTGGTCGATCGCGGCGCCAATTTTTACCTGCACTGCATTGGCGATGCCGCGCACATGGCCTTGGACGACAACGGCCTGTTCGAAACCATGCGCCCAAACGGCGATGTAAACGACCTTTCCTCCCTCTTCAATCTCCGGCTCGGCGCCCTTTCAGACGGGGAGCTTCACCGAGTAATCGGCGAAGTCCGCGCAAAACGCATCCATACCTGGTGGCCTCTCGCGGCGAGCGAGCGCGTGCTTTCCGCCCTTTATCCCGACGGAAAGCGCCCTGTTTATGCCGAAAGCGACCTTGAAACCTACGCCGTGATGCTCCCCGGCGAGCTGCCTGCCGCCATCCCGCCCCCCAGCGGCTTTACGGTGCGGATCGGGGACTCGCTCGCCGCCTTTTCGCTTTGGTGCGAGCTCGACAACCGCCTGGAGCACGGCGGCAAGCGCGTTTTTCACCCCAAAAACCACCTCCACCTCCTTGACGAAGGGAAGATGACCTGCTTTTTGGGCTTTTTTAAGGGCGAAGCCGTTTCAACCTGCGCCATCTTAAGCGACGGGGGCGCTGCCTCCCTCGAATTCGTTTCCACCGAGCCCAAGTTTCGGCGGCGCGGCTTCGCCGCGGCCTTATGCGACGAAGCCCTCGCCTACGCCTTCGGGCGTGGCGCAAGCTCCGTTTCGGTTCGCGCCGTCGGCGACGGCCGCTTCTTGGGCGCAAGGCTTGGCTTCCGCTACCTCACCGGCGGCGTGGGGGATTAGGCCGGCGGCCGCCGCTTCCCGCTTGACGAAAGCGCCCCTTGGCGATATTCTAAGGGTAGCGATTTTTACGCGGGGGGCTTTTTGTGGCGGAAACGATCATTCAAACGAGAAATCTAAGCAAGCGCTTTGCCGACGGCAACCTGGCGCTTGAGGGCATTGACCTGGATATTTACGCGGGCGAAATCTTCGGCATCATCGGCAAGAGCGGCGCGGGGAAGAGCACCTTGGCGCGCTGCCTGAACCTGCTCGAAAAGCCGACCGGTGGCGAGGTTTTTTTCGGGGGCGAGTCGCTTTCCACCCTGAAGGGCAAGGCACTTTATCAGCGCAGGCAGGGCATGGGCATGATCTTCCAGCAGTTCAACCTCTTCATGCAGCGCAGCGTGCTCGATAATGTCCGCTTCCCTATGGAAATCGCGGGCTTTGCCCGGCGAGCCGCCCGGGTGCGCGCGGAAGAGCTTTTGGAGCTGGTCAAGCTCGGCGAAAAGGCGGATTCCTTCCCGGCTAGGCTCTCGGGCGGGCAAAGGCAGCGCGTGGCCATCGCCAGGGCGCTGGCCTTAAACCCCCGCGTGCTGATCTGCGACGAGGCCACCAGCGCCCTGGATCCCGAAACCACGCGCGATATTTTGGCCCTGCTGCGCGATATTAACGAGCGCTTTCAGATCACCATGGTGATGATCACCCACGAAATGCAGGTTGTTCAGGGCGTTTGCCATCGCGTCGCGGTGCTGGATCAAAGCCGCCTGGCCGAAACCGGCCCCGTGCGCGAGGTATTTTCAAACCCGCAAAGCAAGGCGGCGCAGGCCCTGCTCCTTGGCGAGGAGCGCTCGGCCGCCCTGCTGCTGCAGTTCCTTAAAGAAAAGGGCTTAAGCCTTGAGGAGGTGCTCAGCCGTGTATGAGTTCGCCCAAATGCTCTTAAAAGGCCTTGGCGAAAGCCTCTATATGACGCTCAGCTCCACAGTTCTTGCCTACCTTTTCGGCCTGCCGCTGGGCATCTTGCTCGTCGTAACGGAGCCTTCCGGCCTAGCGCCCAGGCCTTGGCTCAACAGCGCCCTCGGGCTCGTCGTCAACTCGGCGCGCTCGGTGCCCTTCCTCATCCTGCTCGTGGCCGTGCTGCCCTTCACGCGGGCCATCGTGGGCACGACCATCGGCACCACGGCCACCATCGTGCCGCTGGTGCTCGGCGCCGCCCCCTTCATCGCCAGGCTGGTCGAATCCTCCCTCAAGGAGGTCGATCAAGGCGTGGTCGAGGCCGCGCTGGCCATGGGCGCTTCGCCGCTGCAAATCGTCTTAAAGGTTCTGCTGCCCGAGGCCGGGCCTTCACTCATCCTGGGTTCCGCCATCGCCGTCACCACCATTTTGGGCTACTCGGCGCTGGCAGGTTTCGTTGGCGGTGGCGGCCTGGGCGATATCGCCATCCGCTTTGGCTACTACCGCTACCAGAAGGATACCATGCTGGTCACGGTGCTGTTGCTGGTCGTGCTCGTCCAGCTCTTTCAAGGGTTCGGCATGCGCCTGGCCAAGCGCAGCGATAAGCGGCTCTAATCCCGGCCCCTTCAAACCCAAAAGCGCCCAAGGCCAAGGCCCTGGGCGCTTTTTTTACCCGCCTAGATGATCTCAAGCCCGTCCGCATCCGGCAACGGGAAAAATGGCGCGGCAGGCAGGGTCTGGTACCAGTAGGCCACCGAGGCGATATCGTCCTGCAGGGGCAGATAGCGCCCGCCCGAGCGCCAGCCTAGCGCCTGGATGGTCACCTTCAAGTCGCTTTCGAAGCGGATCGGATCCGCGATGTGCCAGCGATAGAGCGAAAAGCGCTGCTGCGAGCGGTAAAGCCCATCGGGCCTGATCGCCTTGGCAAGGCCGGAATAGGGCGTGCAGAACTCCACGTAGCGCCCCGCCACGTCGAAGTTGTAGGAGCCGCAAAAGTAATCCTCGGTGCCCGTGCCGCAGATCGTCGGGTACTGGCCATCGCCATCCATGAAGAACTTGATCTCGCCCTCGCCCCACCAGCCGTTGCTGTTGACCCCCCAGGCCAGGTAACTGCCCACATACTGCCCTTTGCCCCGCACGCCGTCCAAAATCACATAGTCCTGCTTATAGGGCAGGGGGTTGACCCTGCGGAACTGCGCGTGGAAGTATGCGCAGCTTTCGGGCAGCTCGGTCAGGCAGTAATCGATCTGGTAAAAGAGCGTCATTTCCTCCTGCGAGAGGTTCTCAAGGGTGATCCTGCAGCGCCTGCGGAAGGGCATTTCCCAATAGCAGTTGAAGGCGCTGCCGGGGTTGACGCAGACCGCCAATGACGAAAGCTGCGCGAAGGGCTCCTTATAGGCGCAGGCGAAGAAATCGCCCACCGGCGCTACGATGGAGGGCTGCTCCTGTCCATCCCAGTACGCGCGCAAAATCTCGTGCCGCCACGAGCCGGTCGGCGTCATCCAAATATGCTGGATCGCGCCGGGGCCTTCGATGTCGCAAAGGGTGAAGGTTTCGCCCGGGGCGATCTTAACGCAGGGCGAAACCTTCCAGCCCTGCCCAAGGTCGCGAGCCGCCCTTTCGCCTTCGCCAGAGGACGCCCTGCCACCCCCGCCCCTTTCGCCGCTAAAGTTTTCGGGGCTGATCGACCTCGTTTTCGCGCTCGAAAGCCGCGAGAGATTGCCCATGTGCATTCCAAGTCCGTCCATGCCGGCGCACCTCCTAAGGTTAAGAGTTGATGAAGTGAGCATAGCACCTTTCCTCCCCCGCCCGCAAGGCGCAACTTGCACTTTCGGGACCAAAATAGTATCATAGGGGCAAAGAATCGGCCAAGGCCAAAGCGGGAGGAGCAGGAATGAGAAAAATCAAGCCTTCGATCAACTTTGCCGGAGTCCTGAACCCGGGAATGCGGGTTTTTGACGTCATCATGCGCACGGAATACGGCACGAGCTATAATTCTTACGTCGTCAAGGGCGCGGAAAAGACCGCCATCATCGAGGCCTCGCATCGGGGCTTTTCGCACCTATATGGCCAAATTCTAGAAGAGGCCCTCGAGGGCCGGACCCCGGAGTATCTAATCCTCAACCATACCGAACCCGACCACAGCGGCTCCGTGGCCTGCCTTTTAGAAAAATACCCTGGCCTGCAGGTCTTTTGCAGCCAGGCGGCGGCGATCTACCTCAAGAACATCGTCAACCGCGAGGGCTTTTCGCCCCATATCGTCCGGGATGGCGACAGCCTCGATCTGGGAGGCACAACCCTCAAATTCATCAGCGCGCCCTTTTTGCACTGGCCGGATTCCATCTTCACCTACCTGCCTGAAGAAAAAACGGTCTTTAGCTGCGACTTTTTGGGCGCGCATTATTGCGAGCCTGGCGTGCTCGACCAGGAAATCGTCTACGGGCCCGAATACTTCGGCGCCCTGAAGTATTATTACGACTGCATCTTCGGCCCCTTCGCGCCTTACGTGCGCGCCGGGCTGCAAAAGCTGAAAAGCCTGGAGTTCGATACGGTCTGCCCCTCCCATGGCCCGGTCTTGACTAAGGACGGCGTGCTTGGCCGCGTGCTGGAGCTTTACGAGGGCTGGTCGGCCGAAAAGCAGGCAGGCCCGGCGCGAATCCCCATCTTTTATTGCAGCGCCTATGGCAACACCAAGAGCTTGGCGCAGGCCGTGCGCGAAGGGATTTTAAACGCCATTCCGGATGCGAACGCGCCCCTTTATAACATCATCGAGCACGATCTTAGCGCCCTGGCCGAGGAGCTCAACGGCAGCGGCGCCTTCTTAATCGGCTCGCCCACCATCAACCGCGAGGCCGTGCCCCCCGCCTGGCAGCTCCTTTCCTTGGCCGATGCGGTCAACATCCAGAAGCGGCCCGTGGCGCTGTTCGGCTCCTTCGGCTGGAGCGGCGAGGCGCTGCCGCACCTGGCCGAGCGGCTCTCTTCGCTCAAGTGCGCGGTGTTCGGGCAGCAGCTCAAGGTCTGCTTCGTGCCGACAGATGAGGATTTGGCCGCCGCCAAGGCCTTCGGCGAGGCCTTCGCCAAGCAGATTTAGCCCTTTTTAGCAAAGCGGCCCGCAGAATGTTCCGTGGGCCTTTTGCATAGCATGGGCCAGATAAGGAGGGAAAGGGCTATGGGCTTTCGCTGGATAGACGGCCACTGCGACGCGCCCTCAAACGGTGGCATTTTGAAGGCGGGCGGCCATTTCAGCCTGCCCCGCGCGCGAGCGCTGGGCTCAGGGCTGCAGGTTCTTTCACTCTTTGCGCGGCCCAGCGCCGAAAACAAGCCCTTCGTTGAGGCGCTGCGCCAGCTCGAAGGGCTCGAGCGTGAGCTAGCGCTCTGCCCCGCGCCCCTGATTCGGAGCAAAAAAGAGCTTGCCCTGCTGCTGCAAGGCTGCGATTTTGGCCTGATGCTCTCGCTCGAAGGTGCGGACGCGCTCGAAGGTGATCCAGAGCGCCTGCGCTTCTTCCACGGGCGCGGCGCGCGGCTCTTTGGGCTGAGCTGGAACAACGATAATCCCTTCTGCGGCGGCATTGGCGATGACCGCGAGGGCCTGAGCGACCTTGGCCGCGAAGCCGTGCCGCTCTGGGAAGGCTTGGGCGGCCTCGTCGATGTTTCCCACGCCTCAAACGCCGGCTTTTGGCAGGCGCTCGCGCTCTGCAAAAAGCCCGTAGTAGCCACGCACTCCTCGGTGGCGGCGCTTTGCGCGCAGCCGCGCAATTTAGGTGACGAACAGCTCCGCGCCCTGGCCGAAAAGGGCGGCGTCGCGGGGATCAACTTCTTCCCAACCTTCCTGCGCGAGGACGCCGCCGAGGCTTGCGCCGCGGATGTGGTTCGCCACATCCTGCACGCGCTAAACGTGGGCGGCGAGGATCTGCCGGCCCTGGGCTCGGACTTTGACGGCATCCCCTCCACGCCGGAGGGGCTTCGCCGCATCGAAGATCTGCCTGCCCTGGCCAGGGCGCTCGAAAAGAACGGCCTGCCTGCCAGGCAGTTGGAAAAAATCCTCTATGGCAACTGGGCGCGGGTTCTGGGCGAAACCCTGCCGGACTAGGGCCTTTTAACCCACTTTACGTCTTTTTAGCCCTGTTGGGCGCATTTCTTCCTCGCCGCCGAGGGCGTGCAGACCAATCCTATGCGCCGATGAAAATCTTCCCATCCTCGCAGCGCTTTCCCCGCCATCGCGCCCCCTTCCCTCGCCATCGCGAACGCAAGCGAAGCAATCCAGCGCCCTCCCTTTATGAAGAAGCCCTTTGGGGGATTCCTTCGCCGCCCCACCCTTCGCGGGTAACGAACAGCGGCGGCCTACAGGCCTTGCTTGCCAGCTAGACGCTTTGCCTGGGCAGAAGCTCCGGGCGAAGCAACTCCGCGTCCTCGATCAGGACGCAGTCGCCGTCCTGCAGCGTCACGCTGATCGGCCGGTTGAACATCCTATCTTCCAAAAAGTTGTCGATCGCGGTAAAGTCCGTGCCGTGGTAGAGACTCAAGCGGCCATACCAGGCCGAGGATTTGGGAATTACGGTGTATTCGCCAGCCGGAATATCGACCCCGACGCGCAAAAAGCCCTCCTTCCAATCGCTGTGCGGGGGCACCTCGCGCGAGGGGATGAACACGGCGTCGTTGACGACCAGCAGCTGCCCCGCGTGCAAATAGACCATGTAGTTGACGTAAAAGCTCGTATCGATGAGGTAATCCTCTTCAAGCGGGGAGGAATGCAGCTCGATCCAGGCAAACTGATCCTCGCTCAAGGTCAACTGCTTTAGGAAGTAATATTCGCCCGAAGGAATATCCTGCCCGACGATGTATTTGCCCGGCTGGAACCATCCGCTTTCTTCGTCCTGCCAGCCCTTTGCAAGCTCCGGAATCCCGGGCGCCGCTCCCTCCTGCTCCGCGCCCCACTGGGAAGCCAACCCCAGCGCGCACAGCAAGGCCCCCGTGAAGAAAAGCAGCAGCGCCGAAAAGCAAACCGCGACGGCCGGCCACAAAAAGGAGGCCGCGCGCGGCGCCTTCAGGCCGCACCGCGGGCAAAAGCCCCCCTGAAAGCTGGTTTTGCACCTTGGGCAGTAAATCACCGGCCATCCCTCGCCTTCACATGATTTGGACGCGATTTTGCCATACTAAGCGGCGACTTCGATTCGAAACGACTTTGGGAAAGGGGAAAAGCGAATGAAGCGCCATGCTTTTTTGAACCAAGAAGAGGAAAAGGAAGCGGAGGGCGGCCCTTCCTTGCGGGAAACGGGCACGCAGGACCTGAACGAGGGGCCGATCGCGGCCATCCCCATCATCGGGCAGATCGAGGGGCACTCGGTGCTGCCGCCCCAGGCCAAGACCACGAAATATGAGCATGTTCTGCCCCTCTTGCTTCAGGCAGAGCAAAACGAGGGGGTCAAGGCCGTGCTGCTGCTGCTCAACACCGTGGGCGGGGATGTGGAGGCAGGCCTCGCCATCGCGGAAATGGTGGCGAGCCTTTCCAAGCCCACGGCCAGCCTGGTTTTGGGCGGCAGCCACTCCATCGGCGTGCCGCTGGCGGTCTGCGCGGGGCGTTCCTTCATGGTGCCTTCGGCCACGATGACCATTCACCCCGTGCGCATCTCGGGCATGGTCATCACGGCCAGGCAATCCTTCGATTATATGCGGGATATGCAGGCGCGCGTGGCCAAATTCATCACCGCGCACTCCCACATCGGCACCGAAAGGCTCTATGAGCTCCTTCTCTCGCGCGATGAGATGGCCAACGACGTCGGCTCCATCCTCGATGGCGAGCAGGCCGTGGAAAACGGCATCATCGACGAGATCGGTGGCCTGAAGGAGGCGCTGAACTATCTCCGCGGCGAGATCGAAAAAAGCGGCAAAGATAAAAAGGGCGCGTAAGCGCCCTTTTTGCTATTCGGTGCGGATCGCGGCCAGGGCAGAGAGCCGCATCGCGCGCTGCGAGGGGTAAAAGCCGGCCAGCATGCCCACCAGCACGGCAAAGCCGAGCGCGCCGATGGCCAGGTAGGGCGGAATGACCGAGCGGAAGCCCGACATGGCGCCCTGCGTTGAAAGAAAGACGTTGATGATCGCGCCGACGCCATAGCTAAAGCCAAGCCCTGTGATGCCGCCGCCCAGGCCGATGAAGCCAGCTTCAGACAAAAACATCCACCCGATGGAGGCCATCCTGCAGCCGAGCACCTTCATCACGCCGATCTCGCGCGTGCGCTCATAGATCGACATCAGCATCGTGTTCATGATCGAGATCGCGGCTACGAGCATGGCCACCGCGCCTATGCCGCCCAGCATCAGCTGCAAAGAGCGCGTCTGCTCCTGCATCTGCTCGATCCATTCCATTTGGGACCAGGCATTGATGCCCAGCTCGCGGATCTTGCGCTGCACCTCGGTCACGTTCATGTAGTCGTCCACGCGCACGCTGCCGTTGGGGAACTGATCGGTCTTGATGCCCGAGTTTTTAAAAGCCGGCTTGTTCTTGGCGATGAGGCGCTGAACCGACTCGATGTTGGTGTACATTCTGTAGGCTGACTGGTTGCCGTTATCGGGAATCATCCCCACCACCTTGGCCTTGAACTCGTAGGTCTTCGGGTTGCCGTCGGAATCGACGTTGT
This sequence comes from Christensenellaceae bacterium, assembly GCA_031280685.1. Taxonomy (GTDB): domain Bacteria; phylum Bacillota; class Clostridia; order Christensenellales; family UBA1750; genus JAITGM01. Next base: position 17,448 of record JAITGM010000049.1, read on the forward strand.
TCCAGTCGCTATAGACGAGGGTATATTTGGCGTTCAGCCAGTCGATCTCAGGCACGCTGTCCCAACTTTGCGTGCGGGACTTTTCATTGCGGAAGTTCATCAGCGTGCCGCCGCCCAAAATCACCTCGATGGTATCCCCCGGGGTTTGCGAAAAGCCGCCGCCCTCGCTAAGCTTAATGTCGAGGGCGGTCAAAGCATCCGGCGTGATGGCCGTGAGGGAGTTATGGCTTACGTACTTGCCCGTGCGCAGCTGGAACTGGTAAATATCCAGCATCGGGGTCACGGCGCTTACGTGCTCGATGGCCGCGATCTTTCGGAGCATATTCTGGTCGAATTTTTGCTCTTTGACCGAGTCGCCTTCACTCACCGCGACCATCGCGACGCCGCCGCCCCCGCCGCCGTTGCCCGAGTAGTATAGGTTTGAATACAGTTCAATGGTCGTGAGCTGCCCGCTCTCGCGCAGTGCGTCGATCTGGCCCTGATTGATGCCGATGCCGATCGAAACCATGACCACGATGGAGGCGGTGCCGATCATCACGCCGATCATCGTCAAAATGCTGCGCGTCTTGCGCCGCCAGAGATTTTGCAGGCTCAGGCGGATTAAATCACTCCATCTCATCGAGGGTTTCCTCATCCTTCTTCCTGCGTCCGCGGCGAACGAGCAAAATCGCCACCACAGCGGCGATCGCCAGCAGCGCGCCGCCGCCCGCGAACCAGACCCAAACCGGCAGGCCAGCCGGCGCTTCCGGCCCTTCGGACGCGATTTCGATGATCCCCTCCTTAAAGCCGCCGTCAAAGTCGCCAACCACGCCCATGTCCATGGCGACGATGTTGATCTCGATAGGCACCTCGCGCTGGGTTTCGCCGCCGTAATTGTCTTCATACGTGACGAGAAGCTTGCCCGAAACCGGCCCGCTCACGCCCGGCTCTATGCTCACCGAAACGTCGTAGGTCTTGGTGGTGCCTGGCTCCATATTGCCCGCGAAATAGCTTTCTTCAGCGCGCAGGCCTTCTGCCTGAAGCGTGACCAGCACGTTATAAATGGTGGATTTGCCCTTGTTGAAGAGGTTCATCGTGATGCCCAGCGAATCGCCCTCGTAAACCTCGGTGGGGTAGTTTGGCGCGTCCAGCTGCAGGTTCGGCAGCTGCGCCACGGGGATGGTCACGTCGTCCTTGCTCTCGTAGGCCACGCGCTTTTGCACAAAGCTATAGGCGATCGAGAGCACCGGCGGCTGGATGCCCGCGTTTGGCGTGGTTTTAATGCGCACGACCGCCTCTTGGGTTTCGCCGGCCCCAACGGAGGCGATGTAGATGGTGTTTGAGCCGTTCGCTGGCAAAAGGGTCTGCGTTTCGTCCGAAAGGGCCGCGCGGACGTCGCTGATTGCGTACTTCGTGGTGTTGCGGAAGCGCAGCGTCAGGTCGAACTCGTCGCCGGCCACGATGGTTGCGGGGCTGTAGGCGATCGACTCGATGAGCAGCATGGCCTTTGAGGGGTTGGCCGTCGCCGGGCCCGGATCCGGGGTCGCCTCCGGCTTGGGCGTGGCGCCGTTTTCAACGCGGAAGAGCACCGTAAACTCCGCTGTGACGGGCTCGCTCTTTTCCCAGTCCATATAATGCTCGATGAACTGCACCTTGTACTTCATCTCGTAGGTGCCGTTCAACGCGTTTTGCTTCACCCTGAATTTGAAACTAAAATAGTCATCCTCCCAGTTGCCGTTCTCTTTGGTCTTGACGATCAGGCCGCCCAAAGACTGCGTATAGGCGGACAGGTCAAACTCCAAAACGTCGAAAAGGGCCTCATCAAAGACCGGCTCGATGCTGAACATCGGCAAAGCCAATCCCGCGAAGCTGCCGTTATCGCGGTAGTTTAGTCGGATCTGAATCTCAAGCGGCCCGCCCGCGTTGCCCACGCCGATCGGGGAGGCGCGCAGCGTCATATGCTTTGCAGAGGCAAGGCGCATGGGGTCGTCGCTTGACGTTGACGCATCCCCAACGGCGGCCTGAGCCGCCAATGGCATGACGAGGAGCATCAGGGCCAGCATCGTGGCGCTGATGAGGGTGATCTTTTTTAAAAGTCGGTTCATGCGGGCAGTTCCTCCTTCGGCTCGGCGCCGTTGTTTTGCTCTGCTTTTTGCTCGTAATCGCGCTTATTTTCGATGATCTCAATCACCTTGCCGTCGAGCAGGCGCACGACCCTGTCTGCCCGCTCGGCGATTGAACTATCGTGCGTGACCATCACCAGGGTGGAGCCGCTTTCCCTCGCGGCGCCTTGGATGATGCCCAGGATCTCGTCGCTGGTGCGCGAGTCGAGGTTGCCCGTAGGTTCGTCCGCAAAGACGATCTCGGGCCTTGAAACCAGGGCCCGCGCGATGCCCACCCTTTGCTGCTGCCCGCCCGACATCTGCGCTGGCTTATGCCCTTTGTGGCTGAGCAGCCCCAGCGTTTTGAGGGCCTCCAGGGCCATCGTTTTGCGGGCCTTGGGCGGCACGCCGCGATAGAGCAGCGGCATGGTTACGTTTTCCAAAGCGTTCATCGAGGCGAAGAGGTTGAACTGCTGAAAAATGAAGCCAACGTGCTCGAGCCTGAAGCGCACAAGCTGCGCTTCGCTCATCTTTTCAAGCCGTTCCCCGGCAATCTGCACGGCGCCGCGCGTAGGCTTTTCCAGCCCCGCCATCATGTTGAGCAGGGTCGATTTCCCGCTGCCCGAGCGCCCCACGATGCACAAAAACTCCCCAGGGTAAATATCCAAATCCACACCATCGAGCGCGCGGAGCTTCTCTTCCCCCAGGCGGTAGACCTTATATAGGCCGCGCAGGCGGATTATGGCTTCCAAGTCGGCTTTCCCCCTTCCGCCCTCAAACCGGGCGCCCAAGTTCCCTTTCTTAGACGAGTTTGCTTCCGCTTTGTTTCGCTTGGATGAAGGATTTTCAAACATTTCGCCGCAGAAGCCCCCCGCCCTGTATTTTATCGGCTGCGCGGCTTTCACGCAAGGCCATTTTTAACGCGGCTTTTACGGAAATCCTTTTCACCGTTTCACAAGGCGGCCGTGTTTTGATTGCTATTGCGCTAGGACTGGCATATGATAGGGGCAGGGCAGACCCTTCCCCGGTTCGGCTTTTCGCCTTTCCCTCTCCCCCTCCGGGGCTATTGTTAAAAAGGAGGTCATTCATGCTCAGATCCATGGTCTTCATTGACGAGCAAAATTTCCAGATCGCCCTGCAGTCCTATTACCGCGCACAGAATCTTCCCGCCCCGAGGCTCGATTACAACAAATTGCCCTTGATGGTCAATGCCTGCGTGCCCAACGCGGTTCTGGTCAAAACATTGCTCTGCGCCCCCAGGCCGGACGAATTCCTCCAGCAGGACGACGCGGCCATGCGCCACTACCGCTGGATCGAGGGCCTGCGGAATCAGTCCTTTTTTGACGTGATCGAAGGCGCGTTCATCGCCAGGCCGACGACCTACGGCGTGGAAATGAACATTAACGACAGGAGCAGCTACTACCGCGAAGAAAAGGGCACCGACATTAACATCGCCGTGGAATCCATCACCAAGGCCTTCAACAACGCCTACGACGTAGCCATCTTCATGAGCGGGGACTCGGACTACCTGCCCATTTACAAGACCCTGCGCACCATAGGCAAGCTTGTGGTGGTCGCCGTGGTCGAGGGGCAGTCCGTCATGCGCCTGCGGCCCTTTATCGACCATTACATCGTGCTGGATAAGTGCAAGTTCGATGGGATTCTGCGCCCGCCGGCCCCAAATTACGCCGCGGAATAGCCAAAAAGGCGCCTCGCCAAAACCTGGGGGCGCCTTTTTGGCGCTTCCCGTGCTCCTGTGTTATACTAGGGGCTAAGATGACGCGAACCCGGCGCAAACCGCCATTAATCCAACGAAATAAAGGATGTGCAACAGCCATGGATTACGCAAAAGAGGCCCTGGCCCGCCACGCGGCCGCTCGGGGCAAGATCAGGGTAGAAAGCAAGCTGCCGCTCGAAAATCAGGATGATTTGGCGGTGGCCTACACCCCGGGCGTAGCCGAACCCTGCAGGGAAATCCACAAAGACAAGGCCAAGGTCTATACCTACACCGCCAAGGGCAACCTGGTGGCCGTGGTTTCGGACGGATCCGCGGTGCTGGGGCTTGGCAACATCGGCGCGGAGGCCTCTATCCCCGTAATGGAAGGCAAGGCGGTGCTCTTCCGCCGCTTCGCGGGCGTGGATGCCTTCCCCATCTGCCTGAATACCCAGGATGTGGACGAGATCGTCGAAACCGTGGCGCGGCTCGAACCGGTCTTTGGCGGCATTAATCTCGAAGACATCTCGGCCCCGCGCTGCTTTTTGGTGGAGGATCGCTTAAAGGAGCGGCTCTCGATCCCGGTCTTTCACGACGACCAGCACGGCACCGCCATCATCGTGGCTGCGGGGCTGCTCAACGCCTTAAAGGTTGTGGGCAAGAGCCTTGCAACCGCCAGCATCGTGGTCAACGGCATCGGCGCGGCGGGCTCCGCCATCTGCATCCTGCTCGAAAAGCTGGGGGCCAAAGCGATCATCCCCTGCGACATCAACGGCATCCTGAACGTGGGGGAAGAAAAAAGCCACTTCATGAAGGATGCCCTCGCCGCCCGCCACAACCCGCGGGGCCGCAAGGGCAGCTTGGCCGACGCGCTGCGCGGCGCCGACGTGTTCATCGGCGTTTCCGCCCCAAACATCGTCAGCCCCGAGATGGTTTCGGCCATGAATCCGGACTCCATCATCTTCGCCATGGCCAACCCGACGCCTGAAATCATGCCCGATCTGGCCAAAAAGGCGGGCGTGCGCGTGATGGGCACGGGCCGCAGCGACTTCCCCAACCAGGTCAACAACTGCCTGGCCTTCCCCGGGCTGTTCCGTGGCGCGCTCGACTCCGGCGCGCGCGAGATCAACGATGAAATGAAGTTTGCCGCCGTCCAGGCGCTCTCATCCCTGGTTGCGGGCGAGGATTTAAGCGAAGACCACATCCTGCCCGCCGCGCTCGACCCGCGCGTGGCCCCTGCCGTGGCCAAGGCGGTCGCCGAGGCCGCGATTTCAAGCGGCGCGGCCCCCGCAGGGCAAACGGCATGACGCGCGAGCTGAACGTGGCCCTCATCGAGCAGGCCGTGCGCGATCTCTACATCGAGGCCTGCATCCATGCCTCCCCCGATCTGCGCGCGGCCGTGCGGGCCGCGCATGCGCGCGAGAGCAAGCCCGTCGCGCAAGAAGTTTTGGGCCAAATCCTTCAAAATATGGACCTGGCAACCGAAAACGGCCTGCCGAGCTGCCAGGATACCGGCCTTTGCGTCGTGTTTTTGGATCTTGGCCAGGATCTGCACCTGATCGGCGGCGACCTGAATGACGCGGTAAACCGCGGCGTCGCCAGGGCCTGCCTCGAGGGCAGGCTGCGCGCCTCTTCCCTTACGCCGCTGACCCGCCAAAACACGGGCAACAATACCCCGGCCGTGCTGCATCTGCGCATCGTCCCGGGCGACGGGGCGCATCTTACCGTCGCGCCCAAGGGCTTTGGCAGCGAGAACATGTCGCGCCTGAAGATGCTCAACCCTTCGGACGGCGAGGAGGGCGTGAAGGATTTCATCGTCGAAACCATGCGCCTGGCCGGCGGCAAGCCCTGCCCGCCCGTCATCCTGGGTGTGGGCATCGGCGGCACGGCTGAAAGCTGCGCCCTGCTGGCCAAGCGGATGCTGCTGCGCCCTCTCGGCCAAAGGGCCGAAGATCCCCGCCTGGCCAGGATGGAAGAGGAGCTTCTGGAGCGGATCAACGCGCTGCAAATCGGCCCCATGGGCCTTGGGGGAGATACGACGGCCCTGGCCGTGCACATCGCCGAGCTGCCCACGCACATCGCCGGCCTGCCGGCGATGGTCAACATGCAGTGCCACGCCTCGCGCCATCGCGAGATGACGCTTTAGAAAAGGGGGACTCGCCATGATCCAGCTCAGCCTGCCCGCTTCCCGCGGGGAACTGGCCAAATTGCGCGCGGGGGACGCCGTTTTGCTCTCTGGCTTTCTTTATACCGCACGGGACGCCGCCCACAAGCGCCTCGTGGGGCTGCTCGGCGAGGGGAAGCCCCTGCCCTTTGAGCTGCGCGGCGCGGCGATCTATTACGCGGGGCCAAGCCCTGCGCCCGAGGGGCTGCCCATCGGCTCCTGCGGGCCCACGACCTCGGCCCGCATGGATGCCTATGCCCCCGCTCTCCTGCGCCAGGGGCATAATGTGATGGTGGGCAAGGGCCCAAGGGGCGCGGAAGTCGTCGAAGCCATGAAGGAAACCTGCAGCGTCTACTTCGCCGCGACCGGCGGCGCTGGCGCGCTGCTGGCCATGCGCGTGAAGGCCGCAGAAACCATCTGCTTTGAGGATCTGGGCACCGAGGCCATCCGAAGGCTGACGGTCGAAGCTTTCCCCGTCATCGTCGCCATCGACGCGGAAGGCAATAGCTTATTTTCAGCCTGAAACGGCCTCTCAAGGCAGCGGCGGCGCAAAGGGCGGCGAAGCCGCCCGAACCCGCAAAAACGCAAAAAGATGGTAGGCGACCAAGCGAGAGCGGAGCGCGCTTGCAAGCGAAACCGAACGGCTCGCCGTGCCCTTTTGCGGAAAATGGGCTGAGGTGAGCGCCGCCAGTGGCGGATAAAGCGAGCCGGAAGCCCAATGAGCAACGAGCAAAGCGACCAAAGGGAAGCCTTTGCGACGATTGCGAATTGAGTCGAGCGGCGGAGCGGGGCCCAAACCCATGGGCGGCGAAGCCAACCAGATGGGTTTGAGCGGAGCGCAGTCCGCGAGGAGGGACTGTGGCGTCGAGGGCGAAGTTCTGCTATACTGGATGAGGATTATTCCCATGCATGAGCAAGAAAGGGGATTTCGCGATGAGGAAAAGGCCTTTTGGCGCGCTGATTGAGGGCGCTTTTCGGCTCTATGGGCGGGGATTCACCAAAAGCCTGCCCCTGCTGCTGCTCTATTACTGCCTGCCGCTTCTGTGCGTGTTCTTTATGGCCACGATGATGCTCAAGCCGCTCTTTGGCCTATATGCGGCCCTGTTCCGGAGCCTGCTGAGCGGCAGCCCGCTCGAGAGCGGCATGGCCGGCATCGGGCAGGACTTTTTGCCGGGCATGGCGCAGACCTTTTTATGGATGCCGCTCTATCTGCTCGTGTGCCTGGGCTACGGCTTTTTAATCCAACCCCTTTTCAGCGCGCGCATGGCCGCGATCAACAGCGCCGCCTACCAAAACGCGCCCATCGGGGGCTTTTCGGTGCAGTTCCATCTCATGGATGGGCGCCGTTCAAAGCCCATCGTCCAGTCTCTCATCCTGATGGGCTTTGGCATGGCCGTCGGCACGGGCTTTGCCCTGCTGCTTTACGGAATGTTCTTCGGCTCCATCTTCGGCATCGTCGCCTCGCCCGTTTGGGGCGCCGTCTACATGGTGGTGCAGAGCGCGGCGCTCTATCTGGCCTACTGCGCTGCGCTCTTCATCCTCGCCGCGCTGCAGGTCTACGCGCCGCTGGTTGGCATGAACGAGAACCTTTGGGCCTTTGATGGCCTGAAGCGGGCCTTTTTGCTGTTTAAAACGCGGCCCTGGGCCTTTATCGGCGGCAGCTCCCTGCTTGGGTTGATGGTCTTGGCGGCCATCTGCCTGCTCGCGCTGGCCTGCGCCCTTTGCGGCGCGCCATTCTGGGCCTACCCGCTGGCCTTCGCCATCCCGGCGTTTTTGGCCGTGCCGCTCGAGTACGCCTTCTATGCCCAGCTGTATTTCGACCGCGCCGAAGCGGCCTCGTAAACAGGCCGGTGGCAAAAAAGAGGTAGATGCCTTGCCCAGAAAGGGATTTTTCGAGTTGTTCGCCGGGGCGTTTACGCACTATGGCAAGGGCCTGCCCTATCTTTTGCTGTTTTATGCCCCGCCCGCGCTCGTGAATACCTCGCTGAGAAGCGCCGTCCCCCCTCGCTCTTTGGGATGTGGCGGCGGGCGCCCTGCATTTTAGCTCCCTGTGCGATTTGCTCCTTAAGGCCTGGCTCGGCGCGCTAAGCCCATTCTGCAGCGGCTTCTTCCATTTCTGCTTCGTGCTGCTGGCCCTGCCGCGCTTTTCGTGCTGCTGGTTTCCATCATCCTCGCCCTTGCTCCTCTCGATGGCCTGCGCTTCGTCGCGATCCCCCCCCCCCCCCCGCGTGGCTCCTCCTGGCCTAGCTCGCCATCTTCCTCCACAGCGCCGTCCTGAGCCTCGCGCCGCTGGTCGGCGTGAACGAGGAACTCCGGGGCCTTCGGGGCTTAAAGCGCGCCAGGGCACTGATTCGCACCAAGTTCTGGGCTTATTTAGGCGGCCTCCTGCTCCTTTTGCTGGCCGCAGGCCTCACAAGCCACGCCCTTCGCCTCATAAGCGCGGCTTTTGGTGCGTTGCCAGCGGTCAGCTACCTGCCGCCCTGCCCATGGCGGCGCTTGGCCTCTTTATCCACCCGCTGCGCCACGGTTTTAGCGCCTCAACTCTATTTTGACGGGCGCGAGGCGGAAGGGGCGGCGGCCTTGCCCCGCAAACAGGGCTTTTTCTTCAAGTTAAGGCGCCAAATCAAACGCAAAGGAAGTGTTTTCATCACCATGAAGGCAGTCATCACCGTGCTTGGCAAGGACCAGACCGGCATCATCGCCCGGGTTTCCATGCTGCTTTACCGCGAAGAGGTCAACATCCTAGACATCAGCCAGACCATCATGGGCGGGGTCTTTACGATGATCATGCTGGTGGAATTCAGCCGCGCGGGCGAAAAATTCGCGCTCGTGCGCGAAAAGCTCAACGCCTTGGGCGATGAGATCGGCCTGGAGATCCGGATTCAGCACTCGCAGATCTTCGATGCGATGCATAAGGTATAGGTGCAAAAAAATGCTTGAATTCAACGATATTTTGCAGACCAACAAGATGATCTCCGAGCAGAAGCTCGATATTCGCACCATCACGCTAGGCCTATCCTTGCTCGAGTGCCTGCCGGGCAGCGCGCAAGGGCTGCCCGCGCGCATCTACGACCGCATCACCAAGATGGCCGAGCGCCTCGTGCCCGTGGGCGAAGAAATCGAAATGGAGTTCGGCATTCCCATCGTCAACAAGCGCATTTCGGTCACGCCCATCGCCCTGCTCTGCTCCGGGGTCGATCCCGTCCTGATCGCCAGGGAGATGGACAGGGCCGCAAGGGCCGTCGGCGTCAACTTCATCGGCGGCTATTCTGCGCTGGTGCACAAGATGATGACCAAGGCGGACCGCGCGCTGATCGAGTCGCTCCCCGAGGCCTTAAGCAGCACGGATTTCGTCTGCTCCTCGGTCAACGTGGGCACGACCAGGGCCGGCATCAACATGGACGCCGTCCGGCTCATGGGCGAGGTGATCAAAAAAACCGCGGCGCTCAGCGCCGGGCAGGATGGGCTTGCCTGCGCAAAGCTCGTGGTCTTTGCCAACGCGGTTGAAGACAACCCTTTCATGGCGGGGGCCTTCCACGGCGTGGGCGAAGGGGACGCGGCCATCAACGTGGGGGTTTCTGGCCCGGGCGTAGTGAGCGAGGCACTGAAGGCCTTGCGCGGCCAGCCCTTCGATCAAGTAGCCGAGGAAATCAAGCGCACAGCCTTCAAGATTACGCGCATGGGCCAGCTCGTGGCGATGGAAGCCTCCAGGCGATTGCGGCTGCCCTTTGGCATCGTCGATCTTTCCCTGGCGCCCACGCCCGCCGCCGGCGATTCCGTTGCCCATATTTTAGAAGAGATGGGCCTTGAAGCGGCGGGCGGCCACGGCACCACGGCGGCGCTGGCCCTGCTCAACGATGCGGTGAAAAAGGGCGGCGTGATGGCCTCCTCGCACGTGGGCGGCCTCTCTGGCGCGTTCATCCCGGTGAGCGAAGATATCGGCATGATCGATGCCGCCAACGCGGGCACATTGACGCTCGATAAGCTCGAGGCCATGACTGCGGTCTGCTCCGTCGGGCTGGACATGATCGCCGTGCCCGGCGACACCAGCGCGGCGACCATTTCCGCCATCATCGCGGACGAGGCGGCCATCGGCATGGTCAATTCAAAGACCACGGCGGTGCGCATCATCCCCGCGCCCGGCAAGCGCGTGGGCGATGAGGTGGTCTTCGGCGGGCTTTTGGGGCGCGCCCCGGTCATGCCCGTGCACGAGAGCAGCGCCCAGAACTTCATCTTGCGCGGCGGGCGCATCCCCGCGCCGATCCAGAGCCTGAAGAACTAGGCTAAAACGCCAAAAACCCAAGCATACTAAGCCAAAACCGGCCCGACGGCCGCAGAAGAAAGGGGCGAAACGCCATGCAGGAACTGCGCAGCAGGGCGCAGGCAGACGAAGCCTATACCTGGCGCCTGGAGGATCTTTATGAGAGCGACGCGCTCTGGGAAGCGGACTTTTCAAGGGCCGAGGCGGAAGCCGCCGGGCTTGCCGCGTTAGAAGGCAAACTCAAGGGCGGCGCGCAGGGGCTGCTCGAGATTTTAAGGGCGCTGGAAGGCAGCTCCCTGCTGCTTGAGAAGCTCTATGCCTACGCGCGCATGCGCCGCGATGAAGACAACGCAAACCCCCTCCATCAGGCCCAGACCGACAGGGCGACCGGCCTGCTGGTAAGGCATGAAACGGCCAGCTCCTTCTTTGGCCCTGCGCTCATCAAGCTCGGCGGCGAGCGCGTACGCGGCTATATCGCCCAGGAAATGGCCCTTTTGCCCTATGCCCGCTTCCTCGAAAAGCAGCTGCGCATGGAAATGCACACCCTCTCGCCCGAAATCGAAAATCTGCTGGCCGCTTCGGGCGAAATGGCCGACGCGCCGGATACGATCTACTCCATGCTCACCGAGGCGGACTTTGTTTTCCCTGAAATCACCGGTGAAGACGGCCAAAAAGCCCCCATGAGCCACGGCCGCTACCGCCTCTTTTTAGAAAGCCGCAACCGTGAAGTGCGCAAGGCGGCCTACGAGGCCATGCACGGCCAATACAAGGCCTTTTCCAACTCCATTGCAGCCGCGTTTTCGGCCTCGGTCAAGAAGGATCGCTTCTATGCGCAGGCGCGCAAGTTCCCTACCACGCTTGAAGCCACGCTCTTCCCCAACTCCATCCCCGCAACGGTCTATGATTCGCTCATCGAGGCGGTGCGCCGCCACCTGCCGGCCTTCCACCGCTATGTTGCCCTGCGCAAGCGGACGCTGAAGCTCGACGAGCTGCATTTTTACGACCTTTACGTGCAGATCGTGCCGCCCATTGAGCTTGGCCTGCCCTATGACGAGGCCGCGCGCCTGGTGCGTCAGGGCCTAAAGCCCCTGGGCGAAACCTACCTTGCAGACCTTGAGCAGGCCTTCCAAAACCGCTGGATCGACGTATACGAAAACAAGGGCAAGACCACCGGGGCCTATTCCTGGGGCACGCACTCGGCCCACCCCTATGTGCTGCTCAACTACAACCAGACCCTCGATTCCGTCTTCACCCTGGCCCATGAGCTCGGCCATTCCATGCACTCCTTCTATTCAAACAAGGCCCAGCCGCCCATGCAGGCAGACTATCCGCTGTTTTTGGCCGAAATCGCCTCCACCACCAACGAAGCGCTGCTGCTTGACCACATGAAGAAGCAAGCGGAAGAAAGGGGCGACCGCGCCGCGCTGCTGGCGCTGGTCAACCACGAGCTGGAGCAGATCAAGGGAACGGTCTTCCGGCAGACGATGTTCGCCGAGTTCGAGACGAAGGCCCATGCGCTGGCGCAAGAGGGCCAGGCCCTCACCAAGGAACTGCTCTGCGAAATCTATAAGACCCTCAACGAAGAGTACTTCGGTGAAGCCATCTCTCTGGACGAGTTCATCCCTTACGAATGGATGCGGATCCCCCACTTCTATCGCGCCTTCTACGTCTATCAATACGCCACGGGCTACTCTGCGGCCGTGGCCTTCTCGCGCTCCATCCTTGCCCACGAGGACGGCGCGGCAGAAAAATACCTCGGCTTCCTCTCTGCCGGCGGCAGCAAGGACCCGCTCGACGTGCTTAGCGACGCGGGACTCGATATGCGCTCGCCGGCGGCGGTCGAAAGCTGCATGCAGGCCTTCGAGCAGGCCCTCGATCGCCTTGAAGCGCTCTTAAAGGAGGGATAAACCATGCAGGGCTACGATCAAGACGCCGCCCTCGCCTTCATCTCAGCGCGCGTGCGCCCCGGCGAGCATCGCGCCTTCAGCGAGAGCGAGCTGCGCTCCCTTTTGCGCCTGGCCCTCGAGGCCGACCTGCAATACATGGAGGAAAACGGCGTTTTGAGCGGCGGACTGAGCGGCGGAAGCTACTATGACGACGATGAGGCCTTCGAATTCATCGATGCCGCCCTTTGCCGCGCCATCGCGGCAGACGACGACAAGGCCATGGCGGTCGCCGCCTTGGTGGACGATTTTATGGAGCAGCAGCAGGCCTACATGGAAGAGGTTGGCCTGCTTGAGTGGGAATGAGCTCGCTGGGCCGCCCGCATCCGCGCCTTTCCCCTTCCGGGGCCGGGCAGGTTCTTGGCTTTGCCAAGGGCTCCGCGTTTTTTTTAACCTTAGCCTGGCGCTCGGCAAGCTCCTTGTGGGGCTTTATTCCCTCTCGCCCTTCGTCTGCGTCAACGGCCTGCAACGCTGGCATCGCCCTGCCAAGTTCAGCGCCGCCCGGGGCGAAAAGGGGCCGAAGCCCCTCAAATTCCATGCCCAGGCGGGCTGGATTTTGACGGTTTCAGCCTTGCCCTGCATTCTGTATTGCGCGAGCGTGCTCCTTTGGGGAAAGGGTGGCCTTCGCATAGATCTCACCGCGGCCCTGGCCTTCTCGACCTTCACCTTTACCGAAATTGGTGTGCCTGCCGCGGTGTCTGGGCGGCGCGGGCCCCTAGCGACCTCGCCCCGCGCTGATCTCCCTCGTGCTCACGCAGTCCGCCCTGTTGGGCACGGGTGGCGCCCCGGGCGCGGCACGCTATTGCGGCCTGGCGGGGCCGCTGTTTGGGCGCCGCGCCGCTTTTCCGCGGCCTCCAAATGGTCGTCTACGCCAAAAGGCGCGCCGCCGCGGCTAAGGCGGGGGCCGATCCTCCGCCCATCGCCGGCCAATAAGGGCAAAGAAAAGCAGAAATAAAGAGCGGTTGGGGCCTGCCGGCTCCAACCGCTCTTTGAATGCGCCCTAAAAGGTCTTCACAATCGACACCCTCTTGCTACGGCTGAACATGTCGGGCGCGTACTGCAACTCGAAGGCCCGCAGGCCCTTGGGCACTTCATAGAAGATGCTCCCGCTGAGCCTTTTCCCCGGGGCGATCTCCCCGCTAAAGCTCTTGCTGTCATCCGCCGATAAGTATTTTTGCTCTACGGCTTCATCGTCCGCATAGGCGGTGAAGCTGGCCCCGCCATACACCGAACTGACCTTGGACGCGCTCGTGTTGGCCGCCGCCAAATCCACCCTTATGTAGATATAGCCTTCCTTTGGCTGCAAAAACCGACTATCGTGCTCATATACCTCGATAGCCGCCACGGTGATCTCCAAATCCCCATTCACAATGGTGTCGCCCACGCCGTAGACGGCAGTTTCCTCCTGAACCATGGCGTTGCCTTCAGCAAGGGCGGGTGCAGCCTGCGATACGGACTCCGGCGTGCTCGTCGTTTGGTTCGTTACCACGGCCACATCGTTGCCGGCCTCGTTCAAGGCGCTAGAAACGGCACGAAGTCCGCTTAAAACAATGAAATACACCACCAGCGAGATTCCCGCCAATATAGTCGCAATCAGGGCAAAAGTGAATTTGCCCGTTTTTTTCGCCCGGGCAAAGGCGATGATCGCCAAGATGATGGCCGCGACATCGAAAAAGACGCCGATGCCACCTAAAAATGCCGTTAAAAACCCAGCGATTGACAATACAAGCGCCCATGCACCGCATTTGCTGTTCCTCATTGCTTGCCCCTCCTCTTTTTACCAATCCGCTCGCCTTCCGTCGCTGCGCCGGACCAGTACTGGTCCCATTTTAATTTGGCCATAGAGTCAAGAAAGAAGTGGACTGTTTTCAGTTCTTTTTGACTAAGATTGGCGGTGGCGATCAGTGGGAGAGCAAAAGATAAAATCGGATGGCGTCATCCACATCGGAAAAAATATCCGGACTGCCCGGCTATCGGCGGGCATCGGCCAGACCGAACTCGTCCGCTTGGTGCAACTAACCGGCACTCCGCTGACGAGAGAAACGCTGGTGAAGTTCGAGCGCGGCCTGCAGCACATCCAGGCTTCGCAACTCAGGGCCATTCGCGACGCGCTCAAGACCAGCTACGACGAACTGCTGCGGCCTAAGGAAACAGACTAAGCCGCGCCCCAGCCATTTCGGCGCGAAGGGCGCGACTTAAAAGCGAAAGCTCGCGTCCAGCAATGGGTGCGCTTTTTTTGGTTTTTTTGGGCTTTGCGCCTACCTTAACCACAGGCTCAGCGCCAACAGCGTCTGCGCGCCGCAGTAGCAAAAGGCGTGCACGGCCAGCGCGGCGGCCGCGTGGCGGCGGCTCAGCAGGGCGAAGCCCAGCGCCGCGAACGAGAGCGGCAGCATGAGGCCCGCCAGCAGCAAGGCGGCCCCCAAAAGCCCGCCTGCCCGCGGCGCGAAGGCGGCGCTGCCCGCGAGCAGGGCGGCCCCGGCCGCCAAAAGCTGAATCCGCGGCTGCATGGGCTCAAAATCGGGCTTAAGCCTGGCATAAAGCAGCAAAAAAGCAAAGTAAAGGCCAGCGGCCAGAAGCAGCGGCCAAAAAGAAGGCTTCAGGAAAAAGACGCCCAAGGCATATAGGCCGTTTGCAGCCAAAAAGGCCCACTGCGCAAAATGCACGCGCCCCTTGTGGCG
>JAITGM010000036.1 GCA_031280685.1 Christensenellaceae bacterium
GACTTCCTTGATTGACAGGCTCATCGCAGACGCAGTCACGAAGCATTTGGCAAGCAAGCTGAACCGCCGATTTCCGCTCCGTCCACAGCGATTCCAACAGCAGCTTGCCCATCGCCTCCATTTTCCACTCGGCGATCATTTGAGCATCGCAATAGCCCGTGTCGTCCAGCCCCATTTCACGGCGTTTGTTAGCAGAGCCGTTGATACCGTTTACGAACAGCTTCTGCTCGGTTTTTTCAGCGCGGGTAGTGTAGCCGACAATGTCCCATAAGGCTTGCAATTCCTTGTCCCCGACGGTGTCGGCGCGGGTCTTTTCCGGGTTTTCAACATAATTGATAAGGTGGTCAATTCGACCCTTGACCGCCCACAGGCTCGTTACCGCCATATTTCGCGCTCCTGTCCGGCAGCAACGCCTTTTTCTCAAAGCCGAGAATAATTTCTCGTAAAAGTGCTGCCGCCGATTCGTCATCGTTCACTGCCGGATACAGCGCATACAGCTGCGTAAGCATTTCGCGGAAAGCGGCATTTGGCAGCGGCTTTGGGTGATAGCGGCTTAAAAGCGAACGGCATAAATCTGTTACGGTTAGCCCGCACTTTTTGGCATAAGTCTTAATGGTTTCATACTCCTCCTCTGTAAGATTGATTTTGATTGGCTTGAATTTCGTGTTTGACATAAAGCTCCTTTCTCCCTTGGCAGGGTCATAGGGGCGGCGGCCCCTGACGGCGGGATGCCCGTCGCTAAAATGGGCGTTAGCCCGTTGCTCGCTAATCCTGTGGACAGCAGTCCTATCACGTCCTCTCTTGCTAAAAATGGGCGCAAAAAAAGACCGCCTTCCTTTCAAAAGCGGTCTGTGGATTTTTTCTGCGCTATGTACTTGCGGGCTACTTCCCGGCTAATTTCAAGAACACCTCGTTCGCGAACTCGATTGATATTCCTTCCTCAATGCGCTTGTTGCGAAGCTCGTTGATAGCGGCAATGATAACACCGCGCTCCGCTGAATCCAACTTCAAGACAACCTCATCTTTTTTCTTCACGAATAAATCAACTCCTCCCGAATGACTTCCTCGACTCGCGCACGGATATTTGTCATCTTCTTCACCCATAGCATTTGGTCACGAGCCTTCAATTCCTCCGTTATGCCCTCGGCTTTCGCCATTTGCTCCGTCATACGAAAAAATTGTTCGTGTGCCGTTTGGTCGATTTCGTAGAGATGTGCGTTCAGTTTGCCCTGTGTGAGCAGGTTGGTGAACAGCACCGTGCGCTGCTCTTTCAGATAGTGCCGCCACATCAATCCGAACCGTCCGATTTCGTATTCGGGCTCGTCCGGCAATGTCAGGTCGGGCAGATAGTAGTTGCCATCGGCGGATAGAGTGTAGGATATTCCTGTGGTTTCGTTGGTGTAACGCGGTGCTAATTTGGTCATGGTCGTGCGCCTCCTAAATTTATTTGATGTTATAATTTTATCGCTGAATGGGGAAAACCGCAAATGTGCGGATAATAAAAATCACAGTTATTTTTCTATTGACAAATTACGTAGAATAGAGTATAATATATTAGAGTTCGGAAATACTAAGCAAACGAGGTGATGCAGAATGACTTTTAGCGAATATTTGAAGGCGCAATATGGCACAGGCGAGCCGATTTATGTGGAGCAAATTCAGTTTGAAAGTTACTCCCGTCCGTGGATTTTCAAGGAGCTGAAAAAGCTTGTGGATGGTGGCGAGCTAAAACGCTTCGACACGGGCATCTATTATTTCCCCCGCAAAATGTCTTATGGCGAGGCGGGGCTTGACCCGCGCAAGGTGGTTCAGCGGCGTTTTTTGTCGGACGGAAACGAGGTTTACGGCTATGTTGCGGGCGTTTCGCTTCTCAATTTGGCGGGGCTGACCACGCAGGTGCCCAATCTGCTTGAGCTTGTGACCAACAACGAAACCACACGAGTGCGGGACATTCAGGTGGGCAATCAGCGTGTCCGGGCAAGGCGCAGCCGCACGACCGTGACGAAAAACAACGCCAAAACCCTGCAATTTCTTGACCTGATGAACGCCATCACGCCGGGCAAGCTGGACGAAACCGAACGGTATATGCTGTCAAAATATATTAAGTCCTCCGGCGTGACAAGAGAGGCCGTTACGCAATATGCGGGCTTTTTCCCCGCCAGAGCGATGAAAAACATGATGGAAAGCGGGGTCGCCTATGAACTTACATGAGGAACAGGAGCTGTTCGCACAGGTACTGGCGGACACCGCCGCGCATCTCGGCATAAATGACATCGGCATTGTGGAAAAGGATTATTTCGTTACTCTTTTTCTGCAAAAAATCGCCGAAAAGCAGCCGGGCGTGATTTTCAAGGGCGGCACATCGCTCTCCAAATGTCACAAGCTCATCAGCCGATTTTCGGAGGATATTGACCTGAGCGTGGAAACCGAGGCCGCCAAGCTCACCGAGGGTCAGCGCAAGCGATTGAAACAGGACATTGTGTCTATCATAGAGGAAGCGGGCTTTGCGCTTGAAAACGCCGACCAAATCCGCAGTCGCAGGGATTTTAACCGCTATGTGATTGATTACCGCTCCGCTTCTGCTGCGGACTTTTTGAACCCGCATTTGATTGTGGAAACCTCGGTTTTTATCAAGTCCTTCCCCACACAAACGATGGAAGCGGCAAGCCTTGTTTATGATTTTTTGCTTGCCAGAAATGCGCTATCGGACATTGAAAGGTATGGTTTGCAGCCGTTCAGGGTTAAGGCGCAGTCGATAGAGCGCACATTTATTGATAAGGTGTTTGCGATAGCCGACTATTACTTAGATGGTCGGGTGCAGATGCACTCGCGGCATATTTATGACCTGTACAAGCTCTATCCAAAAATTATCTTTGATGCTTCGTTCCGGCAATTGGTCGCCGAGGTTCGTGAAATACGCAGACCGCACATCACTTGCCTGTCGGCGCAGGAGGGCGTGGATTTGCCGGAGCTGCTCCGCAAAATTGTGGACGAGGATTATTTCAAGGCGGATTACAATCAGATTACCGACACGCTGCTGTTCGAAAATTTGCCCTACAGTCAAGCAATAACTGCGATACAGAAGATTCTGGACGATGGATTCTTTGATTAACAAGTCAAGAAAAATCAGAATATTTTGATTTTTCTTGACATGCGTTTTGCCCGCCGAAAAGAGGTTTCCGCATTTTCAGCGGGCTTCTCTCTGCCCTCATATATATAATGGTAATGGGCGAAAAAGGCGAAAATCGGAAAGGCGCACAACGCATTTATTATCATAAACACAACACAAAAAACACCGTTACAAATATTGATTTAATCTTTAATTTATGATAGAATATAAAATGATAACACAACTAAGAAGGAGCGGCTTCAATATGGCTTCGCGGGCAAAACGAAATATCGGTTGCTTTGCGGCAGACTTTCGTGGCAAAAAGGTTAACGATTATATTGTGGCATACAAGCACACGGGCGATGAGCAGCATCTCGCACATTTTCTTCACGCCTATGAGTCCGCGCTCAATATTCGCACGGAGAATTTTTGTGAGCATTACGGGCAGCTACAGCATTTTCAAGACATCAATGGTGGTAACAGGTTCGCGGCTTCACGCTGTTCGCTATTATTACGAGTTTGAGAAATACATCGAAAAAATGGGCTACCAAAAGGAAATGGGGATTTTGGTGGCGTTTTCGGGCACAGTCAAGGACGACTATGAAGAGTATACCGAAGTCGGCATCAATAAAATCAAGGAAAGCGAACTGCCGAAAAAATTCAACGGCGGCGAATATCAAGTTTTGTTGGTGGCCGAGAAATATCAAACCGGATTTGATGAGCCGCTTTTGCACACGATGTTTGTGGATAAAAAGCTGCACGGCGTAAAAGCGGTGCAAACGCTGTCGCGCCTTAACCGCACCTGCTTTGGCAAGGAGGATACCTTTATTTTGGATTTCGTGAACAGCGCGGAGGAGATTCAGGCGGCGTTTTCGCCCTATTATGAGGAAAGCCTTATTACTGAAACCACCGATGCCAATATCGTCTATGATCTGAAATCCAAACTGGACGAGTTTAGAGTTTATTGGGACACCGAGGTCGAGAACTTTGCAAAGGTATTTTTCAAGCCCACAAAAAAGCAGAGCAACATTGATTTCGGAGAGCTAAATGCCTACATCGACCCCGCTGTTGACCGTTTTGGCGGAAAATCGGAGGAGGAGCAGGACGAGTTCAAATCTACGCTGACTAAATTTATTCGCACCTATTCTTTTGTCAGCAATATTGTAAGGCTTGACGATGCCGGGATGCACAAATTTTTCGCCTACGCGAAATGCTTTCTGCGTAAGCTGCCGCACGAGGATGGCGAACGGGTTGACCTTGATGATGAGGTGGTCTTGCAGTATTACAGGGTGCAGAAAATCTTTGAAGGTAGCATTGCTTTGGAGCAGGGGCAAACGCTTCCCAACAGCAAATTCGCGGGAACAAAGAAAAATGACGAGGAAAAATCCCCGCTTTCGGAGCTGCTCGAAAAGCTGAATGAACGCTTTGGCACGGAATTTGGTGATATGGATAAGGTGTTAGAGCAGTTTGTCGCCGATATGGAAAAGGACGAAAATCTGAGAACACAAGCCAAGAACAATTCCAAAGAGCATTTCAAGTTCCCGTTCAATGATGCTTTTATGGGCGTGGTTGTTGACCGTATGATGCAAAACAAAGAATTTTGCGAGCGCGTGCTGGACGATGAAAAGTTTGGCAATACGGTTAAGGATTTACTGGTGGGCTATGTTTATGAGCGGTTAAGGGCAAGTTCGTGATGGGGAGGAGAAAACATGGGAGGAACAATTTTTATCGCTGGCGTTTATGGAACGGGCAAAAGCACCCTATGTAATAAACTGTCCGCTGTACTTAAAATGCCATTTTTCTCTGCTGGTGATTTAATAAGCGAAATAAATCAAGAAACATATGGCGCAAACAAAGTTGTCGCCGATAAAGACAAAAACCAAATTTTATTATCCAATAAAGTCCATGCATTAAATTTATCACATAAGAGAATTATTCTTGCTGGACATTTCTGTATTTTTAACGCTTTTAATCTACCAGAGCCATTACCTGAATCTGTATTTGAAAATCTAAATATCAAGCATATAATCCTACTTGAAGCAGATGCATTTGTAATCATCCAAAACCTAAAGCAGCGCGACTTGAAGGATTATGCAATTGAATCCATAAAAGCACTTATCTCTTGCGAACGGGAACAATATGACAAAGTCTCGGCCAGATTAAACTGTCCTTCATCTATTTATCAGATGACTTTTTCAGATAAAGATTGCCAGAGAGTATGTGAAATAATTACAAGGGAGGGGAACTAAAATGAGGGTCCTTCTTGACACAAACATCATAATACATAGGGAAAATAAGCGCACTACGAATTATAGCGTGGGGCATTTGTTTCGATGGCTCGATAGACTTAAATGTGATAAGTTAATTCATCCATTATCGAAAAAAGAAATTGGGAATTCCCAATATGCTGATCCGCAAGAGGCAATGATGCTTAAACTGGATGATATGAGGAAATGAAAGCAGTCGCGCCGCTTGCTGCGGAAGTTTCGACTCTTGCTGATGAATTGGACAAAGATGAGAACGATAGAATTGACACCGCTCTCTTGAATGAGGTTTTTCAAAAGCGTGTAGATATGCTAATCACCGAGGATAAAAAGCTTCGGCGAAAAGCCGAGCGGCTTGGTTTGAGTCATAAAGTTCTCTCTATCAATGCGCTTATTGCTTTTGTTACGGCGGAAAATCCCAACCTCGTAGAATATAGGGCGTTAGCTGTAAAAAAGCGGTTGATGGGCGAGATAGATGTTAATAATGAGTTTTTTGATAGCTTGCGAGAAGCTTATACAGGGTTCAACGATTGGTTTGCCAAAAAGTGTAATGATGAGGCATACCTTTGTCAAGATGACACAGGCCGCATTCTGGGATTCCTTTATTTAAAGACTGAAGACCGCTGTGAAAACTATTCTGACATCGCTCCATCATTCACCCCGAAAAAACGCCTTAAAGTCGGCACTTTTAAAGTCGATGCAACAGGGTTTCGTTTGGGAGAACGGTTTATAAAAATCATATTTGATAACGCTGTCGAGCGCAAAGTTGATGAAATCTATGTCACACTCTTTGAAAACAGAGAAGATCTTGCAACGCTGTCTAATCTTTTGACTCGATGGGGATTTTTACATTTTGGAATAAAATTTTCTACTGGCGAATCTGTATTGGTCAAAGAAATAAGCTTATATAATCCGCTTCTTTCCGCAAAAGAGAATTTCCCAAACCTTCTTTATAACAAACAGAAATTTATATTGCCGATTTATCCGCAATATCATACTTCTTTGCTTCCTGATTCAATTTTGAATACCGAAAACGAAGTGGATTTCCTTGCAAAAGAGCCTCAGCGATATGCGTTGCAAAAGGTATATATTTCGTGGGGTCAAGAGAGGAATATTAACCCCGGCGACATCGTGCTTTTTTATAGAACAGGAGATGCTGGTACATCTAAAAAATACAGTTCTGTCTTAACGACAATCGCAATAGTTGATGAAATTCAGACAGGCTTTAATTCAAGGAATAAAGAGGATTTTTTGTGTCATTGTCAGAACAGGAGCGTATTTAGTCTTGATGAGCTTAACAGCTTTTGGGACAATCATCGTTATAACTTAATGATACTAAAGTTCATCTATATCAAGAGTCTTGTTCATCGTCCAATACTTGGATTTCTCTGGGATAAAAATATCGTACCTGCTCCGAATGGTCCACGCCCATTTACAAGAATAAGCAATGACCAATTTGAGATGATACTAAACGAAGCACAAACAGATCTAAGCAAGTTTTGGAGGTAGCAAGTGGAAACAATATTATTATCCATCAAACCTGAATATGTAGAACGCATTTTTAAGGGAACAAAATTATTTGAATATCGAAAGAGATTACCCCGTAAGGGTGTTAAGAAGATAATTATTTATGTGACGTTTCCGATAATGAAAGTGGTGGGAGAAGTCGAAATAATTGAATCGTTATCGGGGAGTCCTTCTTCGATATGGGAAAAGACTAAAAATAATTCGGGAATCAGCAGAGCGAAGTATCGGGAGTATTTTAGCAATTGTAAAACCGCTTACGCTTATCAGCTTGGTTCTGTACACAAATTCGATGAAGAAAAAACGCTAAAAGACTTTGGCGTGTCAAATCCTCCACAATCTTTTGTGTATATCAAAAACTGGGAAGTGTAAAGCGAATGCGTGAAAATAATTTGGCCGATATGATTCGGCATCTACACGCTTCACTCCGCAAGGTTCTTCCTGTTTTGGAGGCACAGGTCAATCAAATCATTGAGAACAAAATCACGGACAGAAACCGAATAGACCGCCTATTGAACGATTTACTGGATTACGCCCAAATCGAGGAGGGCTTGGAGGTTTTCAAGCGGTTGTGCCGATATACCTATCCAATTTATCCCGACATAGCAATATCCCAAATTAACGATTACCGTGATATGTATGATGACACCTATACCCCGCCCGACTCTGGCAACGAATAAACCCGCCCCCATCACAACCTACGCTGTAACAGGAGCGGGTTTTACTTTACCTTATCTCGCTCAGATATAAACCTCTACCGTAACGTCCTCCCATTGATACTCCCGCAGATATTCGCCCCGCGCCTTGCGGAAGGCTAATGCAGCTTGATAGTCAATGGTGAACTCGTAGTAGAGCCTACGCCTCCCTCGTGCGTATAGCCGCCTGCGCGGCTGCGAGCCTGGCGATCGGGACGCGGAAGGGCGAGCACGAAACATAGTCGAGCCCAAGCTTGTGGCAGAACACGACAGAAGAGGGGTCCCCGCCATGCTCACCGCAGATGCCCAGCTTGATATTCGGGCGCACGCTGCGGCCCTTTTGCGCGGCGATCTCCATCAACTGGCCCACGCCCTCCTGATCGACCCGCGCGAAGGGATCCTGCTCGAAGACCTTCTTGGAGTAATACTCTTCGAGGAACTTGCCCGCGTCGTCGCGCGAGAAGGCGAAGGTGGTCTGCGTCAAATCGTTGGTGCCGAACGAGAAGAACTCGGCCTGCGAAGCGATCTTGTCGGCGGTCAGCGCCGCTCTGGGCACCTCGATCATCGTGCCGACGTGATACTCCAGCGTCGCGCCCTTTTCTTGCATCACGGCCTTCGCCGTGTCATCCACAACCTTCTTGACGAAGGCGAACTCCTTGATGTCGCTGACCAGCGGGATCATGATCTCAGGCACGATGGTGTAGCCCTTGCTCTTGCTTACGTTGATTGCGGCCTCGATGACGGCGCGGGTCTGCATCTCGGCGATCTCGGGGAAGGAAACAGCCAGGCGGCAGCCGCGGTGGCCCAGCATAGGGTTGAACTCGTGCAGGGACTCTATCTTGGCCTTCACGTCGGCCACGCTCACGCCAAGCTCGCGCGCCACGCCCGAAATCGCGGTTTCGTCGTCGATGGTGGGCAGGAACTCATGCAGGGGCGGGTCGAGGAAGCGGATGGTGACCGGACGGCCCTCCATCGCCTCGTAAATGCCCTCAAAATCGCCGCGCTGCATCGGCAAAAGCTTAGCAAGGGCGCTCTTGCGCTGCTCCAGGGTGGAGGAAATGATCATCTCGCGCACGGCCGCGATCCTGTCGGCCTCAAAAAACATGTGCTCGGTGCGGCAAAGGCCGATCCCCTCCGCGCCGAAGCGAACGGCCACAGCCGCGTCGTTCGGGGTATCCGCGTTGGTGCGAACCTTGAGCTTGCGGGCCGCGTCGGCCCATCCCATCAGGCGGGCAAAGTCGCCGGATACGTCGGCATCCACCGTGTCGATCGCCGAATCGTACACCTTGCCGGTGGAGCCGTCGATCGAGAACCAGTCCCCCGCCTTGTAGCTCTTGCCGCCGATGGTCAGGGTCTGCGCGGCCTCATTGATGGTAAGAGCGCCGCAGCCGACCACCGCGCAGGTGCCCATGCCGCGCGCCACGACCGCGGCGTGCGAGGTCATGCCGCCGCGGGCGGTCAAAATGCCTTGGGCGTTTGCCATGCCCTCGATATCTTCCGGCGAGGTTTCAAGGCGCACGAGGAGCACCTTTTTGCCGCTCTTGGCTTGCAAAACGGCCTCGGGCGCGGTGAAGTAGATCTGGCCGGTGGCGGCGCCAGGGGATGCCGGCAGGCCGGTGGCCACGGGAACCGCCTTTTTGAGCTTGTCGGCATCGAATTGCGGGTGCAAAAGGGCGTCGAGCTGGCGGGGTTCCACCTTCAAGACCGCTTCATCGGTCGTGAGCATACCTTCATCCACCAAATCCACGGCGATCTTCAGCGCCGCCGCCGCCGTGCGCTTGCCGTTTCTGGTCTGGAGCATATACAGCTTCCCGCGCTCGATTGTAAACTCCATATCCTGCATGTCGCGGTAGTGCTTTTCGAGGATGTCTGCGGTCTTGACGAACTGGGCATAGACCTCGGGCATGTCCTGCTCGAGGACTGAGATGGGCTTGGGGGTGCGGATGCCGGCCACGACGTCTTCGCCCTGGGCGTTGATGAGGTATTCGCCATAGAGCTTGTCTTCCCCTGTGGCGGGGTTGCGCGTAAAGGCCACGCCGGTGCCCGAATCGTTGCCCATGTTGCCAAAGACCATGGCCTGCACGTTGACCGCAGTGCCCCAGGAGGACGGAATGTCGTTCATGCGGCGATAATAGATGGCGCGCTCGTTGTTCCACGAGCGGAACACAGCCTTGATGGACTCAAGAAGCTGCACCTTCGGATCCTGCGGGAACTCGCTGCCCTTTTCCTTCAAGTAGAGGGCTTTATACTTCGTAACGACTTCCTTGAGGTTCTCGGCGGTCAAATCCGTGTCGAACTTGGCGCCGTTTTCCTCCTTCACCTCGTCTAAAATGGCCTCGAATTTGGGCTTGTCGATCTCCATCACCACGTCAGAAAACATTTGGATGAAACGGCGGTAGGAGTCATAGGCAAAGCGCTCGTTGCCGGTGAGTTTGGCCAGTCCCTGCACCGCGGTGTCGTTCAGGCCAAGGTTGAGGATGGTATCCATCATGCCGGGCATAGAGGCGCGCGCGCCGGAGCGCACCGAAACGAGGAAGGGATCGCTCAAATCGCCGAACTTCTTGCCGTTGACCTCTTCGGTCTTGGCCAGCATCTGGTAGATCTCGGCTTCGATCTCAGGGGCGATTCTTTCGCCGTCCTCATAGTAGCGGGTGCAGGCTTCGGTCGTCACGGTGAAGCCCTGCGGCACCGGCAGCCCAAGGGTCGACATTTCGGCCAGATTGGCCCCTTTGCCGCCCAAAAGGTTCTTCATGGATGCATTGCCTTCCTTAAAAAGATAGACATACTTTGCCATTGGATTTTGCCTCCGTTCGTTAAATATATGCAGCGTGTACCAACCACCTAAAGGGGGCGCCGCGCACCCCGCCGGCCAGCGCCCCACGGGCGCTCGGCCTTCGCCATTATATCCGATAGGATACCAAACCGCAAGCTTTTTTGCCAAGCGCTCCCCATTGCGCAAAGGGCCATTTTCTCCGCTTTCGAGCCGGCTGGATCTCTTTCTTTCCGCCTTATATTATTCATTTTTTCGTTATAAAATCGCCATTGTATGCAGCCAGCGCGGCGTCCGCAAAATTGCAAGCCGCGCTGCGCCATGTTGCAAGAACGCAAGCCTTCAGGCATGCGCAGCAACCGAATTCCCGCGCGTCCGGGGGTGCTTTGCTCAGCACCCCCGGGTATTTTGGCTTTTTTCAGGCTTTTTCATGCAAAAATCGGGTCAAGAATAAGGAAAATCCTCACAAAAACTCAGGGCTTTCAGCGCACATGCGCGCTTAAATACGCAAAGAGCGACTCTCGGCTCCTTGCTTCAAAGCGCAGAAAAAACTCCCTTTCGGCAATCTCGCCCAACTGGTGTGCATCCGAAGAATTTAACAAAAGGTAGCCGCCGGTATCCGCCTCAAGCGGCAGCTTTTTAAAGACCTCCACGGCCGCGTAAGGCTGGTTCAGCGGCAAAAAGCCGAGGTTCGCGATCATGGAATTGGCCTTTTTGTTGATGTGCGCGGGCACGCAGAGCCCGCCGCAGCTTTGCGTCAGCAGCAAAAGCTCCTCGACCCCAAAGCTCGAGGCCTGGATGAGAAGCGGCTCGATTTCGCCCAAAACCTCATCGTTTTCATCCAAAATGAGCTGGTTCCCAAACAGGGCCTTATTCCCGGGCAAAAACAACGTCTTTTGCACGGTTTCGCCGAAGGCCGCGGCCTGCTCGATTTCCCCAAAGTAGCAGAGCATATGCACTTCTTCGCGCGTGGTGACCTCAAGGCCGGGCAGCAGCACGATGCCGTAGCGCTCCGCCGCCTTCGCGGCGGCGGGCAGGTTCTGCCAAGCGTTGTGATCCGTGATCGCCACCGCGTCCAGGCCCTTTAAATGGGCCATGCCAAGGATGTTGTTCGGCGTCATGTCGTCATCCGCGCAGGGCGACAAGCAGCTATGGATGTGCAAATCCACCGCGAACGAAGCCATTTTCAGCCCTTTTCGGGCCGTTTCAGGCCAGCTTCATAGAGCCTGCCCGCAAGCTCGAAGGCGGTCAGTCCGCTCCCCAGCACCGGGATGCCCTCCTCCTTCGCCTTATCGAGCACATCCTGCGCGATTTCGGCGTTTTCTGGCACGATCACGCAGGCCATGTCGAGCAAGGCGGCCACGGCAACCACGTTTAAGTGGGTCATCACGGTGATCCAGGCCGTCTTGGCAGCCGCCCTGGCCATCACCCAGCTTAGCAGGTCGCAGGCGTAGCCATAGAGCACCTCACCCTCTAAATCGACCCCTTCGTTGAGAAGCCTTGCCCCGCTTTGCCCGATCAGTTCCCTAACCGTCATCTAAAGGCACCCCCTTGCCCGCCCCGGCTGTTGCCGAAGGTATAGCCCCGCTTTTCATACAGGGCGACCCAGTCGCGCATCCTCTGCAAAAAGCCCGCGTTGGTCGTGGTTTTTGACATGAGCGAGATGAGCTGGTCCATCGCGTCGGTCGCGTTTGAAGACGAAAGCATCTTGCGGATGCTGAAGGCGCACTCAAGCTCCTCGGCGCTAAGGAGCGCCTCCTCGCGCCGGGTTCCAGACTTGGCCAGGTCTATGGCCGGGAAGATTCGCTTTTCTGAAAGCCTGCGGTCAAGGTGAATCTCCATGTTGCCGGTGCCCTTGAACTCCTCGTAGATGATGTCGTCCATCCTGCTGCCGGTTTCGACCAGGGCAGTGGCCACGATGGTGAGCGAGCCGCCTTCTTCGAAGTTGCGCGCCGCGCCGAAGAAGCGCTTGGGCTTGTGCAGCGCGCCAGGATCCAGCCCTCCGGAAAGCGTCTTCCCGCTTTGGGGGACGGTCAGGTTGTAGGCCCTGGCTAGCCTGGTGATGGAATCCATCAAGATCACCACATCCTGCCCCTGCTCCACCATGCGCTGCGCCCGGTCAAAGACCAGCTCGGCCACGTGGGTGTGGTGCTCGGGCAGCTCGTCAAAGGTCGAAAACACCACCTCGCCCTTGATGGAACGCTGCATGTCGGTCACTTCCTCGGGCCGCTCATCGATGAGCAGCACCAGGAGCTTCGCCTTTGGGTAATTGAGCGAAATCGAGTTGGCCAGCTTCTTGAGCAGCACCGTCTTGCCCGCCTTGGGCGGCGCGACGATCAGCCCGCGCTGGCCCTTGCCGATCGGGGCGATCAGGTCGATCATTCGAATGGCCAGATCCTGATTCGAGGCGCCGCTGATCTCCATCGTGTAGCGCTGATTGGGGAAGATCGGGGTCAAATCGTCAAAATTCCTGCGCTTGCCGGCACCGGGGGGAATATCGTTGATGGTTTCGATGAAGAGCAGCGCGGAATAGCGCTCGTTTTCGCGCTGCGGGCGGGTCTTGCCCGTGACCTTATCGCCGCTCTTTAGGTTGAAGCGCCGAATTTGATTGATGGAACAGTACACATCCTTGGCGCCCGGCATGTAGTTGCCAGTGCGCAGGAAGCCGTAGCCATCCTGCGTGATCTCTAAAACGCCCTCGCAGTCGCCGCAGTCGCCGCTGAGCAAAAGGGCGTTGATGGCGGGCCGGATCTCCTCAGTCTGGTGCGGAAGCTGCCTTTGCGGCCGGGCCGCGGCACCTTCCTCAGCCGCCTGCGGCTTTTCTTGGGTAAAAGGCCCCGCGGCCTGGCCTTCCTCGCGCGTCCCGTGCTCGCTCTGGGCGCCCTCTTCCTTCGCGGCCGCCAGGGCGGCTTCTTCGCGCCTTTGCGCCATGGAGGGCCTGCCGCGCTTGCGCTTTGGCTGCTCCTCCCCATAGCGCACGCCTTCTTCGCGTAGAACAGAGTGGCCCGGCTTCGCGTCGCTCTGGCCGAATTTCATGCGGCCGCCGCGCCGCCTGGGCAGGGCGCTTAAATCCTCTTCGCTCACCTCAACCCCCTGCTTTTGCAGGATTTTTAGGATGAGCTCGTGCTTTGGCAGCGTTGTGGGCGAATCCACGCCCCCATCTTTTGCGATTTTGCGCAGATCCTGCAGCTTCATCGCCTCAAGTTCTAAAAATGTCACCGCTCCGTCCCCTTTCCGTTCCAAAAAAATGAATCAAGAACGATCCCCTCGGCGCGACAAAATAAGTTCAATAAAGAGCGGCCCATAAACGAGCCTAAAATGAATCCTTCGCCTGGGCTTTTGGGAATCTTTCTTTATATTATGCGGCCCTTGCCAGCACAATATCCCGCAAAATGGCCTGCTCCACCCAGTGGGCGAAGCCTTCGGTCTCCGGGCCGTCCAAAACCTCGTATCCGGCGGCCTCGAGCATGGCGCGCGCCTGGCTCAAGGGAAGGGTGTGCGCGTTGAATGAAAGCGCGACCCCGGCGCCGGGCAGCAGAGCCTTTTTCCAGGCCTGCAGGGCCTTTTTCATCATTTGATCTAAGGCGACCTTATCTTTCCCGTCGCGGCTTTCGTGTGCGATGCCGTAGGGTAAATCGGCGACCAGAGCGTGGAAGCGCGGCCTGCCAAAGTACGAGGCTGCGTGCAGCGTATCGCCATGGATAAACTGCAGCCTTTCGGGCGCGTCCTTCAAGGCCTTGGCGTCCGCCGCGAACTCAAAGCGCACGGAGTGTACGGCCGGGCGGCCAGGAACCGTCAGCGAGGCCTTTTGAACGCTGTGCTTGAAGCGATTATGCTCTAAGTACTTAGTCAAAAAGAGGTTGATCTGCGAAAAGTCGGCTTTGTCAATCTCGATGCCTGCCGCGTCATAACCCCTGCGCGCAGCCTCAAACAGCGTGGTTCCCCGGCCGCAAAGCGGGTCTAAGATTTCGAGCTTTTGGGCGAAGCGGCCGCGAAAGGCCGAAGAAAACACGGCCAGGTTGATCATCATCGCGGTGAACATCTCGTTGGTCTTGCCCTTGTATTTGAGTACGCCTGAAAGATCCCTGCCATAGGGCAGCGCGGGGACTTCTATGGGCAGCAATGCGTCGCCCTCCCGCACAAAGCAGGCATAGCCTGCCGAAAAAAGGCTTAATATGGCCAGCAGCTCTTCGCTTAGGGCCGGCACCTCGAAGCAAATCAGCGCAAGGCCGCGCAGGCTTTCGGCTCGGGGCGCGCTAGCCCCCGGCTCAGCGGCGAGCATCAGCGCCATTTCCTTCAAGGCCAGAGCCTGAACCGAGGCAAAATACCGCACATTCTGGTGCGGCCATAGTAATAGAGCTACCGTCAACCGCCTTCCCCTTCCTCCGCGGGCGTTTCGCCCAAAGCGCCATGGCCTTTGGGCTCAATCCACGGCATTCAGCACCCGCACGATGGTTTCCAGCGCGTACTGCAAGTCATAAAAGTCCTTATCAGGCACGACGCTCACCCAGCGCATCGCGTGCCTGCCGATGGTTTCGCGAATGCTTTCGAGCTTTTCCGCCCCCGCGGGCAAAAGAAGCACCTTGACCACGCGCCTGTCGATCTCGTCGCGCTTTCTTTCCACATAGCCATCCGCAATGAGCTTATCGACCAACGGGGTGATGTTGGGCTTGGCGATCCCCAAGCGGCTGCTGATCTCTGAAACCGTCATCATCCCGGTTTCGCCCAGCATCGTCAGCACCTGCACCTGCGACATGGGCACGCTGTGCTCGGCCTGCACAGCGTCCATCCTAAGCAGGCGCCTTTTAAGCATGGGCAATACGTCGAAGGTTCGCTTGGCCACATCATCCACCATTTCTTTACTGACGGACTTCCTCCGCGGCATCTTTCCGCTCACACTCCTTCAGCACAGCGCCCCAGGGAAACAATAAAAAGGGCGCTACATCGTTTTAATTATATTTACTTTCTTTATAAAAAACAACGGTTTTTTTACTCCGCGCCCCACCTTGTCCAATTCAGCCGCGGCAGCAGCCTTCATGGCCCTTTGAATGGGGGGATTTCGCCTAGCGGCCCGCTCCGTTTTCGAGCGTGATCCCATCGCCGCTGGAAACAAAGACGAGGTTTCCCTCCAAGTCCGTGCGGTGCACTTCCACGCCCAGCTCCTCAAGCCGCTTGAGCACCTTTTCGTTCGGCGCGCCCTTTTCCTCATCCTTATCGCAGGTAATCACGGCAATTTTGGGCAAAACGGCCTGCAAAAAGCTCTTTTTTGACGAGGTATTGCTGCCATGGTGGCCGATCTTGATGAGATCCGCCCGCAAATCGAAGCCGCCGGCCAGCAACGCGCTTTCTGCCTTCGACTCCGCATCGCCCATGAAGAGCAACCGGTCATTCCCCATTCGCAGCAGCATCACCAGCGACCAATCGTTGATGTTATCGCCAAACTCAGCGCCCTTTTCGGGCGAGAGGAACTCGATTTGCGCCCCGCCCAGCGCGAAGCCCTCGCCCGCGGCGGGGATGATCACCTCGCTGCCCGCTTCGTCGAGCGCCAGCAGAAGATCCTCGTAATTGCGGGTGGTGTGGGTCTTGGGCGATAAAAAAGCGACCGTCGGTCTGTATTTGAGGACGACCGCGTCGAGCGACCCCAGATGGTCCTCATGCGGGTGGGAATTGACGACGTAATCGAGCTTCGTGATCCCAAGACCATCGAGGTAGTTGAAGATGTAGGCTTCGTCTGCGTCGTTGCCACCGTCCAGCAGCAGGCTCTGCCCGCCGCAGCGCAGCAAAAGGCAGTCAGCCTTGCCAACCTTCAGCACGTGCAGCCGCAATTCCCCACCGCCGGCGCCCGAAGGCTGCGATGCGCTCGCGGCCGGCGGCGCGCTCGGCGCAGGCGCCGGGCTTTCGCTCCAAATCCCGGGTAAGCCGCCGCCCTCGAACAGGGCTGCCGCGGCGATCAGCAAAATGACCAGCAGGGCGACCGCCCCGCCAAGCGTTAGAGCGTTTTTGCTCCTTCTTTTGCGCGCCGTCACGCCTTAGGCCTTCCTTAGCAGGGCGGTCAGCAGCTTCACCGCACCCTCCAAGTCGTTCAGATCTATGGTTTCGGCCGGGCTGTGCACATAGCGGCAGGGGATCGAGAGCGTGCCCGAGGGCACGCCGCCCCGGCTTGTGTGGATGGCGCCCGCGTCGGTGGCGCCCGCGGTCAAAACCTCGAGCTGGTAGGGCACCCCGGCCTCATCAGCGGCCTCTTCCATCAGGCGCTTGACCTGCGGATGGGCGATGATGCCGCGATCCATCACCTTGATGGCGGCGCCGCCGCCCAGGCGCGAAACGCAAACGCCTTCCTTGGCCCTGGGAACATCGTCTGCGATGGTCACGTCCACGGCGATGCCCAGATCCGGCTCCAGCGCGTAGGCGGCGGGGCCCGCGCCGCGCAGACCCACCTCTTCCTGCGAGGTGAACACGGCATAGACCTCCGCATCGATCGCCCCCAGGGCCTTCATGGTTTCAATCAGCACCGCGCAGCCCGCCCTGTCGTCCATATACGGGGCGGAAAGCCTAGCGCCAAGCTCTGAAATCTGCGCCTCGATCACGGCCCAATCGCCTACATTCGCCTTTTTTTCGGCCTCGGCCTTGGTCGAGGCGCCAATGTCGATGAAGAGCCGCTGCGCGCTGACCTTGCCATCGGCGTGGCCGCCCTCGCTAAAGACCACGCCCGCGCAACCGGATTTGAGCCGCACATGGCGGCCGGGAAGCAGCTCAAAATGCAGCCCGCCGATGGGGGCGACGCGCAAAAAGCCGCTGCCCTCTATGCCGGTTACGATCAGGCCGATCTCGTCGCTATGGGCGGCGAGCATGACCCTTTTGCCCTTGCCTTTTTTGACGCAGATGAGGTTGCCCAGCGCGTCGCTTTTGATTTCATCGACGTAAGGGGCAATCTTTTCTTGAATATAGGCTGCGCAGGCACCTTCAAAGCCCGAAGGGCCGGGGATGCGCAAAAGCTCGGTCAGGGTTTGCTTCACAGCGCTCATGGCTTAGTCCTCCTTCGCAAATTTGGGCTGAATTTGGGCAAAATCGTCAAGAAGTGCCTGGCAGAGCGCCAGAGTGTTCTCAATATCGTCTTGCGCGCAGACGCAGGCGGGCGAGTGAATATACCTGCACGGCACCGAGATCACCGCGACCGGCCTGCCCGCCCGCGCGCGCTGCATGGCGCCCGCGTCGTTGCCGCCGGCCGTGCCGCGCTTTAGCTGAAAGGGAATCTTCTTCGCCGTCGCAAGCCCGCAAAGCGCCTCAAACAAAGGGCGGTTGGCGATCGAGGCTCCATCCATGAACGAGAGGGCGGGCCCGTCCTTGAGCTTCACCACTTCCTCGTGCGCCTTGGCACCCGGCACATCGTTGGCCGTGGTGGTTTCAATGGCCAGGGCGTAATCGGGGTTCGTTCTGTGGGCAGCGGCCGTCGCGCCGTTCAGGCCGATCTCTTCTTGCACGGTGAAGGCGCAAATCAGCTCGCAATCGTAGCGGCCCTTCATCAGTTCCAGCAAGATCGCGCAGCCCGCGCGGTCGTCGAGCGCGCGGGCCTTGATCATCCCCTCGCCAAATTCCACATAATCGCTCATAAAGCTGATATAGTCGCCGGGCTGCACCCGTGCAAGCGCCTCTTTTTTGTCTTTAGCGCCGATATCGACATAGAGCATGTCGTGCGTGAAGGGCTTCGTGCGCTCGGCTGGCTCCTGCAGGTGAATGGCCTTGGAGCCGATCACTCCTGGCAGCGCGCTCTTTCCAACTTCGACCCTTTTTGAAACGCAGACCGCTGCGTTCACGCCGCCGACCGGCTCATAGCGCAGCAGGCCGTCGTCCCTGACGTATTGCACGATGAAGCCGATCTCATCCATATGCGCGGCGAGCATTAGGCGCTTTGGGTTCTTAACGCCCTCCTTCGCCCGCTTCAGCGCGATGACCGAGCCCAGGGCGTCCACCGTCACCTCGTCCGCCAGGCCCTCCAGCTCCTTCAAGATAAAGGCACGCACGGCGCCTTCGTCGCCCGAAACGCCGCGCAGCCCGCAAAGCTCTTTTAAACGCAAAGCCAATCCCTCCAGTTCTCGTCAATGCCCTTCAAAAAGCCCGCCAGCAGGCGGCCCGCCTCGCGCACATCGCGCAGGGAAATGGTTTCGACCATGGTGTGCATATAGGCGAGCGGCAGCGAAATCAGCGCCGTGGGCACGCCGGAATTGGCCAAAAACACGCTGTCGGCGTCCGTATGGGTGCGGCGCGCCGAAATATCTGCCTGCATGGCGATATTCAGCGCGCCCGCGCTTTCTTCCAGGCGCTTAAACAGCGCGGGGTGAAGCGTCGGCCCCTTGCCCACGCTCACGTTGCCAAGCGGCATGGTTTCCCAAGGCGAAGCGCCCGGCATGCTGGCATGGCACACATCAAAGGCCACGGCCAAGTCGGGTTCAAAGGCCTGCGCCGCCACCTTAGCGCCTCTGGAGCCCACTTCTTCCTGCACGGTGGCCACAAAGCGCACGCTGCAGTTGAGCTTCACCCTTGAAAGCTCCTCCATCGCCACGATCATCGCGGTCACGCAGGCCCTGTCGTCGAAGGTCTTTCCCGCCACGCGCTCGTTCAGCAGCTTCGTCAGCGGCGCGCGGAACGAGATCGGATCCCCCACGCGCACAAGACTTTCGACCTTCTCTTTGGGCAGGCCCAGGTCTATAGCCAGCTCGTCCATCCTGGCCGCGGTGCCGGCCGCGCCCAAATGCGGCGGCCGGTGGCCGATCACGCCAAAGAGATCCTCCCTGCCGTGCACGGTCAGCTCCCCGCCCGGCAGGATGCGCGGATCAATCCCCCCGACCTGCCAGAAGCGCAAAAATCCGTTTTCTTCGATGTCGGTCACGATCAGGCCGATCTCGTCCATGTGCGCGCAGACCAAAACCGACGGGCCTTCTTCGCCCATTTGGGCCGAAACATTGCCCAGCCTATCGGTCGAGACCTCGCTCGAATACTTCTTGAATTCTTCCAAAATCCGCTCCGCGGCCGGCCCTTCAAAGCCGGATTCCCCGCGTTTTGCGCTGATCTCGGCCAAAAACGCGCCGATCTCCATCTTCTCGCCCACTCCTCCCCGTCTTAGCTGCCAAATCAAGCTTAACACAAGGAGTATAACACGCTTTTACTCTTTACGGAAGCCATTCAAGGTGTATAATGGAACGCAAAGGGCAAGAAAGGTTTCGCCCCGGGCGGCGAAGGCAGGCCCCCCATTTTTTAAGGAGGCGTTATCCCATGAAGCTTGGTGTTTTTGCTGTCTTGTTGGGCGATCGTTCCCTCGACGAAGCCTGTGCCTATCTCAAGAAATCCGGCGTGCAGGCCCTGGAAATCGGCTGTGGCGGCTTCCCCGGCAAGGCCCATTGCGACCCCGTGGAGCTGCTGGCCGACGAAGGCAAACTCCGCGCCTTTCAAGAAACCATCGCAAGGCACGGCCTTGAAATCGCGGCGCTTTCCACGCACGGCAACCCCGTGCATCCGGATCCGGCCATCGCCAAGGGCTTCCACGACGACTTCGTCAACGCGGTGCTTTTGGCCGAAAAAATCGGCCAAAAGCGCATCATCGCCTTTTCGGGCTGCCCCGGCGGCTCCCCGGAAGATAAAACCCCCAACTGGGTGACCTGCCCCTGGCCCGACGATTTTTCGCGCATCCTCGAATACCAGTGGAACGAGGTGTTGATCCCCTACTGGAAGAAGACCGCTGCCTTCGCGGCGGAGCACGGCATCGAGAAGATCGCCTTTGAAATGCACCCCGGCTTTTGCGTCTATAACCCAGAAACCCTCCTGCGCCTGCGCGCCGCAATCGGCCCCATCATCGGCGCGAACTTCGACCCCAGCCACCTTTTCTGGCAGGGCATCGACCCGGTTTACGCCATCCGCAGCCTGGGTAAGGCCATTTTCTTCTTCCACGCCAAGGATACCAAGATCGACGAGATCAATACCAAGACCAACGGCGTGCTCGACACCAAGCATTATGCAGATGAAATCGAGCGTTCTTGGATCTTCCGCTCGGTGGGCTATGGGCACGACTATCAAGTCTGGAAGGATATCGTTTCCGCCCTGCGCATGGTCGGCTACGACGATGTGCTCTCCATCGAGCACGAGGACTCGCTCCTTTCCACGAACGAGGGGCTGCAAAAGGCCATTTCCCTGCTCAAGGAGGTGCTCGCCTTCGAGCCCAAGGGCGCGATGTACTGGGCCTGAGCGCCCTTTTGAAAGGGCGCCAAAAGCGCCCCCTTTCCCGATCAAAAGCAGCAAAAGGCGGCCCAGGACGGGCCGCCTTTTCATCCTTCGCGCACTCGGCCCCCCCCCCCCCCCCGCCGCGGGGGGGGGGGGGGGGGGCGGGGGGGGGCCCCCCC
>JAITGM010000032.1 GCA_031280685.1 Christensenellaceae bacterium
AGTCACCACCCGCTCTGGCGCGCTGAATTCCTGCCTGCCATAGCTCTCGCCGCGCTTGCAGGCATTCCCCTCGACCTCCAGACCTCTTTCCTCATTGCTTACCCTCAGCCTACAGCCCAAAGGGCACGCAATGCAGATAAACTCGGCGTTTTTTTTCGTTTTTGGGCTCTTTTCCTTCATTTTACGCTCCTCTAGGTGTTCTCGACTATAAGTATGATCTCATCGACCGGCTTGCTCAGCTTCACCCTAACGCTCTCCATCTCCCCAGGCGTCATAATGGCCTTTTGGCGGCTGAGCAGCTGCTTTCCGCCGCTTAATACGCTCAGCTTTGCCGGCCGGTAGGCCGCGCCTACGCGGAAGTAAAAGGTCAGCTCCTCGCCCTCGCGCGCGAAGACGCGCTGGGGAACCACATAGCGCACGCCGCCCGCTGCCCGCACGGGAATCTCTCGCCCCTGTTTGCCCTGCCCCTTTGCGAAGCGTGCGGCGGCGGCGCCCGCGATCTCGGCCTCTTCAGAAACGTTATCGACCAAATCATGCACGTGCAGTACGTTGCCGCAGGCGAACACGCCGGGCAGTGAGGTCTGCCTTTCCTGGCTTACCCGCGCGCCCCCAGTTACCGGATCTATTTCGATGCCGGCCTGCAGGCTCAGCTCATTTTCGGGGATCAGCCCCACCGATAGCAGCAGCGTATCGCAGGGCACGAACTTTTCGCTGCCCACTATGGGCTTTTTCGTCTTTTCGTCCACCCTGGCGATGGTCACGCCCTCAAGGCGCTCCTTGCCGTGGATTTCTACCACCGTGGTGTTGAAATGCAGGGGAATCTCATTGTCTTGCAGGCACTGCACGATGTTGCGGCTAAGCCCGCTGGAATAGGGCATCAATTCGCAGACCATCTTGACCTTCGCACCCTCCCAGCTCATGCGCCGGGCCATGATCAGGCCAATGTCGCCAGATCCCAGGATCACGACCTCCTTGCCGGGGAGGAGTCCTTCCATATTGACCAGCCTCTGTGCAAGCCCTGCGGTATAGACGCCGGCAGGCCTCGTCCCGGGGATGAGCAGCGCGCCACGGCTGCG
Source organism: Christensenellaceae bacterium (assembly GCA_031280685.1). Taxonomy (GTDB): domain Bacteria; phylum Bacillota; class Clostridia; order Christensenellales; family UBA1750; genus JAITGM01. The sequence goes on from JAITGM010000032.1 coordinate 1,077, forward strand.
CTCGCGGCAGCCCATGGCCAACACCACGGCCTTCGCCTGGATTTGCAAATAGCCCTCCTTGGCGCTCACCGCGGTCACGGTAAGATCCTTTGAAAGCTCCAAAACCATGGTTTCGGTCAGCACCTCGATCGAGGCTCCCAAAAGCCTTTCCTCAAAGCGCGCGGCGTATTCCGGCCCGGTCAGCTCCTGCTTAAAATAGTGCAGCCCAAAGCCGTTGTGGATGCATTGCTGCAGGATTCCGCCCAGCTTTGCGTCGCGCTCCAGAATCAAGATTTCCTTTGCGCCTGCCTCATAGGCGGCCAGCGCGGCGGCCAGGCCAGCAGGCCCGCCGCCGATGACCGCGACTTCAGCGCTTTTCATTCGTCGTCCTCCCTCGTTCTGCCCACGAGCAGCTTCGAGCGCCCGCCGGATTTTGTGAGTTCTTCCATCGGGATGTTTCGCTCCCTGGCGATCAGCTCTAACACGCGCGAGCTGCAAAAGCCTCCTTGGCAGCGGCCCATTCCGGCTCTCGCCCTGCGCTTTACGCCGTCCAGGGTCGGCACGCCGGGGGTCGCGCGGATCGCGCGGAGGATCTCGGCCTCGGGTACGGTTTCACAGCGGCAGATGATGCGGCCATAGGCAGGGTCAAAGGCGATAGCCGCCGCGCGCTCGTCACCGTTCATCTCACGGAAGGCTTTTTCTTCCCTTCGGATCGGGTCAAATCCGGTCTTTTCTTCAAGATCTAGCCCCGCCAGCGAAAGGGCCTTGGCCACCTCTTCGGCGATCGCCGGGGCGCTCGTGAGCCCGGGCGAGCAGATCCCCGCGGCTTGCACCAACCGGGGGTTTTTGGGGGAAAGCCCGACGATAAAATCGTGCGGCTCCGGCATGGCGCGCAGGCCGGCAAACAAGGTGATCGCCCCCCGCAGGGGCAGGGTCGGCACCGAGCGGCTCGCAGCCTTGCTCAGTTCGTCGATCGCCTCACGGCGCACCGAAGTGTCGCTCTTATCGGCCTGTTCCACCGCGGTCGGGCCAATATAGGCATTGCCGTGCACAGTGGGTGCGACCAGGACGCCCTTGCCCAACGGGCCGGGCGCCTGGAAGAGCACCGTCTTTGCAAAGCCAGAAACCGCGCGGTCAAAGAGGATGTATTCACCCTTGCGCGCGTGGATCTTGAAGCACTTATCGCCAAAGAGCGCCGAGATCTGGTCGGCATAAAGGCCGGCCGCGTTGACCACATAGCGCGCCTGCAGCATCTTTTGGCCAAGATCCAGCTCATAGCCGCCTTCGATCGCCCTGGCGGCCAAAACCGGGCTTTCAAAGAAGAATTCTGTGCCATTTTGCCGGGCGTTTTCAAATAGGGCGATGGTTAGTTCATAGGGCGAGGTGATGCCCCCAGTCGGGGCATACAGCGCGCCCTTCACCTCGGGGTTCAGCCCTTCCTGCATGGCGTGGCAGGCCTCTGCGTCGAGGATTTTCAGGCCGGGCACGCCGTTTTTTAGCCCGCTCTCATAAAGCCGCCGAACGGATTCCATCTCTTCGTCGCTGAAGGCCAAAACCAGCGAGCCGGTCCTTTTCAGCGGCACCGCAAGCTCCTCGCACAGCGCGCCGAACATCGCGTTGCCCCGCACGTTGAGCCTGGCCATGTTCGTGCCGGGCTCGCAGTCATAACCCGCGTGCACGATGGCGCTATTGGCCTTCGAGGCGCCGCAGGCTACATCCGGCCCGGCCTCCGCCACGGCTACGCGCAGGGCATAGCGGCTCAGCTCCCTTGCCACGGCGCAGCCTACGACTCCCGCGCCGATGACCAGCACATCAAACATCGTCAACATCCCTCCATGCGCATTGATCCATAGTCAAAGAGCTAAATACTAGGCCTGCGCCGGCGCGCCAAAGAGCTTGACGCCGCTCAGGCCTTTTTCCAGGGGCAAGGTTCCCCCCGCGAGGCGCTCATAGCGCCCCACCGCGCTTAAAAAGGCTTCCGGCGAGGCGATTGCCACCTGCGAGCCTTCGATTTTATAATGCATCGGGATCGCGGCCTTGGGCCTGAGCTTCTTCAAGAGCTCTGCGGCCTGCGGCCCGCAGATGGTGTAGTTGCCGCCGACGGGGAGCAGCAGCAGGTCGGCCTCAGCGATGGCGCCCATCACGTCCTCCTTCGGCTCCGCGCCCAGGTCGCCCAGGTGCACGATGCGAAAGCCTTCCATTTCGATCGAAAAAATGAGGTTTTCGCCCCGCTTCGCGCCGCTTGCGTCGTCGTGGAAGGAGGGGTAGGCTATGATGACCGCGCCGCCCTCCTCAAAGCGCCCTTCCTTGGCCAGCACCACCGGCCTGTCGCCGACCAGGTGCGAGGCCGCGTGGTCGCCATGGCCGTGGCTTAGCGTCACAATGTCGGCGCTGACATTGGGGAAGGGGATACCGATTCCATCGAAGGGATCGAGTACGACCCTTTTTTTTCCTTCGATCAAAAAGCTCGAGTGCCCCAACCAGTGCAGCAGCATGGTGCCTCCTTGCGCGCCAGAGCGCGGATTCTTCGGTCTTTAGCCGCCATATTCGGCCAAAAGCGCGGCGAAGGCCCTTGCGGGGCCGAGCAGCGCAAACGGCGCGCTTCGCACCCGCAGCGCGCGGGCCAGCGCGGCGCAGAGCCTTGGCTGAACCGCAAAAAGCAGCCTTTCGGCCGCCTGGCTGCCGCCGTCCTCGTCCCTCTTGCTCAGCAATGCGGGCACTTCCAGCGCCGCGCGGAGCAAAAAACGCAGTTCGCCGTCCCAACCATCGCCCCTGGGCCTTAGGCGCAGGCATTGGTAAAGCGCCGTGTGCAAGGGGCCAAAGCTCGGCTCGATGGGGGCCGCGGGCCCTTCGAGCTGCGCCCACGCCACCGCCCGCCAAAGCGCGGGGCCAGGCTCTATAAAGGCGCTGAAGCCGCTCTCTTGCGTCACGAAATATGGGCAGTCCCTGGGCTGCGAAAGGCCCCGGCCTTTCACGCGGAAGATGCCGCGTGCGTAGGGCATGGGCAGCACAAAGGGCTTTTCTTGCCCGAAAAACCGCGCAATCTCGCCCTTATGGTAGCGAAGATCGCGCAGATCCTCAGCCCGCGGCATCCTTGTAGGCGATGTGCAAGTGGTTGAGCCCCATTTGCTCCCCCTGCATCGTAAGCTGATAGGAAAGCCGCAACTTCCCCTCGTTTTCGCCCAGCTCATACCAAAGGGAGGTCGAAAAGGCCTCGATTTCGAAGCGGCCGAAGGGCGTTTCGAAGACGGACTTGCTCTGCCAGCCCTTGCGCAACGCCAAAGACGATGAAAACGGCCCCTCGCGGCGCAGATTCACCACACCATCCGCAACCTCGATAGCGGTCAGGAAAAGGCCGTCCTCGCCCGCCTCTTCATAGCTTAGGCGAACGAGCTTTTCGTCGATTTGCAGGCGGCCACGCACCATCAGCACGGATTCGTCGCTTTCGTACTGCGGGCCGGCTCGCACCCCCTGCACCTCGAGCAGAATCTGCTTGTCTACCCCAGCCATTTCCGACATCCACGCCCCCTTCAAATTCGACCGTTCCACGATAGCGCAGCGCCATGAAAAAAGCAACCCGCTTTCGGTTAATAATTCCACGCTTCGCCCTTTTCAGGCACGAAAAAGGCCCGGGGCGCCTCGCCCCGGGCCCGCCCTGCGGCGCCGCCTAATGGTCGCCGCGCAAGAGGTTGTCCGCGTAGGCGAACAGCTCCTCTTTCGAGCGGATATCCTCGGCGCGCTGGCCGATCATATCCTTGACGTAGGCCGGCAGGGCTGAAAAGAACTCGTCGCTTTCCCCATCGTTGTCGATGAGGTCAAACAGGCCGTTATAGCGCGGAAAATCCGCCATTTCAATCACCTCGGCCCTAGTTTTTCTTCCTGCGCGGCTTTTCATGCGCGGTAAAACCAGTCCCTTTTCTTTGCTGAAACGGTTTGTGTTTCCACATCACTTGCGCTATACTAAAAGGAACGTGAAACTGAAGCGAAGGAGGAGGCATGGGCTGTGGTTTTGGCGCGTTTTATGAAGCGGCATGGCTGGCGCTACCTACCGGGGGTTCTCTTTCTGGTCGTCAATGCCTGGATCTCGGTTTTGCCCGCGCGGGTGCTGGGCGATGTGATTGACGAGATGAGCCTGCCCGTTATCGACACGGCGAAGGTCTACCAGGGCATCCTCTATTTGGTGCTGGCCGCCCTGGCCATCTTCCTCACGCGGTATTTGTGGCGGACCTTCATCATGGGCAACGCCCGCAGGCTCGAAACCTTCATGCGAAGGGAGCTTTTCGTGCACTTCCAGTCCCTTTCGATGGATTTTTATAACCATTCCGCCACCGGCGACCTGATCGCTTACGCGATCAACGACATCGGCGCGGTGCGGCAGACCTTTGGGCCGGCGCTCGCGCTCTCGATCAATGGGGTCGTCACCTCCCTTGTCTCCATCCTCTCAATGAGCGGCGGCGTCAACGGCAGCTTGACCCTGTACTCGCTGCTGCCGGTGCCGGTGCTGATCGTTCTGGTCGTTTTGATGGGCGGGCAGGTGCGCGCGCGCTTCCGCAGGGTGCAGGAGGCCTTCGCCGCGGTTTCAGGCCGCGTGAACGAGAACATCAACGGCATCCGCGTCATCAAGGCCTATGCGCAGGAAGACAACGAGCTTGGGCGTTTTGAGGGCCTGAACCGCGATATGCTCTCGACCAACGTGGCCATGGTCAAGGCTTCTTCCGCCATGGGGCCAATGGTGGGCTTCATCTTCGGCATCAGCTTTACCATCAGCCTCATCTATGGCGGTAGCCTGCTGCGGGCGGGGCAGATCAGCCTGGGCGACTTCGTGGCTTTCAACGGCTATCTGACGCTCATCGTCAACCCCGTGCAGTCCATCGCGCGCGTCATCAACCTGCTCTCGCGCGGGCTCGCCTCGCTGCGGCGTTATAACCAGGTGCTGGCCGCGCCGCCGATGGTGGTCGAAAGCATCGAAAACGCGCACGAAGGGCCGCTCAAGGGCGGTATTCAGGTCAAGGATCTGAGCTTCCGCTACCCTTATGCCCCGGATTTTGCCCTGCGCGGGCTTTCCTTCCGCCTGGAGCCGGGCAAGACCCTGGGCATCCTCGGGCATACGGGCTCGGGCAAGACCACGCTGTGCAACCTGCTCCTTAAGCTCTATAACCCTCCTGAGGGCAGCGTCTTTTACGATGGGGCCGACATCCACCAGATCCAGCTCGATACCCTGCGCGAGGGCATCGGCTACGTGCCGCAGGATAACTTCCTTTTTTCGGCCTCTATTCGCGAAAATATCCGCTTTTTTGATGACTTGGTCGGCGACGAGGCCGTCGTCACTGCCGCCAAGCAGGCAGATATTTACCAAAACATCATCGCCTTCCCAAATGGCTTCGATACCACGGTGGGCGAGCGGGGCGTGACGCTCTCAGGCGGGCAAAAGCAGCGCATTTCCATCGCCAGGGCGCTGGTGAAAAGGCCGCCGATCCTGATTTTAGACGATGCCCTGAGCGCCGTGGACGCCCAGACGGAATACGACATCCTAAATTCGCTGCGGGGCTTTTTCGAAGGGGGCACCTCGGGCATCATCGTGGCGCACCGCATCAGCGCGCTCATGCACTGCGATGAGATCATCGTTTTAGACGAGGGGCGCGTCGTGGAGCGGGGCAGCCACGAGCAGCTCATGCAAAAGGGAGGCTTTTACGCAGAAACCGCCCAAAAGCAGGCAGATAACCAGGAAGGGGGCGAGGGCTGATGCGCAAAGGCTCGATGACGGCAAGGCTTTGGCCCTTCCTGCGTCCGCAGCTCGGCCTTTTGCTGCTCTGCTGCGCGATGGTGCTGGTCGTGAACCTTTCCGAGCTGGCCAAACCCTATATTTTAGAGATCGTGATCGACCGCTACCTGGTCGCGGGCAGGCCCGATAACGGGCTGGATTCCGTTTGGGGCATGGGGCTGGCCTTCCTGCTTTGCGCGGGGCTTTCGAGCGGCCTGAACGTGCTCGAAGCAGTCGCGGTCAACCGGATGGGGCAGTCCGTGCTCATGGATATCCGCAGGATGGTCTTCCGCCATATTCAGCACATGCCGATGCGGATTTTAGATCGCTTTTCCTCGGGCAGGCTCATCACCCGGGCCACGAACGACGTCGAAACCCTCAACGAGCTGTTTTCCGATGTGCTGGTGAACCTCTTTAAGGATATTTTTATGCTGATCGGCATCGTGGTCACGATGCTGATGATGGATTGGCAGCTCGCCCTGCTCGCCTTCACCGGCGTGCCCTTCGTGTTCCTGGTCACCTTCATCGTGCGCGGCAAGCTCAGGCGCAACTTCGTGGTGGTCAAGGCGCTCATCAGCCGCATCAACGGCTTCTTTGCCGAGAATATTTCCGGTATGCGCCTCGTTCAAATCTTCAGGCGCGAAAGGCAGAAGCTCAAGGAGTTTGACGAGATGAACGACGCCTACTACGCCTCCACCCTCGTGCAGGTGCGCATGAACTCCTTCATGCGGCCGGTGATGGAGGTCATCAACGCGCTGGTGATCGCCCTGCTGGTCTGGTTCGGCTGCAGGAGCATTGGCCTGAACGCCTCGGGGCTGGAAATCGGCGTGCTCTACGCCTTTACCAACTACATCCGCCAGTTCTTCGAGCCGATTAACGACCTGGCCGAAAAGTACGCCACGATTCAGTCCGCCGTGGTTTCGACAGAGCGCATCTATGAGCTGCTCGACGACAAGGCGAATTTAGAAGATCTCAATCAAGGCGAGCCCATCGCGGCGCGCCCGCAGGGCAAGATCGAATTCCAGCATGTTTGGTTTGCTTACGACGATGTTAACTTCGTCTTGCGCGATGTTTCCTTCACCATTCAGGCCGGGCAATCCGCGGCCTTCGTGGGCGCGACCGGCGCGGGCAAGACCACGATCATCTCGCTGGTTTCACGCTTTTACGAGATTCAAAAGGGCAAGATCCTGCTCGACGGTGTGGATATTTCCACCCTTTCAAAAAGGACGCTCAGGCGGCATATCGCGGTGGTCTTGCAGGACGTGTTCCTGTTCTCGGGCACGATCGCAGAAAACGTGCGCCTGGGCGACGAAGAGATCAGCGACCGCGAGATCGACGAAGCCCTGCGCCTGACCTGCGCCGCGGAGTTCATCAAGGAGCTGCCCGGCGGCATGGATTACCCCGTGACCGAGCGCGGTTCGACCTTTTCGGCCGGGCAGAGGCAGCTTTTATCGTTCGCGCGGGCGATTGCGCACGACCCCGCGGTCTTCGTGCTCGACGAAGCCACCGCCTCGATCGACACCAAGACCGAGCAGCTCATCCAGCAGTCGGTCAAGAACCTTTCAGTCGGGCGAACGATGATCATCATCGCCCATCGGCTTTCGACCATTAGGGACTGCGATACGATCTTCGTCATGAGCGCGGGCCGCATCGTCGAAAGCGGAAACCACGACGATTTGATGGCGCAAAACGGCCTGTATGCCGCGCTGCAGAGCAAAGCGTAAAGGAAAGAAGAAATAAGGAAAAGGTTGAAGCGGGAAGCTCTCGACGCGCTTCGCCGGCTTGGGGAATGGTGTGCGGCCGTAGGCCGGCGCTCGAAGAGCGGCTAGGCCCTTGGGGCAAAACGAAGGAAGATCAAGGAAGGAGGAACCCCTATGAAAATCTGGTTTTTAGACAATAGCGGCTTTGCCGTCGCCCAAGGGGGGCTGGTTTTGGCCTTTGACTATTGCAACCCGAGGGCCTTGCCGGGCAAAACCGGCCTGGAGGGCGGCGTGATCAACCAAGCCGAGCTGGATTCATACAAAACGAGCTTCTTGCTCTTTTCGCACAGCCATGGCGACCACGTCACCGAGGAAGCCTACAAACTGCGCCCCTCGGCCTTCGTGGTTTCGTTCGAGATGCCGGCGCGCGCGCCCGGCGTGCGGCTCAGGCCTCTGGAAGAGTATTCGGGCTTTGGCGTCACGGTGCGGGCCTTCGGCTCTACGGATCTTGGCGTGAGCTTCCTGGTGGATGCCTTCGGCAAGCGCATCTTCCACGCCGGGGATTTTAATTACTGGCACTGGAAGGACGAATCCACGGCCGATGAGATCGCCGAGGCGCGCGCGTTATATGAGGGCGTGATGCGGAGCCTGCTGCCCTACGCGGGCACGATCGACCTAAGCTTCTACCCGGTGGATCCGCGGATGGGGGAAGACACGATGGAAGGCGCGCTCGACTTTGCCCAGAGGATGCGCCCGAAGTTCAGCATCCCCATGCACATGCAGGGGAACAAGGCGTTGGCCGCGCGCTATGCGGCCGAAATGGAAGGGCGAAACCTGCCCGCGCGGGCGATCATGGCCCGCGGCGGCAGTTTCGAGATAGAATAAACAAAACGGAGGGAAAGACCATGGCGTTTAAGATGATCCATAACAACATCAACGTAGCGGACCTGGATAAGAGCCTCGCCTTCTATAAGGAGGCGCTCGGCCTTGAGCCGGCCAGGCCGGTGCACGAGGCAAGCGACGGCAGCTTCAAGATCGTGTACCTCAAGGACGGCCTTTCGGAATGGAACCTGGAGTTAACCTGGCTTCGGGAACACCCCCAGCCCTATGATCTTGGCGATAACGAGATCCATCTGGCGTTCAGGGCCGAGGATTTCGACGCCGCGCACGAAAAGCACGCCGCCATGGGCTGCATCTGCTTTGAAAACGCGGAAATGGGGATCTACTTCATCGAGGATCCGGACGGCTACTGGATGGAGATCATGCCCTAAACGCAAAAGCGCCCTGCGAGAGGGTTCCCGCGGGGCGCTTACTTTGATCTGCCCGAATGGAAGGGGGAAGGGCGATGAAAAGAGCAAGAAAAAGGGCGCTTTGCGCGCTGCTTTGTCTTTTGTGCCTGCTGCCTGCGCTTCCGGGCTGCGAAGGGCGGTTGAACGCCCTGCAGCAGGCAAGCCCCGCGCGGGCGGCCGGGGCTGAAGCGGAGCCAGACGAAAAGACGGAGTGTTGGGCCGTGTTGGGCAAGCGGCCGAAGGGCCTGGATCCCTGCTTTGCCGAGGGCGAAGATGAATTGAGCTATGCAACCCTGCTCTTTGAGGGGCTTTTTCGCTACAACGCGGAGGGGAAGATCGAATACGGTGCGGCGGCCAGCGCGCACCAGAGCGCGGACGGCCTGAGCTGGACACTGCGCCTGCGCGAGGATGCCCTTTGGCAGGATGGCTCCCCGGTCACAGCCGGGGACTTCGTCTTTGCCTGGCGGCGTTTTTTCGACCCCAGAACCCAGGCGCCGCTGGCGCTCGACCTGGGCGAATACTTCGAAAACGGGCTGGCCGTGGCCCTGGGCGAGATGGATCCCAAACGCCTGGGGGTTTCGGCCGTGGACGACCGCACCCTGGAAGTCCAGCTCAGTGCCCCCTGCGCCTGGTTTGACGAGGTGCTGGCCTTCCCGCCGCTCGCCCCCGCGCGGGAGGACTACGTTGCGCGGGCCGATTACATGCAAAGCCCCGAGGGCGCCATGGGCAACGGCCGCTATGTTTGGTTGGGTGGCGAGGAAGAGTCCCTCCGCTTTGAAAAGGCCCAAAGCGGCGGCGAAGGGCCGGACGGCCTGCGCTTTTCGTTCGATGACGGCAAGGGCGGCCCGGCTGCGGGCCTGCGCAGCGGCGCGCTCCAGTATGCGGCTGGGGAAAATGGCGAAATCGAAGGCTACGAGCGTTTGGAAACGCCCAAAAACGGCAGCCTTTACCTTGTTTTCAACCAAAACGGCCCTTTTGTCGACGAAAAGCTGCGCGAGGCCTTCTCTTTGGCCATCAATCCCGAAGCCGCTGCCGAGGCGCTGCGGGCCATAGGCGAGCCGGTGGAGCCTGCCTATGCCTTGTTTGGCGAGGGCTTTGTGAGCTTTAGCGGGCTGGACTTTTATAAGGAGGGCGGCCCCCTGCTCGACAGGGCGGCAGACAGGAGGACCGGCCTTGCCCTGGACGCGTTGAAGGCGGCGGGTGGGGAACCGAGGCAAATGCCGGTGCTGCTTTGCTATGAGGACGCAAAGCAGCACGCCTTGGCAGAAGCGCTGCAAGGCGCCTGGAAGAACACTCTGGGCTATGGGATTGAAGCCAGGTTCTTGCCCTGGGAGGAATACGTGGAGGCCTACCTGGGCGGCGATTACGACATGGCGAGCTGGTTTTGGGCCATGTACTTTTCGGCGCCGCCGCTCGGGCTGGAGCACTTCATGGCGGGCAGCCCCTATAACAGCTCCGGCTTTGCCGATGAAAGCTTCGATGCGCTGGTGCGCAAGGCGCGGGAGCTGGGCATCAACGCGGCGGCAGGGCGAAGCGCCATGCACGAGGCCGAAAAGAAGCTGGTGGAGGGCTTCGTCGTCGCGCCGGTCTATCACCATCTTCGCGTGAGCATGCGGCGGCTTGGCGCGAAGCTGCATGTGCTGCCCTCGGGCATCGTCTTGTTTGGCTAAGGGCGGGCGATGGGCCAAGGTTAGGGCATGGGGAACTAGGGAAGGCTGTCAGAATCGCCCTCCCCGGGCTCCCTCCGGGCCTTTGGCCCTGCGGGAACCCGGGGAGGCCAATGCCGCGCTGCGGCGCGGGGGATGCAAGGCGCCGCCTGCATCCCCCTAGGCGGGCGACTGCCCGACAAACGCCGCCGAAGGAACGACGTACTCAGGCGCTTAGGCGCAAGCGTCCGGAAGTTCCCGCGTGAGCGGAGCCGGCGCGGAGGCGATGGAGTTAGGCGGCCGAGAGGCGCATCGGCCGCTCTGGAAATGGGCGCGCCCCTTGGCTGCGGATGCGCAGGCCTGTCAAAGCGCGAAGGCGCCCGAGAGATCGGGCGCCTTCGCGGCGCTGGGGCGAGGGAAGGGCGCTCTTACAAGCGCGAGAAGCTACTTGGTGTCTTCCCAGAGGATGTAGTAGCCGTTGCCGGAGCTTTCGCCCACGAATTCGGCCTGTTCAAAGCCCGCCGGCATCTCGCCGCGCAGGCCGGGGACGCCGAAGGCGGCCCCGGTGATCCAGTTGCCATCGAGCCGTACGCCCACCAGCAGATGGTCTAGATCGCCGCCTTCCATCGGGATGCGGAGGAAGAGCGCATCTTGCCGCTGCAGCGCGCACTCGATGGGGAAGCGCGTGAAAAGATCGTTGATCGGCCAAAGGCTTTGCGGCCAGAAGGCGCTCTGTAGCTGAAGGGGAAGCTCAAACTGCACCTCGCAGCCCGCGGCTTCGCGCGCGAGTCGCTCGATTTGGCTAAGGACGCTTTCCCTCGTGCGCGCCGGGGCCTTTTCTTCGATTTGGATCTCGATGTTGGGGGGCGTGGGCGGGATGGGGGTGATTTCGATGGGCAGCGGCACGGGCTGTACCTGGACGGGGGCTTTTGGGGCGCTCGGCACTGGCTGCACCTGGACGGGGGCCTTCGGCGCGCTCGGCGCGGGCTGGGCTTCCTCGCCAAAGTCGATCGACTCGGCAAGTTCCAACAGGCCCTCGAGGTTGAGCCCGGGTGCCTTGGGGCTTTGGGCGACTGAGCCGGTGCTCGGTGCCTTGGGGTTTTGCGCGACCGAGCCGGTGCTTGGCGCCTTGGGGTTTTGCGCGACCGAGCCGGTGCTCGGCGCCTTGGGGTTTTGCACGGCGCCCTGAGCCGCTCCGGCCTGGGCTTGGGCAGGCGCCTTTTGCGTGGCCGCGGCGGCGCCCTCGCGCAGGGGGGCGAAGGTGGCGACCGCCTCGCCGTCGTCCAGGGTCTTTGAAATGGGGTGCAGTGCCTCGTAGGCGCGCTTTTCAGCCAGGCCGTAATCCACCCAGGCCCCGCGCCCCACGGTGCCGACCATGGCGGTCTTCAGCGAGCCGCCCACATCCTTGGCGATGGCCAGGACACCATAGCTGCCGATCGGGGCGCCGGCGATGTTCGAGGCCGGAACCTCGCTATGTAGGCCGCCGCCGCCGCGCGCGTCCAGATTCAGCTTGCCCAGCACCGCGGAGTTTTCGCCGCCCAACAGGAGGGCGTACACATCCTGCCCGCCGCCGAAGCCCTGCACGCTCACGGTGGTTTGCACCCGGCCGCCGGTCTGCTCCTGCCTAAAGTAGCCGGAGTACCCACTGCCCGGATCGAGCGGGCGCAGCATGACGAATTTTCTTCTGTTATCTCCAGGCATGGTCATCTCTCCCTTATATTCGAGTTTTGCGCTGGTTGAGAGTTTCTCTCCCTGGCATGAATATGCCAGGGGGCATAAAAAGTTGCATCAAAATGGCCCAAGCCTCGCCCAGACGGAAAAAAGGGAACCCAGGGCTTCGATTTGGCGATTGCGCAATGCGAAGGGATTTGTTATGATAGGTCGAAATCATATTTTTGGGAGGGGATCTGCCTTTATGCCGGAACTCGATATGCCGATCAATCGCTGCTCCGCGCCTTCTCAGCTGCGGATTACCGATATGCGCTTTGTGGAGCTCAGCGGGGTGCCGCTCCGTGGAACTTTGGTGAAGATCTATACAAATCAAGGCATCACGGGCGTGGGCGAGATCCGCGACTTTGGCTCGTATTACCATGCCGCGCTGTTGAAGGGCCGACTTTTGGGCGAAAACCCTTGCAATGTCGAAAAGCTCTTCAAGCGCATCAAGCAGCATGGCGGCCCGGCCAGGCAGGGCGGCGGTGTTTCGGGCATAGAGATCGCCCTGTGGGATCTGGCGGGCAAGGCCTACGGCGTGCCGATCTACCAGATGCTGGGCGGAAAATACCGCGATTCCATTAGGATATATTGCGACCTGGGCACGAGCAACCCGCCGCGCGGCCAGTTCACGGGCCGTGAGATGGGCAAAACCTTAAAGAAGTACGTCGAGCGCGACGGCTTCACGATGGTTAAGGCGGTGCTGAGCGTGGAAGACCTGCAGGCTCTGCACCCAAGTGAGGTCGTTCTTTCGGCGCCGAAGGGTTTGCTCCACCGCGTGGAGGGCAATTCGGCCGCGATGATGCCATTTTACGATGGGCGCAGCCCGGAAATCATGCTCGACCCCTCAAACTATGCCGATCGCAACCGCTATTATTACGATTTTGCCCTCGAGCAGCCTTACACCTTCTACCGCATCACGGAGCGCGGGCTGGAGCTGTATGAGCAGGAGCTTGCGGATATGCGCGAGGAACTGGGCTACGAGATTCCTCTGGCCATCGACCACGTT
>JAITGM010000037.1 GCA_031280685.1 Christensenellaceae bacterium
CGCTGCAGGTAGCGCGGACGGCGAACATCATCCTGGCGGCGGGCGCGACGGAAGCGCGCGATGCGGGCATCGTGGCGTACCCGAACTACATCTCGGGCCTGGCATGGGTGGATGCGAACTACAACGGCATCCGCAACGCGGGCGAAGTCATGCTCGCGAATGTCAGCGTTAAGCTATATAAGCTTGGCGACGGCAGCGATGGCAGCATCGTGCTTGAGAGCGCTATGACCGATGCGAACGGTAAATATCGCTTCGATAATCAAGGCCTGGGCCTGAGGTTTAACGCCGATATCAGCTATCAGTTGGTGTTCACTGCGCCGAGCGGCCAGAGCTACATCATTACCCTGCAAAAGCAAGGGAGCGACACGGCGCTCGACTCCGATCCGAAGCCGGAGGACGGAAAGACGGATTGGCTGGTGCCGCAAACTTCCGAAAGCGCGATTGACGCTGGCTTCTACCCGGCAGGTCGCATCCATGGCTATGTTTGGAGCGATGATAACGACGATGGCCAGCAGCAGAGCAGCGAAACTGGGCGCTCGAATGTGGTCGTGAGCCTGATCAGGGTTGACGGCGCGACCGAAACGGTCGTGGGCACGCAGACGACGAACATCAACGGCAGATACAACTTCGTGAATCTGCAGCCTGGCGCTTACAAGGTTGAATTTGACAAGAGCGCAGTCATCTCGGATATGAAGACCTTCATTTGGTCCGAGCCGAACTCTGGGGCGGCCGCGACGAACTCCGATGCGGTGCCGAATACCGACAGGAAGGGTAACCTCGCCACGGCGGGAACGGTAACGCTCAGCGCGACGAATCGCGAACAGGCCTACGATGCGGGCATCGTGCCCAAGGCGAACTACATCGCGGGCGTAGCCTGGATAGACGGCAATTACGACGGCAAGAAGGAAATGCCGCCGGAAGCGGCACTGACGGGCACGACGGTGAAGCTGTATAAGCTGGGCGATGGAAGCGACGGGAGCGTAGCGCTCGAAACCGTGGTCGTCGGAGCGGATGGCAAGTATCGCTTTGACAACAGCGGAGCAGGCCTGAAGTTTGGAGCAGGGATCGAGTATATGGTGAGCTTCACGGCGCCGAGTAGCGACAGCTACATTCACACGCTGAAGAAGGCATCAGGAACGACGGATGCGAACGATTCGGACGCCGATGAAGTGACGGGTAAGACTGATTCGCTCGAAACCGAAATCCACGGCTCTTACGACGACATCGACGCGGGCTTCTACCCGGCAGGCAAGATCACGGGCAGGGTCTGGCTTGATGACGGCAACGGAACCGAAAGCAATCGCGATAATGGCATCCAAGACGCTGGCGAAGCGAACGTGGCCGGCGTGGTCGTTAAGCTCATGAAGGTGGTTGGCACGACCAGAACCTTGGTGGGCACCCAAACGACGACAGCGACGGGCAGATACAGCTTCACGAATCTGGGGCCGGGCCTGTACGAGGTAGACTTTGACCGCAGCGCGCTGGTTTCCGGCACGATGACCTACCTGTGGGCAAGGAACGGCCAGGGTACGGCGGTTACGGACTCTGATGCGGTGCCTGCGGGCGGGAACAGGGCGCTGAATGAAGCCACGGCGGGAGCCGGAGCGGCGGCGCTGAGTGCGACGAAGCGCGAATACGCCTACGACGCGGGCATAGCGGCCTTCCCGAACTATATCTCCGGGCTCGTGTGGGTGGATGCGAACTACGATGGCATCCGCGATGTCGGCGAGACCCTACTGAATGGGATCACGGTGAAGCTCTACAAGAGCGGGGACGGCAACGAGGGTCTAAGCCCGATCGCGACGACGACGACGGGAACGCTCGGGGAGTACCGCTTTGATGGAGAGAGGCTCGGGCTGAAGGTTGGCGCTGAAATCAGCTACCAGGTTGAATTCACGCTGCCGGATGGGCACATCTACACGAAAAAGCAGGCCATCGCAGCGACCGCGACGACGAACTCGGATGCGGATGAAACGACCGGCAAGACCGATTGGCTGGCTTCGGCACCGGCGATTGAGCACATCGACGCGGGCTTCTACCCGGCAGGCAAGATTACGGGCAGAGTATGGCGCGATGTGAACGGCAACGGCCAGCAAGACCCGACGGAACTGACGAACGTGGCTGGGGTAGTCGTGAACCTCTACAAGGGAAGCGACACCACCCCGTTGCAGACGCATACAACGTTGGCTGACGGCAAATACAGCTTCGAGAAGTTGACGCCGGGCAGCTACAAGGTCGAGTTCAACAAGGACGGCGTGGTTTCGCGGTTCGAAACCTACATCTGGTCGCCTGCGAAGCAGGGAGCGGATGCGACGGACTCGGATGCGAAGTTCACCAACGAGAAGGACTCGACGGCCACGACCGATCCGGTGACGCTGAGCGCGACGAACAGAACCCAGGTTTACGACGCGGGCATCGTGCCGAAGGCGAACTACATCGCGGGCATGGCGTGGAGAGACGACAGCTTCGATGGGAAGAAAGAGATTCCACCGGAAGGGCCGTTGGCCGGCACGAAGGTAGAGCTGTACGCGGCGAACAACCTGACGCTGGTGCTCGAAACCATCACGGTGGGAGCGGATGGCAAATACCGCTTTGATAACAAGGGCAAGGGGCTGGAGTTTGGCGCGGGGCAGAGCTACGTGGTCAAGTTCACGGCGCCGAGCGGCGAGAGCTATATCTTTACGCCGAAGCTCCCGGTGGGGACGGCAGGGATAACGGAAGCGAACAACTCGGATGCGGACGAGACGACCGGAATGACCGACCCGCTCGAAACCGAAATCCATGGCTCTTACGATGACATTGACGCGGGCTTCTACCCGGCAGGCAAGATTACGGGTAGGGTATGGCGCGATGTGAACGATAACGGCATCCAAGATAGCGGCGAAGCCAACATCGCGGGTGTGGTCGTCAGGTTGCTGAAGAATGGTACCGAAATCAACAGCATGACGACCGGGATGGACGGCAAATACAGCTTCACGAACCTCGGCCTGGGCAATTACGACGTCGAGTTCAACCGCAGCAGCCTAAGGTCGCTGAACGAGAGCTATATCTGGGCCAAGAACGGCCAAGGCACGTCCACGACCGACTCCGACGCGATCCCGGATGGCGCAAACCGCAAGAGCGACATCGCAAGGGCTGGAACGGCGGCCTTGAACGCGACAAAGCGCAGCGAAGTCTACGATGCGGGCATCGTGCCGCAACCCAACAAGATTACCGGCCTCGTTTGGGACGATTTCAACGACGATGGCATCCGCCAAGACAGCGAAGCGCCGCTCCCGGGCATCATCGTCAGGCTCTACAAGAACGACGAGGTCAGCCAGGGCATCGTGCCTCTGCAAGAGACCGTGACCGGTTCCGACGGCAAGTACGAATTCGCCGGAAAGAACGGCGCAGGCCTTGAGTTTAGCTCAACGATCGCCTACTACGTCGAGTTCGTCACCAAGACCGGCTACATCATCACCCAGCACCTCGCAACCCCGGTCGATCGCAATTCCGACGCGGATCCGATCACCGGCAAGACCGAGTGGATTCCGACCTCCAGCGAGGAGCACCTCATCGAGAACATCGACTGCGGCATGGTCGAGGTTGGCAGCATCTCCGGCCTGGTCTGGAGGGATGTCAACAACAACGGCATTCAGGACGCGGGCGAGGCCCCGGTCGCGAATGTGGTGGTGGAGCTTTACAGCTCCACCGGCACCACTCCGCTCCAGACCGTGACGACCGGCCCCTCCGGCCTGTATACCTTCACGAAGCTGCCAAGGGGCAATTACTCGATCCTCTTCGATAAGTCCAGGCTGACTTCAACCAACGAACAATATGCCTGGTCGCCGTCGAAGCAGGGCAGCGATGCCACCAAGGATTCCGATGCCGTGCAGCTGCCCGCTAACGAAAACAGGGCGAAGGCCGACGTAGTGATTCCGACTGGCAGCAGCTTGAACGTCACCCATGTGGATGCGGGCATCGCGCCCAAGCTCCACTACATCTCGGGTCTCGCCTGGGAGGATGTTAACAGCAATGGCATTCGGGACGCGGGCGAGGCGGTTCTGCCCGGCGTGCAAGTCAAGCTCTTCATGGAGGGCGACGGCAACGACGGCTCCTCCGCGATCGACAGCACCACGACCAAGAGCGATGGTACCTATCTCTTCGACGGCAAGGGCTCCGGCCTGAAGTTCGGCTTAGGGATCAGCTACCAGGTGCAGTTCGCGACGCCGGATGGCTACCTCTTCACCCTCAAGAAGGTCGGCAACGATAGGACTAAGGACTCAGATGCCGATCCCAAGACCGGCAGGACCGATTGGCTGCCCTCTGTGGCGACCGATCAGGGGATCGACAATATCGACGCAGGCTTCTACTTCAAGAACGGCATCACGGGCATCGTCTGGCGCGACTCTAACGATGATGGCATCCAGAACGCGGGCGAAACCAAGGGTGTCGCGGGCGTGGTCGTGACGCTCAAGCAGGGCAGCACGGTCATCGCCACCCAAACCACGGCGGCGAGCGGCCGCTACGCCTTCACGGACCTTCCGGCGGGCACTTACAAGGTCGAATTCAACCGTGCGGCCGTCAAGTCGGTTCGCGAAGAGTATGCCTGGTCTAAGTTCCAGCAGGGCAGCAATCGCAATGTCGATTCCGATGCCGAAGCCGCCAACCGCGAGGAGGATATGACGGCATCCACGAAGGATATCGTCCTAAGCGGCGGCAATGTCGCGGCCAATACCGATGCCGGCATCGTGCCTTACCCGAACTTCATCGCGGGCATCGTGTGGGATGACAGGAACTATAACGGCCTGCGCGACAGCGGCGAGCCCGGGCTCCCGAGCGTGCCGGTGCAGCTCTACATCACCGGCAGGGGCCATAAGGGCACCGAGATCTACGAAACCACGACAACCGACGCAAACGGCAACTACGTCTTCTACGATCTGCCGCTCGAGATCACTGGCGATCCAGATATGGCGTATCAGCCGATGGCAGCGGTTACGCGCAAGACCGAAAGCGAGATGCCTGCGGGCTATGTCGGCCTTGAGTTCAGCGAGAGGATCACCTACCAGGTCGAGGTCGTGAAGCCGGATGGCTACATGCTCACGAAGTACCGCGTCGGCACGAACGACACGATTGACTCCGATTTCGACCCGGCAACCTCTAAAACCGAGTGGATCCTGAACCCCGCGACCATGACCTACGACAGGGTCGATGCCGGTCTCTATAAGGAAGGCAAGATCAGCGGCTTGGTCTGGCTCGACACCAACGATAACGGCATCCAGGATCTGACCGAGAACAGCTACGTACCCGATGTGCTCGTGACTTTGAGCAGAAGAACCAGCACCGGCGGCTATGAGGTGGTCGGAAGGATCACCACCACGGCGAGCGGTCGCTATACCTTCGACCAGCTGACCGAGGGCACCTATAAGGTCGATTTCGACAGAACCAAGGTCAAGGCGGAAACCAAGACCTATACCTGGGCTAAGAATGGCCAGGGCACTGTGACCACGGATTCTGATGCGATCCCGACCGGCGGTGACCGCAAGGCGCTGACGGCGGCCACGGCAGACATCATCCTGGCGGGCGGCGCCACGCAGGATCATGAGGATGCGGGCATCGTCCCGAGCCTCAATAAGATCAGCGGCCTGGTTTGGAACGACGCCAACCAGAACGGCATTCAAGACACGGGCGAGGCTAGGCTGGCCAATATCGAGGTGCAGCTCTTCAAGGATGGGGATGGCAACAACGGCATGTACCCGATCCAGACGACGCTCACCAACGCCCAGGGCGAGTACGTCTTCGACGACAATGGCAAAGGCCTGAAGTTCGGTTCCGGGATCCAATACCAGGTGGGCTTCATCGCGCCAAGCAAGTATCAGATCACGAAGATGAAGCAGGGTAGTGATATCACGAAGGATTCCGATGCTTCGCCTGAAACCGGTAAGACCGTCTTCACGACGCCGACCGAATCCGTGGCCAATATCGACTGTGGCCTGTACGAAGTGGTTGGCATCTCGGGCCTGGTTTGGCTCGACGAGAACGACAATGGCATTCAGGACGCCAACGAGATCACCTTTATCCCGAACGTTCTGGTGACGTTGAAGCAGCAAAGCGGTGGCGGCTATGTCAATGTGGCCTCTACGAGGACCTCGGCGACAGGCAAGTACGCCTTCGAGAATCTGGCTCCGGGCACCTACAAGGTCGAGTTCAACAAGAACGGGCTCACCACCAGCTACATCTGGGCGAAGCCCACACAGGGCGCCGATCGCACGAAGGACTCTGACGCGATCCCGGATGGCGCGAACACGGTCGATACGGCGACCACTGCGGCTGTGACCATCGCGGTTGGAACTTCCACCGCGCTGGATGCCGGCCTGGTGAAGCCCGCGGCCACGCCCACACCGACGCCGACCATTACTCCGGCTCCGACGCCGACGACCTCGGGAGGCACGAATAACGGCGGTTCGAATGGTGGCTCAAACGGTGGCTCGAACGGTGGTAGCACCAACACGCCGAAGACCGGCGACGAAACCCAGGCTATGGTCGGGATCATCGTTTTGGGTCTGGCGGCAATCGGCCTAGCGCTGGCTGGCTTTGCCGGCAAACGCAAGCGCAAGGCGCCGGAAACTCCCAAGGATCCTCCGATGAACAGCTAGAGGCTTAAGCCGAGGAAGGCCCCGCCCGTAAGAGGGCGGGGCTTTTCGTGGGCTTTGGGCCCGAATCCCCAAAAACCAGAAAAAACTGCTTGCAAACCGTCTCAATGGGTGTTAAAATAACTTTGTTTTGAATCGTGATTCGCGCTGCCGCCCGGTGGCGTTTGAGGAGGTGTGCGGAATGGGTAAAATCTGCGAGATCTGCAAGAAGGGCACCATGTCTGGCAACAACGTGAGCCATTCTAACAAAAAGACGAGGACGTTCTGGTCGCCAAACACGCAAAAGGTGCGCGTGGTGGTGGATGGCACGCCCAAGTCTATGTATGTGTGCACTCGCTGCCTGCGTTCGGGCAAGGTCGTTCGCAACGTGTAAGGCCTAAGGGCAAAAAGGCTGTTCCAAGCCGGGGATTCGCCCCGTTTGGAACAGCCTTTTTCTAATACTCTGACCTTGCGGCTAGCCGTTCTTGATCCAAAAGCCGGGCTTTGCTAGTGCTTAAGTCGGCCGCATAGGCCGCATAGTAAAAGGTTTAGCTTGAGCCACACAAAGAAGGCGCCCTTGCTTGCGGCCTAGTCCCTCACGGCCCAAAAGCTGGAGCTTTGGTAAGGCCGGAAGCCGATCGCGTAATAAAAAGCCTGGCTTGAGCCTACGAAGGCGCGTTTAGCACCGAGCTGCCCGCAGCGGCGAATCGCTTCCAGCACGGCGGCCTTGCCAAGCCCCATCCGCCTGTAGGCAGGATCCGTAGCTACGGGCTCAACTAACGCACTCCGCGAGCCTTCATCCTGCCACATGCCGCAATAAGAAACGAAGTCGCCGTTTGGCGCCATAACCGCGACCTTCAGGCGCAGCTTCACGTTGGGCCGCAGAAACTCAGACTCCCGCTCGGGCAAACCTTGCGGCTTCCACACGAAGATACCCTCCCCGTTTTGCTCGTGATCAAAGCCCTTCCAAAGCACTTGGCCATATTTGAAGAGGTTGAAGTTCTCTTCCATGCTGGTGATCGCGAAGCCCTCAGGCAGGCCGATTTTGATGCTCTGCCAGTCGTCTATGGGAAAAATGGCGTCTTTTTCGCCATTTTGCGTGGCGAAAAAACCCTGGTTCTTGGCAATATCCTGCCAAAGCAGATCCCCTTCGCGAATTAGCACGCTGAACTCGCCTTTTCCGTTTTGAAGCGCTGCCTTCGCGTAGGGCAGCATCTCGCCAAAGAGCCCTTCGTAACCGGGAAGGGTCAGCAGATAGGCCCTACCCAAGCTGCAGTCGTAGGTTGCCAGGGCGACGAGCTTGCCGCAATCCTCCCACAGGCCGATCTTTTGCAGGCCGGAGGGGTCAAGATGGTTATGGGTAATCATCCAGTCCCAGCGGCCGAAGTGGTAGTTCGGCGAGTCGAGCTTGATGAGAAAGTCGCGCACTTTGCGGTAGTCAGCCCCAAAGAGGTCGCCATTTTGGTAGGTTCGAAAGGCGATAGGCATAGCTGAAACCTCCCTTTTTTGCGTCCCACAACCTAATTCATATCAAAATGAAGTTGCAGTGCGATCCCTTCCTGCGCGCGCCGCGCACGGGGCTTCGGCACGGCGGATGCGCCGCCCTGCGGGCGCCGCTTTGAACAAATCGCCTTGCTCGCTATCGCTCACTCGGCGGGAACCCTTGCCGCCTACGGCGGCTCGGAGGGGCGGCCGGCGCGCGGGCTACGCCCGCGTCAAGCGCCGAGCCCTTTTATCGCCCGCTCCGCTCGCTCAAAAGGTGCTCGGCGCTTTGCTCGCCTTTCGCTCGCCGCCGGCCGCCGCAAGCCAGCCCGCTGCGCTGAAAAAACGGCGTATTTTCATGGAACGCTGCTGAAGGAATGCATAGCCCTCGGCCCTTTTGATATGAGCGCGGGAGCGATGGGGTAGCAAGTTGGATTTGCAGCCTACTTCTGAGGGAGCACGGGGGAGTTGCTTACCCGCAATGCGGTACGCGACCTTTGAGGGAGCGACGAAACAAGAACAACCCGAGCCTGTCCCCGCCGGGGTACGAGGAGGCTGCTTTCCGCTCGCGACGACCTCGCGAAGTAGGGCCGTCGCAGCGTTCCACGATCCGCCGCAGGTGACCGTGGGCCATTCCTTGTTTCTATAGTCAGCCTGCGCTGCGCCTGGTAGGCGTTTTCAGCGCAGAGCCGCTGCGGCGCTAAAGGCAGGCGCCAGCGCGCCGTAGAGCGAGGAATACAGGGCGTAGGCGCGTTCATACACGGCCTGGGCTTCCGGCCTTGGCAGGTTGCGCGTGGCCTCTCTGGGTGCCCCAGTGGCCTCTGCGAGGCTCTTCCACAGCCCGAGGCCCACGCCGGCCACCAGCGCGCCCCCGAAAGCCCCACCCTCACCGCTGCCCTCTATGGTTACAACGGGCAGGCCGAAGATGTCGGCCGTCATCTGCCGCCAAAGCGCGCTGCGCGCGCCGCCACCCGAGAGGATGACCATCTCGGGCTTGATCGACGCATCGGTCGAATAGATGCGCTCGGCCACCTGGCGAAGCGAGAAGGTCACGCCTTCCATCACCGCGCGGTTTAGGTGCGCGTGGCCGTGCTCGAGCCCAAGACCAAAGAAGACACCTCGTGCGTCGGGGTCTGGATAAGGGCAGCGCTCGCCCGAAAGGTAGGGTAAAAAGACGAGCCCCCCGCAGCCCGCGGGGGCACCCTCGGCCTCGGCGCTGAGCAGATCATAGACGTCAAGGCCCTCTTCTTCCGCTTTTTTGGCCTGCGCACCGCAAAGCTGGTCGCGGAACCAGCGATAAGAGCCTCCGGCGGCCAGCGTCACGCCGATGCCGTGCCAAAGCCCGCTTTCGTTGCTGCAAAAAAGCTGCAGCTCGCCGTTTGGGTTAGGCTTAAAGCCTTCAAGGCCCATCGCCACCACGCCCGAGGTACCCAAAACCACGCCCAGCACGCCTTGCCGCACGATGCCGCTGCCGCTGGTCTGTATGACCGCATCGCCGCCTCCGGCGGTCAAGGGAAGCCCCTCGAGTAGGCCGGTCAAGGCCGCTGCTTCGGCCGAAACCCGACCGGCGACCTCGTAGGATTCATAGGCCTTTTGAAAGAGCGAGCGCCGCAGGCCCGCGATCTCGATCGCCTCGTCGCTCCAGGCGCGCCTTTGCACGTTGAAGAGCCCAAAGCCTGATGCGTCGGAAACGTCGGTGGCGATTTCGCCGCCCAGGCGGTAACGCACATAGTCCTTCGGGCAGATTACAGCCACGGTTTTTGCGTAGTTCTCCGGCTCGTTTTGCTTCATCCACAGGATCTTGCCGCCGGTGTAGCCCGTGAGCATGCGGTTGTTGGTCAGCTTCACCAGGCCCTCGGCACCGCCCGCTTTTTGCGTGATCTCATCGCACTGCGCCTGCGTGCGCTGATCGTTCCAAAGAATCGCCGGGCGAACGACCAGGCCATCACGATCCAGCGCCACCATGCCGTGCATCTGGCCCGAAAAGCCGACGCCCAGGATCTCGCCCTGGGGCACGGCGGCCTTTTGGAGCACCGCCTGGATGCTTTGCATGGCAGCCTGCCACCAGTCCTCGGGGTCTTGCTGCGTCCAGCCTGGCTGGGGCGTTTCCATGGGGTACTCCACGGTGCTCGAGGCGACGACGCGCTTCGTTCCGTCGATCAAGATGGTTTTAGTGCCGGTCGTGCCAACATCCACGCCCAAAAGGTAGCTTGCCATAAAAAAACCTCCTCCAAAGATGGAACAATAAAGCCCAAAACGGGAAAACCCCCGCCCAAGGCAGGCTCGGGCGGGGAAGGGGTAGCTTTGGCTACATCTCGCGCATGAACTGAAAAGCCGAATCGTCGGAACCCGGCAGAAATTCATGCCCGAAATCGGGGTAGAGCACCAGGCTCTTTTGGGTTGGAATGCGATTATAGGCCGCGAACTGCGTCGAAGGCGGGCAAACATTATCCATCAGCCCGGTGAGGAGCTTGACCTCGCAGCGGATCCGCGGCGCGAGGTTCGCTACGTCGATGTAGCCCAGGCGCTCGAAAATCTCGTCCTCACGCTCGTGGCGCGGGTCGAAATGACGAAAAAAGTTCTTGAGTTCCAGATAGGCGCGCTCGGCCATGTCCATCTCCCAAACGCGGCGGTAATCGCACAAGAATGGGTGGATGGGGAAGGCCCGGTTCAGCTTTGGCTGCAGCGAGGCGCAGGCCAGCGTCAGTCCTCCGCCCTGCGAGTTGCCCATGGCGCCTACTTTCGTCTCATCCACATAGGGCAGCTCCATCACGATGCGGCTCAGCGCCAAGGTGTCTAAAAAGACCTGGCGGTAATACAGCTTGGTCTTGTCAGGGTCGCTTAGCCCGCGGATGATCAGCCCGCTCTGCGTCGTGCCGCGCGTGGGCTCCATGTGGTCTGAAAGGCCGCCCTGGCCCCTGCAATCGAGCGCGGCGAGCACGAAACCCTCCAGCGCGTAGCCGAGCTTTCCGGTCCAATCGCCGCTGTCGCCCGAATAGCCGTGGAACTGCAGCACGGCACGCGCCTTGCCCTGAATTTGCGTGGGCCTTAGGAACTTCGCATGCACCCTGGAGCCGCCTACGCCCGTGAAGTACAGGTCAAAGCACTCGGCGCCATGCGCCTGAAAAGCCGAAGGGATGAATTCTGGCCTTAAATCGGTCTGGTCGAGCTCTTCAATCGCCCTGGCCCAGTAGTCGTCAAAGTCCGCAGGCCTCGGGCTGCGTCCCGCATAGTTTTTAAGCTGATCGAGGGGCATGTCGATGAGCGGCATGGAAAGACCTCCTCGTGTTTTCGGCTTTTTGGGCCTGTTTTTAGGCGCTGAAAACCCATTGCCGCGTCCAGCTTGCGCTCTCGCCCGGCTTTACGCTGAACTCAACGAAAACCTCGCTGCTGATGCAGTGCGCAACGCCCCAAACGGTTAAGTGCTCGGGTAAAAAGTCGCCCTTTTCAAGCATCGAAAGCGGAGTGCCTTCCAGACTGAGCTTCCAGTAATAGTCGGTTTTTTCCGCTTTTATGTCGTCAAACTGGTTGAAGAACGAGCCTTCGGTAATGTCCTTGTTCCAGGTAACGCCGCTGCCCTTTTGCTCGAGAACCGGGCAGCTAGGCGCGATGGTCAGGTTCTTCACGCTCGGCAAGTCGAGGGTGTATTGGGGGCCCGTCTTGTGGTCGCCCAGCAGGACGAAGTTGTGGTTGTATTCGCGCTCGTGGATGGGCTTGTCGCCGGTGTTCTTGAAGGTCGTCTGGATGGTCAGGGTATCGCCCTGCACTTTCACCACGCGCAGTTCCTCAAAGCAGTAGTCGTTCACCTTCGGGGGCTTTGAGGTAAAGATCACGGAGTCCTCCCTCACGTCGGTCGTGATCTCATAAGGCTCGATCTTCACGCCGTCCATGCTCAAATACGGCTTCTCGACCTTTTCTGCGATGCCCACGCCAAAGCGCAGGTAGGTCTCGCCAAGCGCCGCCGCCTGCTCGGGTTCGTGGTCGAAGTAGGCCGAACACAGGCCGATGCCGCCAGTGCCGCGCTTGGCGTCGTAGCCTTCCGGCGCGGAAAAAACCACGCCCTTGTAGCTCACGCCGCTGACGAAGCCCGCGTGGTTGAAGCGGCCCCGGTTATAAAAGGGGCTGTGCGGCGTAAGGAGCGTGACCTTCAGGTCGCCGGAAGCAATCGTGATGAAGTCTTTCATGGCGGAACCCTCCCGTTTTCGTATTCGATAACCGAATTTTATCACAAACGTAAAAGCAATGAAAGCCCCGCCGCGCCTTTGGGCAAAACAGGCCTTAAGGCAGGGCTAGCCCAGCGCCCTCAGGAAGAAATAGCGAAAGTGCCCGAGCTGCAGGAGCAGCGCGTTTTCGATTTGCTCGTGCAGCCCGGCAAAAAAGGCCAAATCGCCAGGCTGCAAGGGCTTTTGCCCATAAACGTGGGCCGAAAGCCGCAGCCCCATCTCGCGGATGGCCCCCTCGGGCTGCAAATAGCGCGCACAGCGCTCGGTGAAGGCCAGCAGGGTTTCGCCGGGCTCCAGCTCTACGTGCCAGAAGCGCGCCTGCCGTAAAAAGTCCTCCCAATAAAGGCGCAGGCAACCTTCGTCGTCCCATCTGCGGCGCGCGAAGGCGGCACGGTAAAAGAAGAAGCGGCGGCGCATCAGCAAGCGGTAAATCAGCGCCAGCAGCCCCAGCATTAGCGGGATGAGCAGCACCCAAAGGTAAAAAGCCCCGGCCGCTTCCTCGGCGCGCTCAGCTTCGTCAGGCCGCGCGCCCTCATCCGGCTCTGGCTCCGGGCTGGGCTCGGGTTCGGGCGTGGGCCGCGGCAGGCCGGGCGCCGGGCCGCCCTCCGGCTTTTCTTCGGGCAGGGCATAGTCCCAGGCGACGGGGTCAAAGACCAGCCAGCCGACGCCCTCAAAATAGATCTCGCACCAGGCGTGGGCGCTGAATTCATAGGCCGCGTAGGCGAGCGGGTCGCTCCCCGAGCTGCTCTTGGCGCCAAAGCCGGTCACATAGCGCGCGGGCAGCCCGGCGCAGCGCGCGAGCACGGCCATGGCCGAGGCGAAGTAGCTGCAGTAGCCCTTTTTAGCCTTGAGGAACTGCAAAACAAAGTCCTGCCCCTCGGCCGGGCTACCCGGCGTCAGGGTGTAGGCAAAGGCGGGGGAGCCAAGATAGCGTTCAATCGCCCTTGCCTTTTCATAAGGGGAGGCAAGCCCTGCCGTAAGCTCCGCCGCCAGCTCGGGCACTTCGGGCGGCAGGCCCTCATAAAGCCCCAGATACTCGGCCTGAATCTGCGCCCAACAAGGATCCTTTCCGGCGCCTAAACGCTCGAGCAGGGCCATGTTTTGCGCAAAGCCCGGCAGGGAACGGTCGAGGTAGATGAAGTTGATTTCGTAGTTGCGCGCAATCGGGCGGCCTTGCCCATCGTAGAGCTCGCCCTGCAGGTTGAAATAGGGCTCGTAGGGTAAATCGCGCTGCGAAAGGCTCAGCGAATTCCCGGCGGTGAAGTACCCCCGTGCGCCCCCGAGCCAGGGGCTCACGCGGAGCTGAACGGGCCGGCTGATGAGCGAATAAGCCTGCGAAGCCTCGCGTCCGCCGCCGGGCAGGTAGCCGCCGAAGGCCTCGCGCCTTTCGCGCCGCCAAAAAGGGCTCGCCAGCCTGAAATTGCCGGCCTTGAAGGCCGGGTCGTCGCTCCACGCGGCGCCGTCGTATTGATTATAGGCGCTTAGGCGCAGGTAGGGCGGCCTTTCGCCGCGCAGGTCGAAGAGCTTTTCGCTGCCCAGCTCCACATCCCCGCCCAGGCGCGAGCCCAGCGGCATGAAGCCATAGCGCTGCAGGCCGGGCTGCGGGCCGGGGCGCTTCGAGACCCCGGTGTAGTAGTCCACGGCGTCGTTCACATCGGTAAAAAAGGAGGAAACCGCGGCGTTTCGCCAAACGATTTCGCCGCTTGGCACCAGATAAAAGGCAAGGCCGACGCAGAGCGCGGCTGCGGGCAGACCCCAAAGCTGGAGCAGCCAGCGCGGAATCCGCCCATGGCCGCTCTTTTGAATTTGCCGCCCCACGAGGCGCGGCAGCGAAAGGATCAGCGCGGAAAAGAGCGCGGCGAGGGCAAGCTCCACCGAGGCGCTTTGGGTGTAAAAGAGGAAGACGGGGAAGGCGGCGCAGAGCAGCGCCAGCGCGCTAAGCGAAAAGAACCTGCGGAAGAAGCTAAGGCTCAGCGCCGCCACCGGCAGGCAGAGCAAGGCCTTGATCAGGAGCAGGCTTTGGTCGTAGCTATAGGGCTCCGCCTTTGGGCAGCCATCGAGCGCCCAGGCGCAAAAACCAATAAAATAAGCCGAAATCGAGCCGATTTCCCTATCAAAATACAGGGCTGCGCCAAGGGCCAGGCCCAGCAGCCCGATCAGCCCGGGCGCCAGCCACCAGCGGCGCGAGAGCAGGAAGACGAGCCCGGCCGTCAGCGCCGAAAGCAGGGCACTCAGCCCCTGGGTTATTTCATCAAAGGCCAAAAACGTGACGAGAGCATGGCTCAGGGGCAGGCAAAGCAGGATGGCCGAAAGCAAATCGAAGCAAAGATCCGGCCAGCGGTCGCGTTCCCCATGGCTTTTTTGCCGCCCTCTCATTGCAGCACCTCCGAAAGCGCGGCTATGGGATTTACGCCCAGGGGGAGTTGGCAGAGCACGAGGCCGGGCGGCAGGCTGCCTTCCGGCGGCCTCTGCCCGCCGACCAAGATAAGCGCCGCGCCGCCCCCCGGGAAGAAGCGCCGGAGCGCCGCAAGCAGCGCGCCGTTGACTTCGGCGCTGACCAAATACACTGCGTCCCTGCGGCTAAGCGCCGGGGCATGCTTGGCCAGGACGGGCCCGAGCTCGCCTGCAGAATCGAAGGGCAGCTTGGCAAGGTGCTCGAGCAGCGGCGTGAGCGCGGAGCCCGCGCGAAGCGCAAGCGGCCTGAATCCGCCGGAATTTAGGATCGAAACATCGCGGCCGCTTCGCAGCGCCTGCGCGGCCAGGGAGGCGACGCTCTCGGTGAAGAGATCGGCAAGGTCGAGGGGGCCTTCGGCGCTGCCTTGCAGTGCGTTGTGCAAAAAGAAGTAGCTTCTGCCGCGAAGCGGTGCGTCATACTCCTTGGTGAAGGGCTTTTTTAGCCGGAATGAGAGCTTCCAGTTGATGCGCTTCAGCGCGTCGCCCGCCCTGTAGGGGCGTGACGAAAAGAGGTTTTCCCCAAAGGGCGCGGCGCGCAGGTTTTGCGCGGCAGCCTGCTTTTCGTCGCCGCTGGGCGCGGCCTTGGGCACAAGCTGCAGGATGCGCGGGTAGACCAGCAGGGGCCGCATCTTGTAATAGGCCAGGCGGCGCATATCGAAGCGAATGGGTAAAAGGCCGAATCCGTCGGTGATCGTCAGGGTGGTCAGCCCCAAAAGGTGCTCGCCGCGGTGCCGCAGCGGAATTTGGTATTCAAAGTTGATTTCCCTTCCCGGCAGCAGCGAAAAAAGCTCTTCCTGGTCGTCTTCGCGGCTCACCGCCTCCACGCGCAGCTTCATGGCGGTGAAGGGGAAGGGCTGATCGTTGTGGATGGAGAGCTTGAGCGAAAGGCTTTCGCCGCGAAAGCCTTTTTCACGCTCGAGGCGCTGCAAATAGGCGAAGGAGCCCGCCGTCCACAGGCTTAGGGCGGCCGCGCAGAGCAATAAGAAAAGGAGGATGAAGAAGGCGAGGTAATACCCGCGGATGCCGTTGGCCATGCCGTCCAAAAGGCAAAGGCCCATGGCCGAAAAGTAGGTGATGCGCAAGGCTTTCATGGCGCTAGAGGATGGGCACGCGCAGCGAGCGCACGATTTCCTTCACGATTGCCCCGGCGCCAAGGTTTTGGAAGCTCGCCTGCGGACTCAGGATCAGACGATGGGCCAGCGCGTCCTCGGCCAGGTCGATCACATCGTCCGGCGTCACATAGTCCCGGCCCCTGATCAGGGCGCGCGCTGCGGAAGCGTGCAGCAACGCGAGGGAACCCCTGGGGCTGACGCCCAGCGAGATCATCTCGTGCCGGCGTGTGGCTTCGGCGATGGAAACCACATACGAAAGGATGGCGGGCGAGCGGGTGACGGAGCCGACCAGGGCCTGAAGCGCCAAAACGTCCTCCGCGCCCGCCACGGGCTTGATTTCCCTTAGGAGTTCCGCACGCGGCTCGCCGGCGAGGATCTCGATTTCTTCGTTGCGGCTTGGGTAGCCCATCTTCACGCGCAGCAAAAACCTGTCGAGCTGGGCCTCGGGCAAGGGGTAGGTGCCGGTCAGCTCCACCGGATTCTGCGTCGCCAGCACCATGAAGGGTGAGGGCAGCGCGTGGCTTTGCCCCTCGATGCTCACCTGACCTTCCTGCATGGCTTCCAGCAGCGCGGACTGGGTTTTGGGGCTCGTGCGGTTGATCTCATCGGCCAGAACGATTTGGGCGAAGATGGCGCCCGGCCGCGTTTCCTGCCTGCCCGTTTGCAGGTCAAAGAGGGTGAAGCCCGTAATATCGGTGGGCAGGGTATCCGGCGTGAACTGCACCCTGGCAAACGAGCAGCCCAGGCTCTTGGCCAGCGCCGTAACGAGGAGGGTCTTGCCTACGCCGGGCACGTCCTCAATCAGCACATGCCCGCCGCAGAGCAGGGCGATCAGCACGCGCTCGGTTACGTCCTTTTTGCCGACGAGCACTTTTGAAATGCTCCCCGCGATGGCTTCGAGCCTCTCGCGCCCCTGAGCGATGTTCAATTCCAAGCGCCCCCTTTTTATGTGCTGCCTATTTTACCCATTGAGTTTTGCTATCTCGGCGTCCGAATTTCGGATGCTGATATGGGCGGTGGAAAAATCATATTTAGCGTGATTCTTATCCCAAAACGCCTTGACGGCGGCGCGCAACTTGAAGCAGAGCCCTTCGACAGCAATTCGTATTTTTCTTTCAGGCTCGTCAGCATTCATAGTCGTAATGATATGGAAAGAGCCGCAATAGAGATCATCTCGGGGCATAAAAAAGACCGGCTCGAACTCGTCAATTGGGATGCCCCCTGTCTTTCCGCTGTGAAGAAAGGCACGGCGAAGCTTCCAAACATTTACAGCCATTAATTTTTAGTTTCTGGCTAAAATCTTCCGGATAGCCGGCGTTAGCGGTGTGCTCATCAAACCATTTTATATAGCGGCCACGGGGTTTTGAGTCCTCGCAGGGTATCTTACCGCAAAGATCGGGGAGCGTCAGCGCCAAGGCCGACGCCGAAAGGAGCGCTTGTGCATGGAGCGCCCTTTCAATATCGGCTAGTATGTCGTGCAGCAAGCGCATTCCCCATTTATGAAGCTCATCGTATCCCATTTTATCTAAGTATAGCACCTCGCCCCCGCAAATGGTAGCGTTAAAGCCCCAAATGCGAAAGAATCATGGCGCTTACATGGCCAAAACCGCGCAGGGTGCCCAAAGGGCGCGGCGGGCTGCCCCTTTTTAGGGCCAGGAGCGGCACGTACTCGCGGGTGTGGTCCGTGCCTAAAAAGCAGGGGTCGCAGCCGTGGTCGCCGGTGATGAGCAGCAAATCCTCTTCGCCCAGGGCCGAAATCAGCTCAGGCAGGCAGCGATCGAAGGCTTCGAGCGCCGCGCCGTAGCCGATCGGGTCGCGCCGATGGCCATAGAGCATGTCGAAATCGACTAAATTCACAAAAAGAAGGCCGGTGAAAGGCTTTTTCGCCTCCTCAAGCAGCACGCGGATGCCATCTTCGTTCCCGCCGGTCGGAATCGAGCGCGAAACGCCGCGCCCGGCGAAGAGATCGCCGATCTTACCCACGGCGACGACCTCGCAGCCGGCCGAATAAAGCCTGTCGAGCAGGGTTTCGCCAAAGGGTTGCAGCGAAAAGTCGTGCCGCCTGCCCGTGCGGCTGAACTGCCCTGGCGCGCCGACGAAGGGCCTGGCGATGACGCGGCCAACGGCGAGCGGCCCCTTAAGCAGTTCCCTGGCGCGCCGGCAGATGGCATATAGCTCTTCCGGCTTAATGATCTCCTCGTGCGCTGCGATCTGAAGAACGCTGTCTGCCGAAGTATAGACGATGGGCTGCCCCGTGCGCAGATGCTCTTGGCCGAATTTTTCGATGACCGCAAGGCCGGAGGCGACCACATTGCCCAAGACCTTCCGCCCGATGGCTCGTTCAAGCTCCGCGATGAACTCGGCCGGGAAGCCATTCGGGAAGGTGGGGAAGGGCGCGGCGAGCTGCAGCCCGGCCATCTCCCAGTGGCCTGTAGCCGTATCCTTGCCGGGCGAAAGCTCCTGCAGGCGGCCATAGCTTGCAAGGGGCATCGGCACGCCGTGGCTTAGCCCTTCGATGTTGAGAAGCCCCAGGCCCTTCAGGTTTGGCAGCCGGATCCCCGGGCAGGCCGAAAGCACGCTTTGCAGGGTATGGCTTCCCTCGTCGCCGTAGGCCGCGGCATCTGGCAACGCGCCCACGCCAAGGGAATCGAGCACGATGAGGATCGCTCTTTTGTGCATGGAAAAGACCTCCTTAACAAAGGGGTTAAAGCATCAGCGCTACGGCCAGCCATTCCAAAACGAGGGTGCAAAGCGCCGGCAGGCACCAGCACGAAAGATGGATGAGGTAGCTTCTGGGGGCCAGGCTTCGGCGCTTGAAGGCCTGCGCAAAGCCCGTGCAGCAGGCGCCGATCAGGCAGAGCAGCACGAGCAGCCCTTGCGGAAAAACGAGGAGGAGGAAGCTCAGAAGCCTGCCCACGCCCAGCGTAGAGAGCCACCAGCCCCAGGCGAAGCCGATGGCGTAGGCCCGAATGATCAGCACCGCCCCGGCCAGCGGCGCGCCCAAAAAGTGCAGCGCGCAGGGCAGGAGCAGCGCGAAGCACCACACTTCGCGAAGCACGCCGCGCAGCGCGATGAAGGGCGTGAGCGGCACGAACACCACGCGGATCTTCTCGATTGAAAACGCGTGGGACATTCCGCAGGAAACAAAGACCAGCGCCACGAAAACTAAGCCGATTTGCCAGGGCAGGTAGCTGCGCAGTTGCATCAGCCAAAGGTTGACAAGCCTTTTCACGAAAATCCCCCCTCATAGGGGAAAACTATGAGGGTTTTATCGGAAATATGCGCCGGAGCGCGGCACAGGCCGAGCTCTCCGTCAGGCGGCAGGCGCTTGGATGCGGGGTGGCTTCAGCGCATGAAAGCCAGGGCATGGCAGCACCGTCCTCGTTTCGCGCCCCGGGTCCTGCCGCCGATGGTCGCGGCGAACGCAGGCGCGGCCTGCTGCCTATGGGTTGGAGCGGAGCCAGCTTTCGTGGTCAATGGCATAGCGCAGGCCGCCCGCGCCGCCGTAGGCTTCGGGCAGCGGCATCTCGCGGCGCAGGCCGAGCTTCTCCATCAGGCGGTAGGAAGCAATATTCTCCATGTGGCAGGTTGCTTGGATGGAAGGCAGTGCGAGGGCGCCAAAGCCCAGGCGCAGGAGCGCCTCGCCCATTTCGTGCCCCAAGCCCTGCCGCCAATGGTCGCGGCGGAGCGTCCAGCCAAGCTCGGGCCCGTCGTCGCAATGGAAGAGCGCGCCGCCGCCAATGAGCGCGTCGCAGCCCTTGAGCACCGCTGCATACTCGAAGTTGCGGCAGGGCATTTCGCCTGCCGAAGAAATCGCGTAAGCGAGGAAATCCCTCACTTGCTCGGCGCTACGCGGCCCGTAGCGGCGGTATTTCATAGTTTCGGCATCGCTCATATAGGCAAAAACGGCGTTAAAATCGCCGGGTTCGAAGGCGCGTAGCCGCAGGCGCGGCGTGCCCAGCTCAATGAAGCGCATTTTCCCTCCTCGCTGCCGAGTGGCTAGATCGGCACGCCCCGGCTCACACACAAGCAGAAAATCAGGCCCCAATGGGCCGAAAATGAGATGAATCCTTGCGATTTTCCTTCGCCCTAGGGCCTGCGGCCCAATAGCCACTCGGCGCGGCGGCTGAAACCCTTCGTAAAGGCCGACTCCCTTTTTCGGTCGAGCGGTTCGACCAGCACGCGGCGCATGCCGCAGAGCAGGGCGGCGGGCAGGTCTGTCAGTAGCTGGTCGCCGAGCATGGCGCAGTGCTTGGGCGGCATGCCAAGCGCTTTTGCCGCTCGCAGCAGGGCGAAGGGCAGGGGCTTCATCGCGCGGTGAAAGATGGGCAGGCCCAGGCGCGCCGCCAAGGGTTGAAGGCGCCGCGTCCGCGCGTTGGAAACTACGGCCAGGGCAAAGCCCATGGCCTTCGCCTGCCGCAGCCAAAGCAGCGTTTCATCTGGGATTTGAAGGCTATGCCAGAAGCAGAGCGTGTTGTCCGCATCCAACAGCAGCGCGCGGACGCCAAGCGCCCGCAGCGCGTCGAGATCCACCTCAAACAGCCTGCCCGCGCGCAGGATCTCAGGCATGGTAGCCCTTGGGGTTCTGCCTTTGCCAGCGCCAGGCATCGCGCAGCATGTCGTCCAGCCCCTTTTCGGCCTTCCAGCCAAGGAGTCTTTCGGCCTTTTCGGTTGAAGACCAGCTTTCATCCGCATCGCCCGCGCGTCTTGGCGCGATGAAGTGAGGGATGGGCACGCCGTTGACCCGCTCGAAGGTATGAATCACATCCAGCACGCTCGAAGCCTTTCCCGTGCCAAGGTTAATGGCCTCGCAGCCCTTGTGCGCCGCGGCGTAGGCCATCGCCGCGGCGTGGCCGCGCGCCAGATCGCAAACGTGGATATAATCGCGCAGGGGCGTGCCGTCCGGCGTGTTGTAATCGTTTCCAAAGACGGGCAGGCGTTCGAGTTCGCCCACAGCCACGCGGGTGACGTAGGGGATCAGGTTATTGGGGATGCCGCTGGGGTTGTCGCCGATGAGTCCGCTTTTGTGCGAGCCCACGGGGTTAAAATAGCGCAGCAGCACCGCGGAAAAGTCTGGGTCGGCAAGGCACAGATCGCGCAGAAGCTGCTCGATGGCGAACTTCGTCCAGCCATAAGGATTGACGCAGCCAAGGGGCATCTTTTCGTCAAGGGGCATCTTGGTCGCCGCGCCGTAGACCGTGGCCGAGGAGCTGAAGATCATGCTTTTGACGCCGAACTCGCGCATGATTTTCAGCAGTACGATGCTGCCGTAGAGGTTATTGTCGTAGTATTCCAGTGGCTTTTTGACGGATTCGCCCACGGCTTTTAGCCCCGCGAAGTGAATCACCGACTCGATTTTGTGCGCCCGAAAGATCGCCCGCAGTTTTTCTTCGTCGCGCAGGTCGGTTTCATAGGCGGGGAAGTCCCTGCCCGTGATCTGCCGCACGCGCTCAAGCGCGACGGGTGAGGAGTTTACGTAATTGTCTGCGCTCACGATGGAATAACCCTGGTTTAACAGCTCCACGCAGGCATGCGAGCCCACATAGCCCGCGGCGCCGGTCAATAGAACGCTCATGCTTCCTCCCCCTCCGCGGCGTCAAGATAGCTTTCGATAAGGAAGCGCGGCCGCGCCTTGACCTCTTGATAGATCTTGCCCACATACTCGCCGATGACGCCCAGCGCCAGCATCTGCAGCCCGCCAAAGAGCGCGATGGTGGCGATGAGGGAGGTCCAGCCCTGTACGGTGTAGCCGAAGAGCTTCTGCAGCAAAAGCACGAGCAGGCCTAGCAGGCTCAGCGCGAAGATGATCATCCCGAACGAGCTGATGAGCCGAATCGGCTTGACGCTTAGCGAGGTGATGCCGTCGATTGCGAAGGCGAGCATTTTCTTTAAGGGGTATTTCGACTCGCCGGCGAAGCGGTCGCCGCGCTCGTAAAGCACCACGGAGGACTTATAGCCAATCAGCGGCACCATACCGCGCAAAAAGAGGTTGACCTCGTGAAAATCGGCCAGCGCGTCGAGCGCGCGGCGGCTCAAAAGGCGGTAATCCGCGTGGTTAAAGACGGTTTCAACCCCCATGGCCGAAAGGAATTTGTAAAAAAGCTCGGCCGTGCCGCGTTTGAAGGCGGTGTCTTTCGCGCGGGAAGATCTCACGCCATACACCACGTCGCTGCCCTTTTCAAACTCGTCCAAAAAGCCGTCGATCGCGTTAATATCGTCTTGCAGGTCGGCATCCATCGAGATCGTGACCCCGGCGCGCCCGCGCACCGTCATCAGCCCGGCCAACAGGGCGTTTTGGTGGCCTCGGTTGCGCGAGAGGTTGATCCCCGCAAAGAGCGGATCCTCCCTCGTCAGCGCCTCAATCATCGGCCAGGTCTGATCCTTCGAGCCGTCGTTGACGAAGCAGATCCTGCTCCTTTGCGAAATCCGGCCTGCGTTTTGCAGCCCGCGCATCTTCTCGCGCAGGCGCTTTGAGGTTTCGGGCAGCACCTCTTGTTCGTTGTAGCAGGGGATGACCAAATAAAGATCGTGCGCCATGCTGTTTTCGTCCTCCGTCCTTAGCGTAAAGACCTTCACACACCGAAGGAATTCCCTGATTTGGGCAATATCATACCACAAAACGGGGACGGATACAATTTTGATTTGTTTCCTTCCCCAGCGTTTGTTTGAAGGGGCATTCTGCGGGGTATTCATGGTTAACGGCAATTTTTTGCAAGGAGGATTTCATCATGAAATGGATTTGCCCCATCTGCGGTTACGTGCACGAAGGCCCTGAAGCCCCCGAAAAATGCCCCCAGTGCGGCGCCGCAAAAGAAAAGTTTAAGCAAGCGGGCGGCGAGGCCCGTTCCTGGGCAGACGAGCACCGTATCGGCGTGGCAAAGGGCCTGGACGCCGAAGTGGTCGAAGGCCTGCGCCAGAACTTCGCGGGCGAGTGCACCGAAATCGGCATGTATCTGGCCATGAGCCGCCAGGCGGATCGCGACGGCCTGCCCGAGATCGCAGAGGCCTATAAGCGCATCGCCTTTGAAGAGGCTGAGCACGCTGCCAAGTTTGCGGAGCTTCTGGGCGAGGTCGTCTATGCAGACACGAAAAAGAACCTCGAGCTGCGCGTGGAGGCAGAATACGGCGCGACCGCCGGCAAGCTGCAGATCGCCAAGCGCGCCAAGGAGCTGGGCTACGACGCGATTCACGACACCGTGCACGAGATGTGCAAGGATGAAGCCCGCCACGGCAAGGCCTTCGACGGCCTGCTTAAGCGCTACTTTTAAGATTTGGCTCAAAGAGGGCTTTTCGCGCAAGCGAAAGGCCCTCTTTTGCTCTTTTAAAGCCGAGGGATTGACAAGAAAGCAAAAAAGCGGGTATACTATGGGCATTCAAAAGGCGATGATGGGAAGAGTAGGCGCTCCCGGCCGCATGAAAGAGAGTCCGCCGCCCTTGGTGAAAGGCGGGCGCCGGCAAGGGATGCTGAACATGGCCCCGGAGCCTTTTGCCCGAAGGCCTTTTGCGCTATAGGGCAAGACGGCAGGCCCCGTTATAGGCCGGGCGGATGGTGGTCCGCCTCAGAGCGACAAATCAGGGTGGTACCGCGAAGAGATTCGCCCCTGCCAAGGGCTTTTGCCTGTGGCCAAGGGCGTTTTATTTTTGACCGAAAGGGTGGGAACTTGCGATGGAAAAGCCGAAGTTTTACCTGACGACGCCGATCTATTACCCCAGCGATAATCTCCACATCGGCCACGCCTACTGCACCGTGGCTACGGACGCCCTCGCGCGCTATAAGCGCAGCATGGGGTACGATGTCCGCTTTTTGACCGGCACCGACGAGCACGGCATGAAGATCGAGCGCAAGGCCAAGGAGATGGGCCTGACGCCCCAACAGTATGTGGACGGGATCGTGTCCGGCATCAGGAAGCTTTGGGCGCTCATGGATATTTCCTACGACGACTTCATCCGCACCACGGAGCCACGCCACGAGCAGGCCGTGCAGAAGATTTTCAAGCAGCTCTACGACCAGGGCGACATCTACAAGAGCGACTATGAGGGCTGGTATTGCACGCCCTGCGAATCCTTCTGGACCGAGCGCCAGCTCAAGGACAGAATGTGCCCGGACTGCGGCCGCCCGGTGGAGTTCGCGAGGGAAGAAAGCTACTTTTTCAAGCTCTCGAAGTATGCCGATCGGCTCATCGAGCACATTCGGCAAAACCCTGAGTTCATCCAGCCCCAAAGCCGCACCAACGAGATGCTGCAAAACTTCCTGCTGCCGGGGCTTGAGGATCTTTGCGTGTCCAGAACTTCGTTTAACTGGGGCATCCCCGTGAGCTTTGACGAAAAGCACGTCGTCTATGTTTGGATCGATGCGCTCTCGAATTACATCACGGCATTGGGCTACGGCTCCGACGACGATTCCTTCTTTAAAAAGTATTGGCCTGCCGATCTGCACATCGTAGGCAAGGAGATCGTGCGCTTTCACACCATCATCTGGCCGATCATGCTCATGGCGCTGGGCCTGCCGCTGCCAAAGCAGGTCTTCGGTCACGGCTGGCTGGTGCTCGATGGGGGTAAGATGTCAAAATCCAAGGGCAACGTGGTCGATCCGGTCGTGCTCTGCGAGCGCTACGGTGTGGACGCGATCCGCTACTTCCTCCTGCGCGAGATGCCCTTCGGCTCCGACGGCAACTTCTCGAACGAGGCGCTTCTCACCCGCATCAACTCGGATCTGGCCAACGACTTGGGCAACCTCCTCTCGCGCACGGTCGCGATGATCGAAAAATACTTCGGCGGCGAGATTCAGGCTCCGGGCGAGAGGACCGAGATGGAAGATAAGCTGATCGCCCTTGTCGAGGCCCTGCCCGCCCGCATGGATGAGGTGATGGGGCAGATGCAGTTTTCGACCGCGCTTGCGGAGATTTGGCGCGTGGTGGGGGAGTGCAACCGCTACATCGACCAAACCCAGCCCTGGGTTTTGGGCAGGAGCGATGAGGGCAAGGCAAGGCTGGCGAGCGTTCTCTATACCCTTGCGGAATGCGCGCGCATGATCGCCGTGCTGATTTCGCCCTTCATGCCGGGGACGCCGGCGCGCATCTTCGAGCAGCTCGGCGTGAAGGACGAAGGCCTGCAAAGCTTCGATTCGGTGCGGCGCTTTGGAGGAATCCGGCCCGGTACCAGGGTGAAAAAGGGCGAGGCGCTCTTCCCGCGAATCGACATTGTGAAGGAGCTGGAGGCCATCGCCCCAAAGCCCGCGCAGGAAGCGCAAACGCGGCCCGAAAAGGCCGAAAACGCGGCTGAAAAGGCCGGAACGCAAGCGAAAAGTGAAATCACCATCGACGAGTTCTTCAAGACCGAGCTGAAGGTGGCCCAAATCCTTTCAGCCGAGGCCGTGAAGGGCTCCGATAAGCTTTTGAAGATTGGACTCAAGGTTGGCACCGAGGAAAGGACCGTCGTCAGCGGCATCGCCAAGAGCTATGCGCCAGAGAGCCTCCTTGGCCGCAAGGTCATCCTCGTGGCGAACTTAAAGCCCGCGAAGTTGCGCGGAATCGAGTCCAGCGGCATGCTGCTCTGCGCCTCAGAAGGCGAAAAGCTGAGCCTGCTCACCGTCGCGGAGGACATCGCGGACGGCGCCGAGGTTTCCTGATGCTTTTTGACACCCACGCGCACCTGAGCGATGCGCGCTTTGCCGAGGATTTGCCCGACGTGCTGCGCCGCGCGCGGGAAGACGGCGTGGGGAAGATGCTGACCATTGGCACAAGCCTTGAGGATTCCGCAAGGGCGCTTGAGATCGCCCGAAATCAGCCGGATATCTGGGCGACGGCCGGCATTCACCCGCACGAGGCTTCAAGCTCGAGCGCCGAAACGCTGGGCGGCATCCGGAGCCTTGCGGCCGACCCCAAGGTGAGGGCGATCGGCGAAATCGGTCTGGACTACCATTATGACCTTTCCCCGAGGGAAGTTCAGCGCTCTGCCTTCAGCACGCAGCTTGAGCTGGCGGGGGAGCTGAAACTGCCCGTTGTGCTGCACATCCGCGAGGCGCATGGCGACGCGCTGGCCATTTTGAGGGGGCTGAAGCGCAAAATCGCCGGCGTGGTGCACTGCTATTCCGGCTCTATTGAGAGCGCGCGGGAGTATATGGCTCTGGGCCTGCACATCTCCTTTACCGGCTCGGTAACATTCAAAAACGCTCAAAGGCTCGCCGTCGTGGCGGGGGAAATCCCGCTTGAGCGGCTGCTGGTCGAAACCGACTGCCCCTATATGGCGCCGGTGCCGCTGCGTGGCAAGCGCAACGAGCCCGCGAACGTGGCGCTGGTGGCCGCCTTCTTGGCCGAGCTAAGGGGCTTGCCCACAGAAGCGTTGGCGGAGGCGGCCACGGCCAACGCCGAAGCCCTCTTTTCGGTTTAAGAAGGCCCCAAAGCGAGCGAAAATGGCACGAAAAAAGGCGCCCGCCGCAAGGGCTAAAAACTGCGGCGGGCGCCTTTGGCATGGCTTACACGAAGATGCACCAGCGAACTCCAAATCGGTCGATCAGGTCGCTCATCAGCGGGCTGTATTCGCAGGGACCCAGAGGAAAGAGAACCATCGCCCCATCTTTCAGCGCGTCGTGTGCCCGGCGAACCCGCCCCTCGCAGCCCTTTCCAAAATGCAGGCAAAACTGCATGGTGCTGCCCGTGATGGGTTCTGCGCCCCTCGCGGCCTCGGAAACCGCCAGGATTTGGCCGCCTAGGTCGAGTTCGGAATGCATTAGGCTTCCGTCGGGGTTCGCATACGCCGCGGCAAGCTCCCCGCCAAAGGCCTTTTGATAGAGCGCAAGCGCCTGCGCGCTTCCCCTTACATAGACTTGCATCAGAGACCTGTACATGCTCTTGCACCCGCCCAACCGCCAATTTAGCCGCGCTGTTCCCGCGCGCAGGCCGCGCCGCGTTCGATGGCCTCGCGGTTGACAGGCAGCAGGCCGGCGCGCCTTTCGCCGAACATCTCGCGCAGGTTCTCCATCACGCTATCGACCTGAATTGAGCCAGAAACGCCCAAATAGGCGCCCAGCATGACCATGTTGGCGACGCGAACGTTGCCAAGCTCCTGCGCGATCTCGTTCGCGGGGATGTAGAGGGCCTGAATATCGCTCCGCGCGGCCTTTTTATCGACCAGGGAGGAGTTGACCAGCAGCGTTTGCCCTTCCTGCACCGAGGGCTCGAATTTATCGAGGCTGGGGCGGTTTAACGCCATGACGCAGCTTGCCTGGCTCACGATGGGGCTGCAAATGGGCTCGTCCGCGATGATGACATTGCAGTTTGAGTTGCCGCCGCGCATTTCCGGGCCGTAGGAGGGGAGGAAGGAAACGAACTTGCCCTCCATCATACCGGATTTGGCAAGAAGCTGGCCGATGAGCTGCACGCCTTGGCCGCCGAAGCCCGCGATGATCAAGGTTTCTTCCATTTGGTTAAACCTCCTTAT
Organism: Christensenellaceae bacterium; assembly: GCA_031280685.1. Classification (GTDB taxonomy): domain Bacteria; phylum Bacillota; class Clostridia; order Christensenellales; family UBA1750; genus JAITGM01. Next base: position 27,322 of record JAITGM010000037.1, read on the forward strand.
AGACGCCCAGGGGGAATTGGGGGATCATGTTGTCTTCCAGCCATTTTAGGGACTCCTTTGGCGTCAGCCCCCAGTTCGTCGGGCAGGTCGAGAGAACCTCGATCAGCGAAAAGCCCTTGCCTTCCTGCTGGGCAGCAAAGGCCTTCTTGATGGCGCGTTTGGCGGCGATGATGCCGGGCACGCTGTGCACCGAAACGCGCTCGATATAGGCCGGGCCGTCGAGCTGTGAGAGCATTTCGGAAACCTTTACCGGGTAGCCCGCGCTTTCGGCCTGGCGGCCATAGGGCGAGGTGGTGGTGACCTGGCCCACGAGGGAGGTCGGCGCCATCTGCCCGCCGGTCATGCCGTAAATCGCGTTGTTGACGAAGATGGTGGTGATCTTCTCGCCGCGCGCCGCCGCGTGCACGATTTCGGCGGCGCCGATGGAGGCTAGGTCGCCGTCGCCCTGGTAGGTGAAGACGATCTTATCCGGATGGGCGCGCTTGATGCCAGTGGCCACGGCAGGGGCCCTGCCGTGTGCGGCTTCCATCATGTCGCAATTAAAATAATTGTAGGCGAACACCGCGCAGCCCACCGGGGCCACGCCGATGATGTTCTTGTTGCCCACATTCAGCTCCTCGCAGACTTCGGCCACCAGGCGGTGGATAATGCCGTGGGTGCAGCCAGGGCAGTAGTGGGTGGGGAGATCGGTGAGCATCGAGGATTTTTTAAAGACGACCGCCATCTTAGTTCCCCTCCTTCAGCGCCGCTTGAATATGATCGAGGATGTTCTGCACGGTGGGCACGACGCCGCCCGTGGTGCCGTAAAACCCGACCGGCTTTGTGCCGTTGACCGCAATGCGCACATCGTCCACCATCTGCCCGGCGGACATCTCGACCGCAATCACCCTCTTGACGCTGGGCTGGGCCGCTGCCTGGCGAATCGCATCGTCTGGGAAGGGCCAAACCGTGACGGGCCGAACCAGACCGACCTTTGCGCCGATCGCCTTTTGCGCGTCGCGCGCCGCGCGCTCGCAAATCCTAGCCATGGTGCCGTAGGCCACCAAAATGACCTCAGCCCTCTGGGTGCCGATGCTTTCGCTCAGCGTTTCGCGCTCGCGCATCGCCTGGTATTTCGCCTCTAAAAGCTGGTTGTGGCGCTCGTTTTCGATCGGGTCGATAAACAGCGAATTGATCACCGCTCGGCCCTTGTTTTCGGGCACGCCGGCCGCCCAGGTTTTTTCGGGCAGCGCGCCCTCGCGAGGGGAAACCATCTCGACCGGCTCCATGATCTGCCCGAGCATGCCATCGCCCAGCATCATCACCGGGTTGCGGTATTCATCGGCCGCGTCGAAGGCCTTGGCCATCAAATCGACCGCCTCCTGCACGGAGGAGGGGGCGTAGCAGAGCATGCGGTAATCACCATGGCCGCCGCCGCGCGTCGCCTGGTAGTAATCGCTCTGCGCGGGCTGGATGGAGCCTAGGCCCGGGCCGCCGCGCACGATGTTGACCACCACCATGGGCAGCTCCGCGCCCACCGCGTAGCTGATGCCTTCTTGCTTTAGGCTGATTCCGGGGCTGGAAGACGAGGTCATTACCCTGGCACCGGCGCCCGCCGCGCCATAGACCATATTGATGGCCGAAACCTCGCTTTCGGCCTGCACGAAGCAACCGCCGACCTGGGGCATGCGCTTGGCCATATACTCCGGGATCTCGTTCTGCGGGGTAATCGGGTAGCCGAAGAAAAAACGGCAGCCGGCCTGGATGGCGGCCTCCGCGATGGCTTCATTCCCCTTCATCAGCTTCTTTGCCATATCTTCCGCCTACCTTTCTATCTCGATCACGACATCCGGGCACATGCGCGCGCACGATAGGCACGCGATGCAGGTGCCTTCGTCCGTGCACTCCGCCGGGTGATAGCCCTTCGCGTTGATGCGCGACGGCGCCAGGCGCAGGATCTTTTTGGGGCAAACATCGGCGCAAAGGCCGCAGCCCTTGCACAGATCCTCATAGAACTTGAGCTTTGCCATGGATTCCTCCCCATTTCCCACTCGATTTAGGCCTTTTTTATGGAGTTTGGCCCTAGTTTTAAATGCTTTATATCATACAGCCCGGGGGCGAGGCCTGTCAATCGAGCACGAGGGCTTTTTTCGTCAAGCTTTCGTGAAATTGGGGTTGTTTTGATGGGTTTGCTGGCGCAAACCGATAGAACTTCTTGACGGGAGGGGGGGGGTATAATTGGAACGACAGAACGTGGGAGGGGGATTTTCACAAAATGAGGAAGATGCTTTGCCTGGCCGTTGTGCTGCTGCTGTTGGCGCTAGCTTTGACCAACTGCATGGTGGCGCCGGAAGGCTACTTTGACGGGAACAATACGCCCCCAAGGACAACGGCCAGGGTAACTGGCGGTGGGGTAGTTGGCGTAAGGGAAAGCGGCGTGAGAAATGACGAGCAAGGCGGCGAGGATGCCGCGCAGGCGGCGAATGGGCAGGGCGAGGGGGAATACCCCGTGCTGGACTTGCCGCTGGTGAAGTATAACAATACATACCAATACGACGATGTCAGAGGCTATGCGATCATCTCCCAGTCAGGAACGTTGACGGTTCATAGCGAGTATGGTAGGCCGTTAATAGAGCAACCAATCAGTAGCGTGAGAAGTCTTGCATATCCATATAACCATGCAAATAACGTGAATAACGTGCTATTTTATATCACTGAAGATGATGCCCTTTGGGCCATTGGAAGCAACAAAGAGGGCCTCTTGGGCGATAATACCGGAGTCGACCGGACCGAGCCAGTTAAGATCATGGACGATGTTGCGAATATTTATTTTGCGGATGAATCCTTTATCGCTGCTAACGCGTATGCCTTGAAAAACGACGGCAGCCTATGGGCTTGGGGATCAGCCGGCGTATACGGCGGAGCTGGGTACCGACTTGGCTTTGCGACGGAAGAGCCGGCGTATGCACCAGTGAAAATCTTTGATGAGGTCGTCGGATTTTATTGCAGCTCTTCATCCTCTGACATCTTCTGCGCGTTGCTGAGGGATGGCTCTCTTTATGCTTTTGGGAGCAGCGAGCCGAAGTATGGTGCACCGAGCGAGCCGACAAAAATCATGGGCGGCGTTGTAAGCGTGGGGGCAAATAAGCGTGCATACGGGGCATTCCCGATAGTTACGAGCGAAAACAAATTATATTTGTGGGGGAGGAAAGACAGCCTAGATTCCCTTTTGGGGGAGGGGGAAAGGGTGGACTTTGGCCCACCAGAGCCCTATTGGCCGGAGAAGAGCATTAAACACGCCGTGCTGTACGGCGCTGGCTCCCAGTGCTCTTTATTTATGATTGACATGGAGGACACCCTATGGGCAGTAGGATTTAATGAAAATGGTGCACTGGGCGACGGCACAAAGATAAACCGCAAGGAACCCGTGGAGATCATGAAGAACGTCAAGGCTATTACTGATGGACTTGGCATTATAGGAAAGGATGGGGCCTTGTATGCGATTATGAGCTATGACGAGCCAAAGCGCGAAAAGGTGGCTTCCGACGTTGTGGCGGCATGGGGAAGCCTGCAATATATTGACTCGAGTGGCACGCTCTGGGACTATTATTACGACTGGAAAGAAAAGGTCACCAACGTGAAGGCCCCCAATTACCCAACGCCGGGCTGGAATTAAGCACAGCACCCTCACGGCCTGGGCCGCCCCCTCGCGGCCCGGGCTTTTTTGCGCGCCGCCGCCCAAAGTTTCGCGAATGCCCACTTGACGCGGCCGATTGTGACTGGGTACACTAAAGCTATGAATTTACTGCGGGGGAGGTGGCATGAAAAATGCCCTTTTTGCCCACGACGCGGGAAGAAATGCTGGCCCGCGGCTGGCAGAAGCCCGATTTCATCCTCGTTTCGGGCGACGCCTACGTCGATCACCCTTCGTTCGGGCATGCGCTCATCGCGCGGGTTCTGGAGGCCGACGGGTTTAAGGTCGCCATCCTCGCACAGCCGCGCGTGGCCGATTTGGGAGATTTTTATCGCCTTGGCGAACCCAAGCTTGGCTTCTTGGTGGCCGCCGGCAACATCGACTCGATGGTCAACCACTATACCTCGATGAAAAGGCCGCGCTCAAGCGACGTCTACTCCCCGGGCGGCAAGGCAGGCCTTCGGCCCGACCGCGCCACCATCGTGTATTGCAACAAGATCCACGAGGCGTTCGGCGGCCGCTACCCCATCGTGATTGGGGGCATTGAGGCGAGCCTGCGGCGCTTCGCCCACTATGACTATTGGTCGAACAAGGTGCGCCACTCGGTCTTGAGCGATGCGGGGGCTGATCTATTGCTCTATGGCATGGCCGAAAGGCAGATGCGCCAGGCCGCGCGGCGCCTTAGCGACGGTTTGCCCCTTGAGGGGATCGCGGGCAGCTGCGTCCTGGCCGATGAAATGCCCGAAGGTGCCCTTGAAATCCCCTCCTTCATGGCCGTTCGGGATTCCAAGGCGGAATATGCAAGGGCGTTTAAAACGCAATATGAAGAGCAGGACCCGATCCGGGGCAGAACCCTCTGCCAGCGGCACGAAAAGAAGGTGCTGGTGGCCTACCCGCCGGCGATGCCCCTTTCAAGGCAGGAGCTGGACGAGGTATACGCCCTGCCCTTCGAGCGCCGCGCGCACCCGAGCTACGCCGTGATGGGCGGCGTACCAGCCCTGAAGGAGGTCGAGTGGTCGATCACCGCAACCCGCGGCTGCTTCGGCGGTTGTAACTTTTGCGCGCTGGGCTTTCACCAGGGGCGCATCGTGCAGTCCCGCTCCGAAGAATCCTTACTGGGCGAAGCCGCGGCGCTCGTGAAGCAAAAGGGTTTTAAAGGCTATATTCACGACCTGGGCGGCCCCACGGCGAATTTCCGCTACCCTGCCTGCAAAAAGCAGCTTGAATTGGGCAGTTGCAAGCACCGGCAGTGTCTCGTGCCCGAGCCCTGCCCCAATCTCATCGTTCAGGAGCATGAATTCGCCTCGATTTTGCGTAAAATGCGCGGGATTGCGGGCATAAAAAAGGTCTTTGTGCGCTCCGGCCTGCGCTTTGACTACATGATGCTCGATAAGGACGAGACCTTCTGGCGCGAGCTGGTCGAGCATCACATCAGCGGGCAGCTAAAGGTCGCCCCGGAGCATGTTTCGCCAGGGGTTTTAAGGCGCATGGGCAAGCCGGGCTGCGCGGTCTACGAGGCCTTCCGCCAAAAATACGAGGCGATGAACGAGCGCCTGGGCAAGGAGCAATTCCTCGTGCCCTACTTCATTTCTGCCCACCCCGGCAGCACGCTCAAGGATGCGATCGAACTCGCGCTTTACTTAAAGCGCATCGGCCACCAGCCCGAGCAGGTGCAGGACTTTTACCCGACGCCGGGCACGCTCTCAACCGCCATGTGGCACACAGGCAAAAATCCCCTCACGGGCGAACCCGTCTACATCCCTGGGGGCGAAGAAGAAAAGCTGATGCAGCGCGCCCTGCTCCAGTTTCAAAACCCGCTCAACCACGCGCTGGTGCGCAGGGCCTTGCGCAAGGCGGGCCGCGCGGACCTGATCGGTTACGGGCCGCGCTGCCTGGTTCCACCAGAAAAGGGCGGCCCGCCGAAGCTTCGGGAGGGGAAGCGGGCACAGCCAAAGCAGCGGCGCGCGCGCCAAGGGAGATAAGGGGGTGTTCTGATGCGAAAACCGGCCTTTGCGCAAAAGATTTTGGGCGAATACTTCAACCCCGCCCTAGATCTGCGCATCCAGTCCTTCAACCTGCTCGGCTTCGCGGGGATGGCCGCCGGGTTCTTCATTGGTCTAAGCTCGCTCGCCCTGGGCGCGAGCGGTGGAAGCGTGATCGGCAACTTCGCGGCGTTCGGGATTGCCTTCCTTCTCCTGCGCCTGAGCGGGAGGGCGATCGGCTATGGAGTGAGCTGCTGGATCGTCATCATCGGCGTGTTCATGCTGCTTTTCCCCTCCCTTTTCTTCATGGCAGGCGGCTACAGAAGCGGGATGCCCTGCTTCTTCACGCTCGCCCTCATCTTTACGGCCATCATGCTCGAGCGCGGGGCCGAAAAGGTGGCCGTGCTCGCCGCCGAATTCCTGCTCTATGCCGCCTGCCTCCTTGCCGCGTACCTTTACCCCGGGCTGGTCACGCCGTTTGAGAGCGAATTCGCCTTCGTCTGCGATGTGGTCATCGGGGTGACGGTATCCAGCGCACTGCTGCTGGCGGTCGTGCTGCTCCACATTCGAATGCACCGCCTTCGCCAGGAAGAGATTAAGGAACTGAACCGCGAGCTTGAGGCGCGCAACGGAGCGTTGGAGCGTTATGACCGAATGAAGAGCGACTTTCTCGCGGCCGTCGCCCACGAGATTCGGACGCCGCTGGACTTCATCGTCGCCGGGAGCCAAGACACGATGGATCTGCTGGAGGCGCAGCCGATCAAGCTCAATGAGATCCTCGACAACCAGGAAAAGATCAAGCTTCGGGCGGTGCGGATCGACGGCATCGTGATGGATTTGATGGATAGCGTCGCGATCGAAACCGGCAGGCTCCCGCTTTCGCGCCAGAGGCTCTCCCTCCAGGGGTTGCTAAAAAACGCGTGCGACGCCGCGTTCCAGAAGGCGGATCTGAACCACAACCGCCTCAGCTACGATTTTCAGCCTGGTCTGCCGCCGATCTGGGCGGATCCCGCCCGGATAGAGCAGGTGATGGCGAACCTGATTTCAAACGCGGTGCGGCACACGAAAGAGGGCACGATCACGGTAAAACTCGCCAGGGCGGGGAAGGGGCAGACCGTCAGCGTGACGGATGACGGCGACGGCATGGGCATTGAACTTGCGCGGGCCGCCCTGAAACAATATCTGCCATCGTCCAGCCGCGAGCACTGGCGGCACGGTGTTGGCCTGTATCTTTGCAGGCAGATCATCCTCGCCCATGACGGGGAGATTTGGTTGAGCAGCCAAAAAGGGCAGGGCACGACCGTGACCTTTTCGCTGATGGAGGAGCCTGAGCATGAATGACCGGGAGCCGTTGATCCTGATGGTGGAGGACGACGCTGAGCTGGCGCGGCTGAACGCCAGGTTTTTGGCGCGCAAGGGCTATGCGCTGCGGCTGGCCGGGGGCGCCGCCGAAGCGCTGGCGCTTGCGCGCGAATGCGCGCCGGATCTGTTTATTTTGGATGTGATGCTCCCCGATGGAGATGGCTTTTCGCTGTGCGAGGAGCTTCGCGCCGGCAACGACGCCCCGGTCTTGTTCCTAACAGGCAGAAGTACGCCCGGCGATAAGGTGACGGGCCTTGAGGCCGGCGCGGATTATTACCTGACGAAGCCCTACGACCGGCAGGAGTTTCTAGCGGTCGTCCAAAGCCTGCTGCGCAGGGCGAAGCTGACGAAGGAAAGGATGGCCGAGCTCACGACGCTCACGCGCGGGCCGCTGACGCTGCAAATCGCACAGAGCAAGGCCTTTGTAAACGGCCGTGATGCGGGACTGACCCCCAAGGAGTTTGCCGTGCTCTTGCTGTTGGCGCAAAACGAGGGAAAGGAATTGACCGGCGAAGAGATTTACGCGCGGGTTTGGGGAATGACGGCCAACAACGATAAGAACGCGATCCGCATGCACATTTCTAGGCTAAAAAAGAAGCTGGGGGAGGAGGGCACCGACGGCTTTTCCATCCTGAACGAATATGGCAGGGGCTATCTCTTCACGACGCGCTGAGGACGATAACTTTTTCGACAGATTTTAGCTCACAGCCCTTTTTGCGCTATTCTCTTGGTATATTGAATAAAGATGCCGATGAAGGTGAAGCCGACCGGCATACGCAAAAGGGGAAAGTTATTCTTATGACGAAATCGAAAATCTTCTCGCTGCTTCTGGCCCTCTTCCTTCTGGCGGCCGCGCTGGCCGCTTGCACCGAATCCACGCCCGCGGCCGCGCCGCCGAGCGAGGCGCCCCAGGTCTCGGCCAAGCCCACCAAGCTGCAGGCGACCATCTCAAACCAGACCGACTATAACTTCTTTGAGTTGTATGTGAGCCCAACGGCTGCCAACGAGTGGGGGGAAGACCACATGGGCAGCACCAGCATTTTAAAGAAGAACGGCTCCTTCCAGATCACGCTCCAGGCCTACGAGTTTAGCAGCTACGATGTCCGCATCGTGGATGAGGACTCCGACGAGTACCTTTTTGAGAGGGTTTCGATCGTGGACGGCACGAAGGTGACCATCAGCTTTTCGGAGGATGGCCTGGTGGCCACGAGCGTGGCCCCGAGCGGAGCCGAGAGCAGCGTCATCGGAGCGTTGAACGGCGAATCGGTATCGGGCGGAAGCGACCCGGGCGACACCGGGAGCTTGGACGGCTACGGCACGAACGGCCAGTTCGGGTTCAGCATCTATAACGAGTCGGATTACGACATTTACGCGATCTATATGGGCCCCAGCACCTCAGGCTCGGAAAACGATGTCGACATCCTGCCCAGCATTTTGAACAAGCGCCAAAGCACCACGGTTTCGGGCAGGGTGAATCAAGCCGATTGGGCCAGCACCGAGTGGACGCTCTTCATCGTGGATGTGGACGACGACACGAGCAGCTCTTACGACACCTTCAACCCCTGGACGCTCTCTTACGTCAATATCCGCTGGGATAGCAACCAGGGCGGCTATGTTTGCGAGTTCATCTATTGATCTAGAACAGTAAAAGGCGCTTCCGCAGTCGCCCTGCGGAAGCGCCTTTTTTGGGCGTTTTGGTTTTGGGTTAAATTAGCTTTCTTTGCAGCCATCTGCCGCTCTTGAAGCGCCAAACGAAGAGCCCGGCGCGCGCGATCCAGTCCAGCGCCATGGCGAGCCAGACCCCGGCCACGCCCAACCCCAGGCCGATCGGCAGGCCGAGGATCGTATTCAGGCTGAAGACGTAGCTGGCGCCCAGGCGGAAGATCCACATGCAGGCGATAGAGGCGACCATGCAAAAGCGCACATCGTTCGAGGCGCGCAAGGCGCTGGGCAGCGTGAAGGCCCAGGGCCAAAAGGTCACTACCCCCAGGGTGTGGATGAGGATCAGCGTGCTCACGAGCGTCTTGGTTTCGCCGCCTACGTTAAATAGCCCATAGAAGAGCTCGCGGCAGGGGTAGAGGATGAGGCTGAAGCCGATAATGCCGCCCACAGCAAAGAGCATGAGCTTATTTGTGTAGCGCGTGGCCTGCTTTTCGTCGTTCGCGCCAATGCAGCGGCCGACCACCGTGAGCATGGCCAGGCTCACGGAACTGCCGGGCAGGGTTTGCAGCTGCGAAAAGAGGTTGGCGATGGCGTTGGCCTCGATGCCGACCGTGCCAAAGCTCGAAATCAGGCTGGCGACCATGACCTTGCCGATTTGGAAGATGCTGTTTTCAAAGCCGCTAGGGATGCCGATATGCAGGATGTTCCTGATGACCTGGGGACGGAATTCGAGCTTGAAGGGCTCTTCAAGGAAGATGGGGTTGCGCCGGTCGAGCAATAGGTAGGTCACGAAGGCTGCGCTCGTGACCCGCGCCACCAGCGTAAAGAGCGCGATGCCAAAGACCCCCCAGTGCAAAACATAGACGACCAGCACGTTGCCGGCCATGTTGACCAGGTTCATGATCAGGGCCGCAAAAAGGGAAACCCTCGAGTTGCCCATCGAGCGAAAGAGTGCCACGCCCGCGTTATATAGCCCCAAAAAGGGGTAAGAAAGGGCCGAGGTGATGAGGTAGATCTTCGCTGCCTCAAAAACGTCGTCTTCGAGCTGGCCAAAGACCGCGCGGATGATCTGATCCCTAAAGCAAAGGGCCGCCAGCGTGATGACGAGCGAGGCCAGCAGCACGCAAAGGTAGAGCTGCTTGGCCGAGGCTCTCGCGCTGAGCAGATCCCTCCGGCCAAGGTACTGCGCCGAGATCACCGCGCCGCCGGTGGCGAGCGCCGAAAAAACCTGCACCAGCAACACGTTGATGGAATCCACCAGCGAGATGCCGGAAACCGCGGCTTGAGTGACGAAGGAGGCCATCGTAGAGTCCGACATGCCAATGGAGAGGTTTAAAAACTGCTCGATCACCAGGGGGATAATCAGCTTGAACAGGTCAGCGTTCGTAAACAGCATCTGGCTTGCCACCACCCAATGTTCTTCGGCGCGCGGGCGCGCTTTTTATTTCCCAATATCATGCGCCGTTTTTAACGAAATTGCAAGGATTTGCAAGCCGCTATTTGTTATTCTTTGCAAAAGGGTTGAGGGGGCGCAAAAAGGAATGGGCTTGAAGCGAATCGTGGCCGAGCAGTTCGGCAGGCCCAGCGGCGTGGGCGGGCTGCTCTCTACCTTCATGATGAACCGCCTAAACGTGAGGATGTATGCCGCGGTCGAAGCGGAAATCGCGCCGCTGGGCCAGGCCATCCTCGATCTTGGCTTTGGCAACGGGTACTTGCTTAAGCGTTTGGCAAAAAGAGCGAAAAACCGCTATTATGGCGTCGATATTTCGGCCGATATGCTCGCCGCCGCCTCAAGGGCCAACCGCGGCGCCGTCGAATCCGGCGCCATGCGCCTGGAAATGGGCAGCGCTGAGGCATTGCCCTACCCAGATAGCTTTTTCGACCTGGTCTATACAGTCAACACGGTGTATTTTTGGCCCGATTTAGATCTGGGTATGGCGGAAATCGCCAGGGTATTGAAGCCTGGCGGCCGCTTCCTCAACCTCGTCTATACCAGGGCGTATCTTGAGCGCCTGCCCTTTACCTCGCAGGGCTTTACGAAGTACGCGGACGAGGAATTGGCCCGCGCGGCTGCGCGTGCCGGCTTGGTTCCGGCGGTTGAAGCCATTCAGGCTGGAATTTCCCAAAAGATCAGCGCAACAAAGCCCTAGGACCTTGCGCTTTTGCGGGCCTTATGGTATCAATAAGCGTCGGGCGATGCCAGGCCTTGGCCGCCGTGCGTAATCCGCGCGAAATTGGGCAAAAATACCGATGGCACCGGCCAATCGGCCCAAAGAAAGGACTATCATAACTTGGAAAAAACAAACTACGCAATCTTCGTCGATCTCGAAAATGCGGGCGGCAAGATCTCGACCCTGAACTCCATCATCGAAAAGGTCAAAATGCGCGGCGAGATCCTGATCGGCAAGGTCTACGGCTATACGGATCAATTCGCGGAGCTCAAGGAGCTGCTGCTCTCAAACACCTTCAGCGTCGTGCCGTCCATCCGCTATGGCGTTAACCAAAAGAACAACCTCGATATTCAGCTCGTCATCGACGCGCTCGATGTCGCCTTCACCAACCAGCTCATCGACTGCTTCTGCATCGTTTCGGGCGACAGCGACTATACCCCGCTCGTGGGCAGGCTCAAGGCCATGGGCAAGTTTGTCCTTGGCATCTCCCGCTCGGAAGCAGCGTCGAATATCTTCATCAACGCCTGCAACGAGTTCGTCTTCCTCGAATCAGTGGCTTCCGGCTCCACCAAGCAGAGGAAGGCCGCCAAGGACGAGAACGATGACGGCTCCATGCAGGCGCTCAATAAGCTCATCGCGGAGATTTTAGACGAGCAGGCGGACGACGACGGCTGCCTATACGCCAGCGAGCTGAAAAACATCCTCCTGCGTCTGAGGCCTGACTTTAGCGAGCGCAACTACGGCCACAGCAGCTTTGGCAAGCTTTTGCAGGATCTACAGACCCGCTTTGGGGGCATCTTGCTGATCAACGACCACTTCGCGGTGAAGATCCGCCTGCAGGGCGAGGGAAAGGAAGGGCTTTCGGGCTCCCAAGCCCTGAGCAAGGCCAACTGGCAGGATGCCTTCGTGGCGAAACTGCGCCAATATCAAGACGAAGGCTTTGAGCGCGTCAATCCCTCGATCCTGAAGGCCGCGATTTTGAACGACTACCCGGACTTTGACGAGAAAGAAATCGGCTTTAAGAAGTTCTCGGATCTGCTTCGCCAGCTTGAGCGCATCAAGGTGCTCAAGCTCGAGCATAAGGATTCGCGGACACTACTCATCCGCATTCTATAAAGGCCGCGCGAGGCTCTTCCCGCGATCATAAAAAGAGGCCCGTTTTCGCACGAAATGGGCCTCTTTTTGCGCCGTTCTTGCCTAAATACGCGAGAGCGCCGGGCGTGGGACGGCACACAAAGGGCCACCCGTGCATACAGTTAAAGCAACCGGTGCGTAAGCACGGAAAGGAGCAAAAAATAAAGATGAGCAATTTTCGATGCTGCTCGCAATGCGGGCGGACGAATTGTTACTGCCAAAACCAAGGCGTTTCGGCC
>JAITGM010000021.1 GCA_031280685.1 Christensenellaceae bacterium
TCGGTTCTCAATATCTCCGCACCCTGCGAAAGTTCAGCCTGTTCGCTTTCGTAATCGGCCAACATTTTTGTAAAACGCTCATCGCTCAACTTTTCGGCAATGTGGTCTTCGTAAATGCGTTTGATTATCCTGTCGAGTTCGGCAATGCGGCGGTCTGCTTTGTTCAACTCCGAAGTCTTGGTTTTAATCGCCTTTGCCGTCTCCTTCGCGCTCGATTCCATCGAGGTCGATAACGAAGGGCTGTGCTTTCTCTTTGCTTCGGCGGGCGGCGAAAGGCGCCTTGCCTTCCTTTGGCTGCGCCTTGGCGGCAGGCCGGGCGCAGAGGGGTATTGGGCGGCTCAGGGGCGCGGTTGGGAAGGGGAGCGTTGCTGGGAAGAAGAGGGTAGCGGCTTTTTGACGCGCTGGCTGGGGATTTCACCCGGGAAGAGCTGCAAGGGCTTTGCGTCGCGCGCAAGGTCGAAATCGAGGAGGGCTGAACGATGGAAAGTGTTGCGAAGAAAGCGATTCGGTGGGGGACTTATGGGCTTGCGCTAGGGCTGATCGGGTTGCTTGGCAGTTCGCTTCTTTGGGTGTCGCAGGCGCTGCAGGCGCCGCGAGGGACGCAGCCTGAAGCGAAGCCGCTAAGCCCAGGCGAAGAGAGCGCGGCCCTTTTGATCCCAAACAAAGAGGCGCTGGAGGCGCTTGTGCGCCGGGCCAAGGAAGAGGTGAAAAACGGCGAAGGCGGCGAGCTTGCACGGCGATACGAGCTGGATTCGCTAGAATATTATTACGTTTTGCAAACGCCGCCCGAGGGGATGGAGTTGAGCGCCATTGAGTTGGATTCGCCCCTTTTCGTGCGGGTTGCGTATGGCGATGGAGGGCTTTGCCTGAACTGGTGGCGCTGGCTTGAAAGCGCGAGCGCGCCCAATTTGCTGGGCGCGCTCCAATCGGCTTATCCGGGTGCCGAGGTCGAGCAATTCGGGCGCTATTACGCCCTGGAGCCTGGATTTGACGGGGGGCGAGGGCAGGGTCGTGATGGACGCAATCCTGGCAGCTCTTCGAAGCTCGCGTGCCCGCCGATTGGTCGCAAGGCCTAATCGAAGAAATCTGCGCGGCCAAGAGAATCATGCTGAAGGGCTTCTTCCTTTTGACCGCAGAGCTTGTGCTGGGCGGTTTTTGGTTGCTCTGCCTTGCGGCCTGCTTGCTGGGCGGCCGGGCGCTGCTGCGCGGCGCGCCGTTCTTCCCTCGCCACAGGGGAGAAAACCCAAAAACGGCGCAAAAACCGGGGATTTACGACAGGATTGCCTGGCTGAGAGAAGCCTTCCGCCGATGACGCGTCAAGCCGCGTCTTTTTGGTTGTTCGCGGGGCGAAGGAGTGCTATACTGTGCGTGGATTAACGGGTTTTTGCCAAAGGCAAAGAGTTTATTGAGGAGGTGCCCCCATGTCATCCATCTTCAACCAACCCTGGAAGCTCGTGCAGAACCGCATTCGCGGCAAGGGTGGCCGCGAAATCGACAGGTTCCGCGGCGTCACACCGCAAGTGGACGACGCCTCGGGCTCCGAGGCCTGGATCGGCTCGACGACGCGGGTGGGCAATCCCCCGGCCGATAAGCCGAATTACGGCTGCAGCGAGGTGATTTTGCCCGACGGGCGCAGGATGTTTCTCTTTGAAGCCATCGCCCTTGACCCCAAGGCGGTGCTGGGGCAAGAGCATCTGGATTCCACTGGCGAGGGGCTGGGCGTGCTGGTGAAATACCTCGACGCGCAGGCGCAGTATGGCCTGCAGTGCCACCCGACGCGAGAATTTGCCAAGAAGATGTGGAACTCCTCCTATGGCAAGGAAGAGAGCTGGTATGTGATCGGCACCCGGGAAGATACCGCCGAGCCCGCCTACATCCTCCTTGGCTTCAAGGAGGGCGTGACCCGTGCGGATTGGGAAAAGCACTACTACAACAACGATATTCCCGCGCTAGAGAAGCTTTGCCACAAGATTGAGGTCAAGGTTGGCGATGCCTTCTTCGTGGGCGGCGGCTGCCCGCACGCCCTGGGCGAGGGCTGCTTCGTGATCGAGGTGCAGGAACCTAGCGACATTACCCTGGGCGCCGCTACCTACGAGGTCGCCAAGAAGCGCTTCGGCACCATGCCTGTGGATGAAAAGACCTACGACGAAAGGCTGCTGGGTGCCTACATCTATGACGGCTGCGGCTATGATGAGAACTTAAAGCGCTGGCTGATCCCGCGCAAAGTGCTGCGAAAGGGCGATTGGGGCGACGAGAGCGTCGTCATCGGCCCGGAGCAGACCTCTTACTTTTCGTTCACCGAGCTGAGCGTGAAGGGCGAGGCCGAGCTAAAGCCCACCGGGCACCCACAGATTGGCATCGTGCTCTCGGGCAGCGGAAAGATCGTCTTCGAGGGCGGCGAAATGGAGATCAAGCAGGCCGACGAGGTCTTTTTGCCCTACTCAATCCCCGGCGGCAAGGTCGTGGGCGATGTGAAGATCGTGCTGTGCAACCCGGAGGGCGCGAAGCTCTAATTTCGCATGGTGCAAGGGAGGCGGCAGGTTCGCGGGGAAAGCCCGGGTCTGCTGCGGGGAGCCTGGCGGGCGAAGCGGTGCGGAAAGGCTCTCGGGGGCAGGCCGCGGACGCCTTTGCGGGCGCTTTTTTCGAGAGGATCCGGGGCTTTGCGCGGAAGATCGCCGCGGAGAGCAATCTGGAAAAGCCCGTGTCCGTGCTGAAGAAGGGCGAAAACAAGGCCTGTGCTGGTTTGCGCCGAAGCTTGAAATCGAGCTTTGCGGCCAGACCTGCCCGGGCGGCGCCCATGCGCAGGATGGAGCCCTGGGGGCGTCCAAAAGGATTTGACGTGAGCGGAGCGCCCGCGAATCGAAGCCGGGTTTTCGTCCCGAATAGGGGCATTTCAGAGGGCCGCGCCCGCCTCTTTCGCCCGCCGCGCTCATCCCGCTTGGGCAAAAAAAACGGCAAGCCAAGGCGGATTCCCAAAGCCGGCTCCATGGTGGTGCGCGGGGGGCAGCGATTGATTTGCGGGGCGAGGAATGTGCCTGACGCTCGGCGTTTTACGCAGGAGGGCTCTCTTTGGCCAAAAAGCTTAGAAAGATGCTCGGGGATGTGAACGCGCCGGGCGCCGTCGCCCTGCGGGAGCTGATTGATACGCAAAGCAAGGCGACGATTTGCGCTTGGTGCATCGGCTATGCGCAAAGCCGCATTCTGCCCATTTTCGAGCGGCACTGCTCGGGCGACGAGCGCCCGAGGGGCGCGCTTTCCGCGGCGCGCGGCTATCTCGCCGGCGAGCTCCGCTTCCCTGCGGTGAAGGATGCGATTTTGCGCGGCTGCCACGCGGCGGCCCGCGAGCTCAACGAAAACCCGGCCGCACAGGCCGCCGCCCGCGCCTGCGGGCAGGGCTCGGCCGTCGTCCACACGCTCTCGCACGCGCTGGGCCTGTACTTCTATGGCGCCGCGGCATTGGCTTACGACAGGCTGGGCACGGGCGCGAGCGACGCGGAATACGCAGCCGTGGCCGAGGAGGTTTGCGCCGACCTGACTGCGGCGCTGCGGGCCGTCGCCATTGAGGACGAACCCAACCCGGCGAAGATCAAGTGGGGATGCTGAAAAGGGGAAAAAGAAGGCTTTTTTGTGCGAAAAGGGCCAAAAAAGCGCGAAAGCGAGCGGGTGGTGAAGTCCAGCCGCGCAGGGGGAGGTTGCGGCTGCGGGGCGAACCCAGCCCAGTAAAGATCAAGTGGGGATGCTGAAAAGGGCCCTAAACGATCACGGGCGAGGTGCTGAAGTCCCGCCCGGCAGCCCGGGCCGCGGGGTTGGGCAGGGCGAGGGACCAGAGATCTTGCGCGGCGGCATCCAGGGCGAAAAGTGGGTCGGCTTTGAAATGGGCCGCCTTTTCGATGAGGGGGATTTTGGAATTTTTGGCGATGGCCGAAAGCAGAGGCTGCGCGGCACGGCGAAAGCCCAGCAGCCGTGCGTAGGCGGGATGCGGGTGGGCGGTGAGCAGGGCGGCATCGAAGCCCAGCAGCGCGTGCAGGAGCGCGCGGCGCAGCCTGGCGGCCGAATAGCGCCTGGTTCGCAAGGCGGCAAGCAGACCCTCGATGCTGCCTGAGCGCAGTGCCTCGCGGCGCACTCGGTGGCCCAGGCCCTCGCTAAGCCCGGGCACGAGATTGAGCGTCTCGGGCGCCATTTCGCGCAGGCGCATGAGGAGGAGCTGATCGAAGGCAGGAAGGAAGAGCCAGCCCCCTTGGTTGGCCCGGGCTGCCTCATAAAGGGGCAGAAGATGAGGCGGGCAGGCCGAGAGGGCGGCTTCCTCCCCTAAGAGCAGCCCTTTGCGGATGGCGCTTGAGGAGCCCGCCTGGCCATGGCCCTCAAGGCGCAGGACGGGCAAGGGCAGGATGGGGGAGCGCAGTGCCTGCAGCGCCCGGATATAAGACAGGCCGAGCAGGGCGTTGGCCGGGAGCTCAAAGCCGCGCGCCAGGGCATAGGCGCGCGGGTAGGAATGCCCTTTTTTGAGGGCTTCCTTTATTTTTTGGCTGACTTCCGGGCTTTCGGGGGCGGAAAGGGCGTAAAGCTGGCTTAAATCGGCGATTTCGGAGCCAAAGCTGAGGGAGTGCACGACCTGAAGCCTTTCGAGCAGCGAAACCGCGCCCAGGCCAAAGTCCGGCGCGGCGCGCAGGGCAAAGAGCGCGGGCAATTCAAGGACGAGATCGGCGCCCGAGAGCAGGGCGGCGCGTGCGCGCGTCCATTTATCGAAGATGGCGGGTTCGCCGCGCTGGGTAAAGGGGCCAGAGAGCAGGCAGAGCAAAAAGTCGGCGCCCGAAAGCGCCCTCGCCCGCTCGAGATGGCGGGCGTGGCCCTTGTGCAGGGGATTGTATTCGCAGACGACGGCGCAAACCTTCAATTTTGCTGCCCCCTCATTGCGCAGGGCCGCGCGGGCCAATGCGTTTTTTAGGTAAAACCGCGGCGCTTCAACGAAATTTCCCTTTTCAAGGGGGAACAAAGCCTGTATACTATAGTTTGTGCGCAAGCGCGGGGGAATGCCCCCCGCTCGTTTATGATAGCATGAATGCAGAGGGGGAAACAATCATGAGCTTGATGAATCAAATCAAAAACAAGGCTAGGCAACAAAAAAGGCGCATCGTTTTGCCCGAAGGGAGCGAGCCCCGCACCCTGCAGGCCGCGGAAATCCTCTTAAAAGAAGGAATCTGCGAGTTGATCCTTCTGGGGGATGAGGAGGCGATCAAGGGCAGCGGCGCAAAGCTTGACGGCGCGACGATCATCGACCCCAGAACCAGCGGAAAGCTTGAGGAGTACGCCCAGGAACTCTATGAGCTGCGCAAGTCGAAGGGCATGACCCAGGAGGCGGCGCTCGAGCAGATGAAGGACGAAACCTTCTTTGGCACCATGATGATGAAGAAAAACGAGGCCGACGGCATGGTTTCAGGCGCGGTGCACTCCACGGCTGACACGCTGCGCCCCGCGCTGCAGATTATCAAGACCCAAAAGGGCGTGACCACGGCCTCCTCCTGCTTCGTGATGGAAATGAAGGACGCCTCTTTTGGCCAGAACGGCGTGATGATCTTCGCCGACTGCGCCGTGAATATCGACCCAAACGCGGAGCAGCTCGCCGCCATCGCCATCGCCTCGGCCGAAACCGCCAAGGCGATCGCTGAGATCGAAACGCCCAAGGTGGCCATGCTCTCGTTTTCGACCAAGGGCTCGGGCAAGGGCGAAATGGTCGATAAGGTGCGCGCCGCGACCGAGCTGATCAAGCAGTTGGCCCCGGAACTCGAGGTGGACGGCGAGCTGCAGGCCGACGCCGCCCTGGTCGAGAGCGTGGGCCAGCTCAAATCCCCGGGCTCGAAGGTCGCCGGGCAGGCCAACGTGCTGGTCTTCCCCGATTTGCAGGCTGGTAACATCGGCTATAAGCTGGTGCAGCGCCTGGCCGGGGCGGAAGCCATCGGCCCGGTGATGCAGGGCCTGGCCAGGCCGGTCAACGACCTATCGCGCGGCTGTTCGGTCGAAGATATCGTTTCCCTCTGCGCGCTGACCGCCGTGCAGGCGCAATAAAAGGCAAAAACAAACCGGATTTGGAGGCGAATTCCCATGAAGATCCTGGTCATCAACGCGGGCAGTTCCTCGCTGAAATATCAGCTCTTTGATATGGACAGCGAGAGCGTGATCGCCAAGGGTCAGGCCGAAAAGATCGGCCTGGCCGAGGGCTTGGTCAAGCAGAGCTCCGGCAAGGGCGTGATCGAATACGTTTTGCCCATCCCGGATCATTCCACCGCGATGCAATACGTCGTAAGGGCCCTGACCGACGCGGAAAAGGGCGTGATTGCTTCGCTGGACGAGATCGACGCCATCGGCCACCGCGTTTTGCACGGCGGCGCCGACTTTACCAAGTCGGAAATCGTCAGCGAGCCCATCAAGCAAGCGGTGCGCGAAAACTTCGTGCTGGGCCCACTGCATAACCCCGCGAACCTGGCGGGCATAGAGGTCTGCGAAAGGCTGATGCCCGGCAAGCCCAACGTCGCCGTGTTCGACACCGCCTTCCACCAGACCATGCCGGACTACGCCTTCATGTATGGCGCGCCCTACGAATACTTCGAAAAATACAAGCTGCGCAGGTATGGCTTCCACGGCACCTCGCACCGCTTTGTTTCCGGCGAGGCGCTGCGCCGCCTGAATAAGGGCGAGGGCGAGCCTTCGAAGATCATCGTCTGCCACCTGGGCAACGGCTCCTCGCTTTCCGCCGTGGCGGATGGCAAGTGCGTCGATACTTCCATGGGCATCACGCCGCTGGAGGGGCTCATCATGGGCACCAGATCCGGCGATCTGGACCCCGCAGCGCTGCAATACATCATGGATCGCGAAGGGATCGGCATCGAGGAAATGACCGATATTCTCAATAAAAAATCGGGCTTGCTCGGCATCAGCGGCGTGACGAGCGACATGCGGGATCTGACCGCCGCCGCGGACGGCGGCAACGAGCGCGCACGGTTGGCCATCGAAATGATGTGCTACCGCATCCGCAAATATATCGGCTCCTTCATGGCGGCGATGAACGGGGCGGATGCCATCGTCTTCACCGGAGGCATCGGCGAGAACGATGCCAACGTGCGCGGCAAGGTGCTGCGCGAGCTGAGCGGCCTTGGCGTGCAGCTAGACGAAACCAAGAACGCATCGACCCGCGGCAACGGCGAAATCTCGCGGGAGGGCAGCCCGGTGAAGGTGCTCGTCGTGGCGACGAACGAGGAATTGGCCATCGCGAGGGACGCAAAAGCGCTCTGCGAGGCATAAAAGCGAAAAAAGCTGCGCGGTGCGCTTTTCGTGTTTGACAAACGCGCCTTTACCCCCTATAATAGGGTTTTGGTTGTGTGAGGTGAGGAAGCGTGATGGAGCTGCCGCTGGGCGCGGCGCAAAAAAAACCTGGTGAACGGCTGCCCTTTGAAATTGAGGGCGAGTTTGCGGCCTTCGAGTTTTCGGGCGATGCCCTTGCCTTCGACGGCCCCGTGAAGGCGCAAGGCTTCATGATCGGCATCGGTGAAGACATTACGCTGGAGGGCCAGATCGAGGCCGCGCTGCTCGGCACCTGCGCAAGGTGCCTGCGGCCTGCGCGCATCGTTCTTCGAATCCCGTTTGTGGAGCTGTTCAGCAGGCAGCCGAGCGACGAGCACCCGGATGCCTTCCTGTTCGAAGGCGCCAGGGCCGACATTGGCGAGATGGTTTTGGCGAACCTCTTCATGAGCCTGCCCATGCAGTTGCTTTGCCGGGAAGACTGCAAGGGGCTTTGCCCCGCTTGCGGCAAGGATCGCAACCTGGAGCCTTGCGGCTGCGCCAAGAGTGGCGCGGATTCGCCGTTCGCGGCGCTTCAAAACCTGCTTAAAGACGAAAAGTAAGCCCCGAAAAGCCTAAAAGCCCGGGGGTTTAAACCGAAACGATCGGAGGTGTGTTGACCATGGCAGTGCCAAAGGGGAAAATATCCAAGCAGCGCAAGCACACGCGCAGGGCGAACTGGAAGCTTTCCATGCCCGGCATCGTGGAATGCCCGCAGTGCAAGAGCCCCAAGCTTTCGCACCGCGTCTGCAAGAAGTGCGGCTATTACGACGGCAGGCAGGCCGTCAAGGTGGCGGAAGCTGAATAAGTTCAGCGCCGCGCAAAGCGTGCCAAAGCGCCGCCCGATGGGCCGGCGCTTTTGACTTTATTAAGGAGGAACGCAGCATGGATTGGAAGGCCTGGCTGGGCGAAAGCTGCCTGCGGCTCGTGAACATCCCCAGCCCTTCAGGCTTCACAGGGGCAATTCGCGCGCAAGTGAGCGGCGAACTTGAAGCCATGGGCTTTGCGCCGGCCAAAACCAACAAGGGCAGCCTGCTCTGCGCCCTAGGTGGCAGCGGCGCGCCCCTGATTTTGGCGGCCCATCTAGACACCCTGGGCGCCATGGTGCGCTCGGTAAAGGCCAACGGCCATATTCGGCTCACGCAGATCGGCGGCTATGCCTGGAACAGCGTAGAGAACGAGAATTGCCGCCTTTTTACCCGCGACGGCCGGGAACTGAGCGGCACGATTTACCTCAGCCAGCCTGCCGCGCACGTGGCGGACGTGGCGGCGCAAAAGCGCGACGACACGACGCTGGAATTGGTGCTGGACGAGCGCGTGAAGAGCGCCGAGGAGCTAAAAACACTCGGCGTGGAAACCGGCTGCTTCGTGGCCTTTGAGCCGCGCGCGGTTTTGACGCCCTCGGGCTACATCAAGAGTCGGCATTTGGACGACAAGGCCTCCGCCGCGGTGCTGCTGGGCCTTGCCAAGGCGGTTTCGCTGGGCGAGATCGCCCTTTCGCGCAAGGTTTACCTTTTGCTGACCGTGCAGGAAGAAATCGGGCATGGGGGCGCCGCCGGCCTGCCTGAAGACGCGGTGGAGATCCTCTCGGTGGATATGGGCTGCGTGGGCGAGGACCTTGGCTGTGACGAAACCATGGTTTCCATCTGCGTCAAAGACAGCGTGGGTCCTTACGACTATGAAATGACTTCGCGTCTGATCGCCTTGGCCAAAGAGAAGGGCCTTGCCTACGCGGCCGACGTGTACCCTCGCTATTCATCGGACGCGGACGCAGCCCTGCGCGCGGGGCATGACCTGCGCCATGGGCTGATCGGCCCCGGCGTGTTCGCCTCACACGGCTATGAGCGCGCGCACACCGAGGGGCTATGGAATACCTTTGCGCTGCTGAAGGCCTTCGTTTCCGGCATCACGGCCTAGGGCGGCCTGGGGGAAACCGAAGCCGGGCAGGCCCGACGGCGTCATTGGTAAGGGGGGCGTTTTGCGGAAAGGCATCGCTTGCGGCGGCCCCAATGGCTTTGAAGGGGGCGCAGGCTTGCGAACAGGGCGGGCCCGCGGCGGAGGTGCCGCAGCGACGGAAAGCGCCTTTGCGCAAAAGTGATTTGCCAGCGGGGCGCGAATTTGTTATACTGCATCAAGAGTAGGGTGGGTTTGCCTGCCCTTGAGCGAGTGAAGAGGGAAGGGGCTGGAAGGCGAATGGTCGAAGTGCGGCTCAGCCGCTTTCAAGGGCCTCTGGACCTACTTTTGCACCTGATTTCCAGGGCAAAGATTGACATTCGGGAAATTTTCGTGTCCGAGATCACGGAGCAGTATCTGGCCTCGGTTCGGGATGTTTCGGGGCTTGATTTAGAGCTTGCTAGCGAGTTTTTGCAGATGGCGGCTCTGCTTTTAGAGATCAAGTCCAGGTCGCTTTTGCCCAAGCCCCCGAAGGAAGCCGAGGGGGAGGAAGACCCGAAGGAGGCCCTCATCCGCAGGCTGGAGGAATATAAGCGCATTAAGGAGGCCGGGCAGGTTCTTCGCCCCATGGAGGAAGAGGCCCTGCAAAGGCTTTATCGCCTGCCGATGGAATTGCCCGGCAGAGGCCGCGCCGAGCTTGAAACCATCAAGCTGGACGCGCTGGCCGAAGCCTTTTTGAAGCTCCTGCGCAGGCCGCGCCCCGGCGCCGGAACCTTAGCGCCCGAAAGGCGGATCGAGCGCGAAAAATGGACCATCGCCTCCTGCGCGGCCGAGATTTTGGCCGCGATCTATGCCCTCGGCGAGGTTTCGTTCTTCGCCCTCTTTGAGGAAGACGCGGAGATCGCCCGGCTGGTGGCGGTTTTCATTGCCATGCTGGAGCTGTTAAAGGCCGGTCGCATCGCGATCCGGCAGGAAGAGGCCTATGGCGAAATCAGCATCACGAAGGGGAAGGCAGCATGAGCGAGGGGGAACTGCTCGCCGCGCTGGAGGCGGTCTTATTCGCCTCTGGGGACGCGGTTTCGCGCGCCGACCTCGCGCGGGCGCTCGAGATCAGCCCGCTGGAGCTGGAGCCGCTCGAAATCGCCCTGCGCGAGAGGACGCGGCTTGAAGGTAGCGGCATAGAGCTGATCATGCTCGACGGCAAGCTGCAGCTCGCCACCAAGCCGCAGCTTAGGGGCTATATCGAAAGGGCCATGGCCCCCACGCGCCGCCAGAACCTGACGCAGGCCGCGCTGGAAACCCTTTGCGTGGTGGCCTACCGCCAGCCGGTGACGCGCATGGAGATCGAGGAGATTCGCGGCGTGCAGTCCGACCATTCGGTGGCGACGCTGCTGGCGCATGGGCTTATCCGCGAGGTCGGCCGGAAGGAAACCATCGGCAGGCCGGTGCTCTTTGGCACCACTGATGAATTTTTAAGGCATTTTGGTATCGCTTCACTGGACGAGCTGCCCATGGCCGCCGAATTTTTGGCGATGCGGCAGGCGGACTTGCGCGAGATGGAAGAATAGCCCGGCCGGCTGGAAGGCAGGCCGCGGGCGGGCGGCAAAACGGGGAACGGAGAAGAAGAGGAATTGGCAGCGGCAAAAAAACCTGCGACGAAGACGAAAAACCGTAAGGGCGAGGCCACGAGGGCGCGCGCCAACGGGCTTGCGGGCATCCTGCTCATAGGCCTTGGCGTCTTCGCCTTTTTTGCCATCTTTACGCCCTTCACGGGGGTGCTGGGCACCGCGGTCAAGAGCTTTTTTTGCGGGATGTTCGGGCTGGTAGCCTACGCCATGCCCTTTCTGCTGGCGATCTTTGGCTGGCTGACGCTGATTGCGCCCGGCCGGAAGATCAACGCTTCAAAGGTCGCGCTGAGCGTTTTTGCGATGGCGATGCTGCTGCTGTTTCTGCATCTCTTTTGGCACGGGGCGATTTTGGCCGAAACCACGGCGGACGGCTACGCCGCCTATCTCTTAGAAGCCTATGCCTACGGCCGTGACCTTGGCCGCGGCGTGGGCCTGGTGGCCGGACTGATCGCCTACCCGGCCTATATCCTGCTGGGCACCGCGGGGAGCTTCATCCTCTCGGTCGTGGCGCTGATTTTGAGCTTTGCTTTGCTGACGAAGCTCTCGCTGAGCGACATGGGCAAGAAGCTCAGTGACGGCGTGGTGCGCGGCGCGCGAACGGCGGCTGAATACACCAAGCTAAGGATCAGCGAGGGGCGCGAGAGACGCTCTGAAGAGCGCTTTTATGAGGAACGCGACTTCGCGGAGGAGGGCGGCTATGCGGAGGAGCCCCCCTACGCGAGGAAGCGGCCCTATGATGAGGAGCCTGAGGCCTTGGCGGCGCGCAGGGCTGCGCACTCCGCGCCGCGCGTGCGCGACCGTTCGATTTTGGAGCCCTTTGACGAAGACAGGCAGGGCTTTGGCGAGCAGTTCCCGCCCGCCCCGCCCCGCCCCGCGCTCGCGGCGGAAGGCCCGGCAAGGGCCAGGCCCTTCCTGAACGAGGACTTGGCCGCGCAGGGGCGGCCGGGCCGGCGGGGTGAGGCGTTCGCCGCGCGGCCAGAGCCAGAGCCCGCTTATGACGACCGCGCCCCCTGGGAGGAGGCCGAAACGCCGCCTCTGGGCGAAGGCTGGCTGGGTTATGCGGAGCCTGGCGCCTATGAAGCCGCCCAGATGGACTCGACGGAATATGGCCTGGAGGACGACGCGCCTAAAAGCGCGCCGGAGCCACCGGCGCCCCGCGGGGAAAGGCCGCAGAGGGCCTTTGGCGTGGTCGAGGAGGGCGAAACACCCCCGCCCGCGCGGGAAGCGCCGCGCCGCGGCTTTTTT
Source organism: Christensenellaceae bacterium (assembly GCA_031280685.1). Taxonomy (GTDB): domain Bacteria; phylum Bacillota; class Clostridia; order Christensenellales; family UBA1750; genus JAITGM01. The sequence continues at coordinate 12,099 of JAITGM010000021.1, forward strand.
GGCGTAATCGAAGATGAAGAAGAGGAAGGGCAAAAAAATCCCTCCGTGGCGGACTTTGACTATGTGCAGGAGGAAAAGGGTGAAGCCCCGCGCTTTACCGCCCTGCCCAAGCAGGAAATCGGCTATGTCTACGGCGACAGGGCCGAGGCCGCCATAGACCCCGAGGCCCTCGCGCCCTACCGCTTCCCGCCGCTGGGCCTTTTAGCCCAGCCCAAGCGCAGCACGCAGGACTTCCGCAAAGAGCAGGACGAGCAGGCCAGGAACGTGGAGCTTTTGGAAGAAACCCTATCGTCCTTCGGCATACAGGCCAAGGTTCTGCACGTGAGCAAAGGCCCGGCCATCACGCGCTATGAGCTGCAGCCGGCACGCGGCGTGAAGGTTAGCCGCATCACTGGCCTGGCGGACGACATTGCTCTGAACATGGCGGCGGTTGGCGTGCGCATCGAGGCGCCGATCCCCGGCAAGGCTGCCATTGGCATCGAGATCGCCAACTCGAGCATCGACACGGTAACGCTCCGCGAGGTGCTAGAGAGCCGCAACTTCGTCGAGCACCCTTCAAAGCTCGCCTTTTCGCTGGGGAAGGACATCAGCGGCGAAGCCATCGTGGCCGACCTGGCCCGCATGCCACACCTGCTCATCGCCGGGGCGACGGGCTCGGGCAAGAGCGTGTGCATCAATTCGCTGATCGCCTCGATCCTCTATAAGGCCACGCCAGAAGAGGTCAGGCTCATCCTCATCGACCCCAAGGTCGTGGAGCTTTCGGTCTATAACAGTATTCCGCACTTGCTGATCCCCGTCGTGACCGACCCCAAAAAGGCGGCCGGCGCGCTCGGCTGGGCCGTGGCCGAGATGACCGAGCGTTATAAGCTCTTCGCCAAGACCTCCACGCGGGATTTGAAGGGCTACAACGGCCATATTCTGCAGCGCGGCGGCGAGCCGCTGCCCCAGATCGTGGTGGTCATCGACGAATTGGCCGATTTGATGATGGTCGCCTCCGGCGACGTGGAGGATCGCATCTGCCGCCTGGCGCAGCTCGCGCGGGCGGCCGGCATCCACCTCGTCATCGCGACGCAAAGGCCCTCGGTCAACGTCATCACGGGCGTGATCAAGGCCAACATCCCAGCGCGCATCGCCTTTGCCGTGGCCTCCCAAGTCGATAGCCGGACGATTTTAGACGTTTCGGGCGCCGAAAAGCTGCTGGGCAGGGGCGATATGCTCTTTGCGCCGGGCAACGGCAAGTCGCGCCGCGTGCAGGGCGCCTTCATCACCGATGAAGAGGTGACGACCCTGGTGGAATACATCAAGGCGCGCAGCCGGCCGGATTATGACCCCGACTTCATCGAGGCCATCGAAAAGGACGATGAAGGCGGCGCCAAGGGCATGGGCGAAGACGACGGCGAGGAGGGCGACGATTTGCTGCGCCAGGCCGTGGAGCTTGCGATTGATTCGGGGCAGATTTCGGCCTCAATGCTGCAAAGGCGCTTCCGCGTAGGCTACGCGAGGGCCGGAAGGCTGCTCGATGAAATGGAGAAGCGCAAGCTGATCTCTGGCTTCGAGGGATCCAAGCCCCGGCAGGTGCTCGTCGGCCGCGAGGAGTACGACCGCATCTTCGGCAACTCAAATTACCGCAGGGATTAGAGCTTATAAGGAGGGGAACAAGCCTTGGCGAAGGTTGGGATGGTTTCGTTGGGCTGCGCGAAAAACCGCGTGGACGCGGAGTTGATGCTGGGCCTCTTGAAGCGGGAGGGGCACGAGATCGTGGCCGAGCCTTCGCTTGCGGAGGTGATCATCGTCAACACCTGCGGCTTCATCGAGGCCGCCAAGCAGGAGTCGATCGACGCGATTTTAGAGATGGCGGACTATAAGCGCGAAGGCTGCCGCGCTCTGATCGTGACCGGCTGCCTATCGCAGCGCTACGGCGAGGAATTGGCTGCCGAAATGCCCGAGGCCGACGCGATTTTGGGCCTGGGGCAGACCGAAGGCATCGCGGAGGCGGTGCGCAAAGCGCTTTTGGGCGAAAAGACGCTGAACACCTCGGGCGCTTACCGCTATGCCGAAAGCGCCGAAAGGGTCTTGAGCACCGGCGGCCCCTACGCCTACCTCAAGGTTTCGGACGGCTGCTCGAACCGCTGCAGCTACTGCGCCATCCCTTCGATTCGCGGGCCGCATCGCTCGCGCCCCATGGAAGAAATCCTCCGAGAAGCCAAAAGCCTGTGCGCGCAAGGCGTGAAGGAGCTTGTGCTTGTCGCGCAGGACACGACGCGCTACGGCATCGACCTGTATGGCGAGCCCAGGCTGGAGGAATTGCTCCGCGCGCTCTGCGCTCTGCCTGAAACCACCTGGATCCGGGTGCTGTATTGCTACCCCGACATGCTGAGCGACTCCCTTTTGCTTTTGATGCGCGACGAGCCCAAGATCTGCCCCTATTTAGACATTCCCCTTCAGCATCTGCACGATAAGGTTCTGCACGAGATGAACCGCCATGGCGGCCACGAGCTGATCGACGGGCTTTTGCGCAAAATTCGCGGCTTGGGCGGCTTCGCGCTGCGATCGACCGTGATTTGCGGCTTCCCGGGCGAGAGCGATGAGGAATTCGAGTTCATGCTGCGGTCCCTAAAGGAGCAACCGATCGACAGGCTTGGCGCCTTCGCCTACTCCCAAGAGGAAGGAACCGGAGCGGGGCTGAGGGAGGACCAAGTGCCGGTCAAGCTTCGGAAATCTCGCGCGGGGCGCGTTATGCGCCAGCAAAAGGCGATTTCAAGGGCCTTTAACCGCGCGCGCGTGGGCAGCGAGGTCGAGGTTTTGATCGAGGGCGAGGAACTGGGCCTTTACTTTGGGCGCAGCCGCTGGGAGGCGCCGGAAATCGACGGGCTGATCTATATTGAGCTTGCCGAGGGCCTGCGGATCGGCGACATTGTGCGCGTAAAGCTGACTAAGGCCAAGGAATACGACATGTTGGGGGTGCTCGCATGACGATTGCCAACAAGCTGACGCTCTTGCGCGTGGGGATGATTCCTCTCTTCGTGCTGAGCTTTTACCTTTGCGGAGACCTGTTCTTCGTGCCCGCGCTGCTGTTTAGCCTGGCCGCCTTCACCGATTATTTAGACGGCTGCCTGGCCAGATCGCGCGGGGAAGTGACTACTTTTGGCAAGTTTATGGATCCGATTGCCGATAAGCTGCTCGTGGCCGCGGCCTTCGTGCTGCTGGTTTCAGACGGCAGGCTTCCGGCCTGGATCTGCGTGGTCTTTTTAGGGCGCGAGTTTTTGATCTCGGGCTTTAGGCTGGTGGCCGCAGGTGAAAACATGGTGATCGCGGCAAGCCCGCTGGGCAAAGTGAAAACCGTGACGCAGCTCGTCGCCGCGATCCTGCTGCTGCTTTGGAACTGGCCCTTTTCGCTGATCCACTTGCCGATGGATCAAATCGCGGTTTGGGGGGCGCTGATCTTTACGGTTTGGTCGGGTGTGGAATACATACTCAAAAACAAGGGGCTATTAAGTGCAAGAAAGGGGTAAACCGCATGCGGGCTGAGGTGATTTCGGTAGGGACCGAGCTTTTGATGGGCCAGATCGTCGATTCCGACGCGGCATACATCGCCAAAAGACTTTCTGGGCTTGGAATCGACCTGTTTTTCCGCCAGACGGTGGGCGATAACGAAAAGAGGATGCTCGAGAGCATCGGCCTGGCCGCCTCGCGCAGCGATGTGGTCATCCTGACCGGCGGCCTTGGCCCCACGCAGGACGATATGACCAAGCAGGTGCTGGCCAAGCACCTCGGCCGCCCCATGCGCATGGACGAAGAGAGCAAAAACGGCCTGGAAGCCTGGTTTTCGGGCAGGGGGCAAGCCATGACGCCCAACAACCTGCGCCAGGCGGAGTTCCCCGAGGGCGCGCTCATCTTAAAGAACGACTGGGGCACGGCGCCCGGCTGCGCGGTCTTTGACGGGGGCAGGCACTTCATCGTGCTGCCCGGGCCGCCGCGCGAGCTGGAGCCCATGATGGACGAGCGCGTGATGCCCTATTTGAGCGGCCTTTCGGGCGAAACCATCGCCACGAAGATGCTAAAAGTCTTCGGAATCGGCGAGTCCGCGCTGGAGGATTTGCTCGAGGATCTCATCAGCGCGCAGCGCGAGGTGACGATGGCCACCTACGCGGGCTTTGGCGAGGTGACGCTGCGCCTGGCGGTGAAGCTGAAGGCAGGCGAGGATCCGGAGCCGCATTTCGCGCGGGTGGAGCCAGAGATCAGGCGTAGGCTAGGCCAGAGCCTATATGCCATCGGGGATGACAATATGCCACAAACCGTGGCGAAAATTTTAATCGCCGGCAGGAAAAGCCTCTCGCTTGCAGAATCTTGTACTGGAGGGATGATCGCCGCCGAGCTGGTGGCCGTTCCCGGCATCAGCGAGGTGTTTTTGGAGGGCACGGTGGTTTATTCCAACGAGGCCAAGGTCAGAAGCCTGGGCGTCAGCCCAGTAACCCTGCAACAATTCGGCGCGGTAAGCGCGGAGTGCGCCCTGGAGATGGCCGAGGGCATGAGGCGCAAAACCGGCAGCGATTATGCCCTCGCGGTCACGGGCATCGCCGGGCCGGACGGCGGTAGCGCCGAAAAGCCGGTTGGCCTTTGCTTCATCGCGGTGGCGGGGCCCGGCGGCATCAGGGCGGAACGCTTCCTGTTTGGCGCCCGGCGCGACCGGGGCTTCATTCGCCGCATGGCGACGCTCAACGCGCTGGATTTGCTCCGCCGCGAGCTGCTTTAGCAGGTTACGCGAACCTAAACCCGCTATTTTGAATAAAATCGCGACAAAAAGAGGAGGGCTATTACGATGCCAAGGGAAAGAGCGGCGAAGGCCGCCCCCGTGAAGGAGATTCGGGAGGGGGCGTCGGGCGAGAAGCAAAAGGCGCTGGATTTGGCGCTGAGCGGCATCGAGAAACAGTTTGGCCGCGGCTCGATCATGAAGCTGGGGCAGAGCGCGAACATGAATGTGCAGGTTATCCCCTCGGGCTGCTTGGAGCTGGACATCGCCCTGGGCGTAGGGGGCATTCCGCGTGGGCGCATCATCGAAATCTACGGCCCAGAGGCTTCGGGCAAGACGACGCTGGCCCTGCACATGGCGGCCGAAGCCCAAAAGGCGGGCGGCACCGCCGCCTTTATCGACGCGGAGCACGCCCTTGATCCGGTCTATGCCAAGAACCTGGGCGTAGACATAGACGAGCTCTACGTTTCCCAGCCGGATACCGGCGAGCAAGCCCTTGAGATCTGCGAGGCCCTGGTGCGTTCCGGCGCCATCGATATCGTGGTGATCGACTCGGTGGCGGCGCTGGTGCCCAAGGCCGAAATCGAGGGCGACATGGGGGATTCCCACGTGGGCCTGCAGGCCAGGCTCATGAGCCAGGCTCTGCGCAAGCTGGCCGGCGTCATCTCAAAGACCGGCTGCATCTGCGTCTTCATCAACCAGCTTCGCGAGAAGGTGGGCGTGATGTTCGGCAATCCAGAAACCACGGCGGGCGGCAAGGCGCTTAAGTTCTATGCCACCATTCGGCTCGATGTTCGCCGCACCGAGCAGCTCAAGAGCGGCACCGAGGCAGTGGGCAACCGCGTGCGTACCCGCGTGGTGAAGAACAAGGTCGCCCCGCCCTTTAGAACCGCCGAGTTCGACATGATTTATGGCAAAGGGGTTTCCCACGAAGGCAGCGTGCTCGACCTTGGCGTGCAGGCCGAATTGGTCAACAAGTCGGGCTCCTGGTTCTCTTATAAGGAAGAGCGCATCGGCCAGGGCCGCGAAAACGCCAGGCAGTACCTGATCGACCATCCTGAGATTTGCGACGAGATCGAAATGCTGGTGCGCAAGGCCTTGATGGACGCGCCGGGCGGCGAAAGCGCGGATGCTGGCCAGAATGAGGGTGAAGACGGGCTGGACGACGAGTAAGCCCCGGCTGATCGCCCCCAACAAAACGAAGTGCTGATCCAAAGGCGCGTGGCGGCGAAAGCGGCGCCGGCGAATACGTCGTGTTTTGATCGTTTTCGGCCGAAGGGGCTATCAGAAGTGAGCCAGATTCGCCGGGCCGCTGAAACGGAGCTGATTTGCCCTTGATCGCTTCGGCCAGCGCCCGGCCGGGCGCGAAAGCAGGCATAAAAGGGGCAAAAGTGCAAAAAAGGGCCACCCGAAATCGCGGGCGGCCCTTTTTTGCACTTTTGCCGGCGGCGCGGGCGGAGCGCCTTAGGTCGAGGAGATCAGCTTGGCGATGACCACCAGGCGGCTTTCGGCGACACCTTTGCGGTAATCACAGGTTGAAAGCGTCAGCAGCCTGTCGCCGAAGGCGGCTTCCACCCCGGTATCGAAGACCGAGCGCTTCTTGACGTCCTCAATATAGGCCTTGAAGCTCGACTCGCTGCCGTCGCCCACGAATTCGTAGTAGCGGAAGGTCTGCTCCTCAGATTTGGGGATCCTGGTCTGCAAGACCGCGATGATTTGGTAGGTTTCGCGGCGATACAGCGTGTCGAAATAAATATAGGGGTGCTCGTCGAGAAATTTGCGGCCCTTGAACTTGCTCAGGTCGTGGAACATCGAGCCATTGTTCATGTTGTGGCCATAGATAATGAGATTTTCGGATCGGGGCTCCATGCGGTTGCGCTCATCGAGAAAGAGGCAGCCGGAAAATTGGTAGTTCCCGTCAAAATTGCGCTTGAGGTAATACTGACCCTCGCCCTCGTGGAACATCACCGGGTAGTCGATTCGGGTATCTTCGACCTTGAGCCAGCCCACGATGTCTGGGTTCAGGTCATACAGCGCCTTGTACTCGGGGAGCATCTCGGCTACGGGCAGCCGGCCGTCGATCGGCCCCTGGGGAAGCTGCGCGCCGCCCTGCCCGGCAGCCTGGGCCGCGGCTTCCTCTTTGATGGCGCGAACCGCATCCGCATTGGAGTCGTTTTCGAAGGTCTGGGCGAAATAGTCGATGGTTTCGCCGCCAAAGTCGAAAAAGCCGACCAGCAGCACCACGACGCAAACCGCGATGATCGCCTTGCGCCAAAACGACATGATCCCACCCCTCCCCGCGCCGTTCTTTCCGCCCATTATAGACCATGCCTTCAAAAAAGGCGAGCGAGAGCAAGGGGATGAAAACAAAAAGTTAACATCCGGTGGCATTGCAAGCCGGTCGCTCGCCGGCTATACTATGAATGAGCACATGCTCATTTGTTTGTTATAGAAGGAGGGCGACCGGATGAGTGAGCTTCGTTATAGGATCGAGGGGCTGGATTGCCCGCACTGCGCGGCGCGGCTTGAAGGCAAGCTCAAGCGGATCGAGGGGGTTGGCGGCGCGAGCGTGGATCTTTCGCAAGGGCTGATCCTGCTCAGCGCTAAGGAAGGCCTGGATGACCTGACCGAGGCCATTCAGCGAGCCGCGGATGAAATCGAAAAGGGCCTTTTTGTGCGCGCGATTGAGGGGGAAGACGGAACCGGGGGCGAAGAAGAGGGGGAAGAGGAGTCCCCGTTGAAGGATCGCCTCGTTTTGGGCGCCGCCGCGCTGGCCTTTGCCTTGGGGCTTTGCCTGCCGCAGGCCGCAAGGCCGTTTTGTTTCGTCATCGCCTGGCTGCTGGCCGGGCTTGAGGTGCTGGAGGCGAGCTTCCGGTTGCTGAAGGGCTTCGCCCTCTCGCTCTTTCGGCGCCCGGTGGTCAGCCCGTTGGATGAGAACCTGCTGATGGCCGTGGCGACGGTAGGCGCGCTGGCGCTTGGCGACTTTGCGGAGGGCGCGCTGGTGATGCTGCTCTTCAACCTGGGCGAGCAGCTGCAGGCGGCGGCGCTGCGGCGCTCGAGGGCCTCCATCGGGGCGCTGCTGGCCGTCAGGCCGGATCACGCCAACCTCGTTTTGGGCGAGGAAGTGCGGCGGGTTTTGCCCTCGGCCGTGCGCGCGGGCGATGTGATCGAGCTGCGCCCCGGCGAGCGCGTGCCGCTGGATGGCGTGGTGCTCGCCGGCCGCGGCAGCGTCGATACCCGGGACATGACCGGCGAATCCCTCCCGCGCGAAGCCTACGAGGGCGTGGAGCTGCTCGCGGGCTTCATCAACCAGAGCGGGCTGCTCCGCCTGCGCGTGAGCCGGGTAGCCGAGGAATCCGCCCTGAGCCGAAGCCTCAACCGCATCCGCGACGCGGTGAAGGGCAGGGCGCGGGCCGAGCGCTTCTTCACCCGCTTCGCGAAGGTCTACACGCCCATCGTGGTGCTCCTGGCCGCGCTGCTTACCCTGGTTCCGCCGTTGTTTTTGGGCGATTTCAGCCAATGGCTCTACCGCGCGCTGAGCTTTTTGGTCATTTCCTGCCCCTGTGCGCTGGTGCTGTCGATCCCCCTCTCGTTCTTCTGCGGCATCGGCGCGGCGAGCCGCCGCGGCCTGCTCTGCAAGGGCGGCGCGGTGCTCGAGCAGCTCGCGAAGGTCGATTCCGTGGCCTTTGATAAGACCGGCACCCTGACCCTTGGGCAGCTACGCGTGGGCAAGATTAGCCCGCAGGGCGATTTGGGCGAGGAAGAGCTCCTTGCCCTGGCCGCCTCGGCCGAGCGGGCCTCGGATCACCCCATCGCCAAGATCATCGCCGCCGCCGCGCCCGGCGCGCCAAGTGCGGCCCGCGTGGAGGAGCTTGCTGGCCGCGGACTTCGCGCTGAGCTGGATGGCGAAACCTTGCTCGTGGGCAATGCCAGGCTTTTGGGCGAAAACGGCGTCGCCGCGCCCGAGCTGGAGGGCAGCGGCGTGCTCGTGGCCAAAAACGGCCGCTATTTGGGTTCCATTGAGCTGGAAGACAGCCTGCACCCCGACGCCAAGGGCACGATCGAAGCCCTGCGCGAGCGCGGCGTGCGGAACATCGCCCTTTTGTCGGGCGATACGAAGGCGGTGGCGCGGGGCGTGGCCGGCGCCCTCGGCATTCAGGTGCGCGGGGAGCTTTTGCCCGATGAAAAGGTTGAGGCGCTTGAGGCGCTGCCCGGCCGCGTCAAGGCCTATGTGGGCGATGGTGTGAACGACGCCCCCTGCCTGCTGGCTGCGGACGTGGGCGTGGCCATCGGCCTTTCGGGCGCGGATTCGGCCATAGAGGCGGCCGATTTGGTGCTCTTGCAGGGCAGCCCCAAGGGGCTCGTCCGCGCGAAAGACATCGCCCGCGCCACGATGGCCAACGTAAAGCAGAACGCTGCCTTCGCCCTGGGCGTCAAGGCGCTGTTTCTGGCCCTTGCGGCGCTTGGCCTGGCCGGGATGTGGCTTGCGGTCTTTGCGGATGTGGGCGTGACGCTGCTCTGCGTGCTCAACGCGCTGCGGCTGCTCGGGCGCGGGCGCGGCAGAGCCTAGGCCTAAAACGCAGAAGGGAAGCGTCCGGAGCCAAGCTCCGGGCGCTTCCCTTTCGGAATTGCTGGCGCGTTTTGCCTGCCCTGGTGCTGGTAGAGCGGCACGGAGTCCTTAATCATCTGCGTGGCGAGCTCTTCGTATTCGCGCAGGGGCAATGCGGCCAGCCTGGCCGTAAATTCGGCCCAGGCGGCTTCGAACGAGGCTTCGTCCGGGCATTGGG
>JAITGM010000031.1 GCA_031280685.1 Christensenellaceae bacterium
ATCCAGATGGAGATCAAGCTGATCAACCCGATCGCGATAGAAGAAGGGCTGAGGTTTGCAATCCGCGAGGGTGGCAGAACGGTAGGTTCCGGCGTCGTTTCTTCCGTCATCGCTTGAAAAACCCAAGCTAAAAGAGTCAAAAAAGCCGCCGGGCGAATTTCGCCCGGCGGCTTTTTTGACTCTTTCGGCGGCGCGAAGCGCCGCCGAAAAGCCCGCCCAATGGGGTTCTCCATTGGGCGGGCTGCAATCCGGCGCGATCAAAATTAGTCAAGGAAGCACATCGCTTTAAGAGGGAGCTTTCCAGCTTGAAAACAGATCCGCAAGGCCTTCTTCAAGGGAGTTTTGGGCAAACTCGATCTCCGCGACGCCTTCCAGTGCAGAAAGCTCTTGCAGCAGCGCGCCTATGTCGTCATAGGGGATTTCGCGCAGGCTTTGGTTGCGGAAGCGCACCAGCGCCTTCTTGCCCAGCTTTAGCGCACCGCGCAGGGCGGAGAAGTCGCCGTCGAAGGCGACCTTTCCATTAGAGAGGAGAAGAATGCGCCGCGCCATCTCCTCAAGGTCGTCCATGTCGTGGCTGGTGACGAGGATAGTGGTCTGGTCGCGCTCGTTAAGTTCCTTCAAAAAGGCGATGATCTGGCGCTTGGCCAGCACGTCAAGACCTAGGGTCGGCTCGTCGAGCAAAATCAGCTCCGGCCGGTGTAGCAGCATCATGCCAAGCTCGGCGCGCATGCGCTGGCCCAGGCTCAGCTCGCGCGCGAGGGTCTGGTAAAAGGGCCGAATATCGAGCAGCTCGAGGACGAGAGACTCCATTTCGTCAAAAACCGCCTTGGGAACGCCCCAAACCTCGCGCTTCCAGCGGAAGGAGGCGGAAACCGGATGGTCGCTCCAAAGCTCACGGCGGTTGCCAAACAGCACGCCAACCCTGCGCATCAGTGGGATGCGCTCCTTGAGCGGCGAGAGGCCGAGCACCGTGACCTCGCCGGTAGTGGGCGTCAGCATGCCGCTCAAAAGCTTGATGGTCGTGCTCTTGCCGGCGCCGTTTGGGCCGGCATAGGCCAGAAACTCGCCGCGGGCGACGCTGAATGAAACATCGTCGAGCGCCGGGATCTGGCGGCGCTTGGGGGAGAGCCAGTCCGCGAGCGATTTCGCGGGCTGCCTTTGGTAAAAATGCTTGCTGACGGCACGCAGCTCAATTGCGGTGCCCGCCTTGGGTGTAACGGTTTGAACCGTAGTGAACATAGTAGAGCAGCCCCTTTCTGAAGGTAAAAATGGCCAAGGCCCAAAGACCCAGCGTGAAAAACAATGGATAAAGCTCTGGCAGGCCAAGTGGCGGCCGCCCGAGCAGGATGCAGCTTGGGAACCAGGCCAGCAGCCCCGCGGGCAGGATACTGACCAGCGGCCAGAGCAGGGCGGGCGGCAAGATGGAGAGCGGGTACTGCGAAAGCGGCCCGCAGATTTCGTCGATGACCACCGACGAAATTTCTTCAAAGGCGACGGGCCAGCGAAAGGCCAGCGCCGACCAAAGATACGACAGGCCGACCAGGCAAAGCACGGCGCAAGCGAGATAGCCAGCCAAAGAGAGCCACCAAAACCAACCGGGCGAAAGCTCCAGGCCGCGCAGCGACCATAAAACAAGCCCAAGCCCCACCAGCAGGCGCGGGCAGCCCGAGAAGGGCAAAAAGCCCTCGGCGATTAGCTGCAGCCAGAGCGGCAGCGGCTGCAGCAGCATGTGGTCGAGCTGGCCGCGCCCGATGCGCCGCGAAATATGCGCGACGTTGTTGGAGCCGAAGAAGACCATGCACAGCCCGGCGACCGTGGCCGTGAAGCCAAGCATGAACAAAATCTGCCAGGGGCTCAGCCCGCCCACGCCGCCGAAGCGCCAGGCCAGCAAAAACACGCCCGAGAGCGAGGAAAGGCAGGCGATGAGGCCGTTTGCGGCATCGAGCAAGGAGAGCTTCGCATCGCGCAGCAGCCAGTCAAGATCCATGCGCGCATAGAGGGCCAATAGCCCAAAAACGCGGCGCAGGCTCAGTTTATCCCCCATAAGACACCATCCTTTCTCTGCTTTTGGCAAAGCAGAGGGCGGCGAGCGGCCAAAGCAGGGCGTTCCATAAGAGCTGCGCCGCGAGCAGCGAAGCCGTATTCCCCGCGCCCACAAAGAGGCTCAGCGGCGCCGCGGCCATCGAGCCAAAGGGCAGCCATTCCAAAACCTTCCCCAGCGAAAAGGGAAGAAGATTAAAGGGAATCAGCGCGCCCGAGAGCAGGGCGATCAAGGAGAAACGGAGCGAGTGGACGATGTAGCTGGCGTGCTGAATGCGAATCGATACGCAGACGAAGAGGCAATCGACCGCGAAACCCAGCGAGATCGTGAGCAGCAGGCTTGGGAAGAACCAAAGCGTTTTTGGCAGCATATCAACGCCCAACAGGGGCAGAAGCAGCGCCATAGGCAGGCTGAACAGGGCCAGTTCCGGCAGCCAGGTGCCTGCCGTGCGCGCGATGATCTGCCAAAAGACGGGCAGCGGCTGGTGAAAAAGGTCGCCAAGCTGGCCGTCGTAGTTCCAGTCAGAGGCGAAAGTGCGCACGTTGAGCAGGCGCTCGAGCATGATCGCCAGGCAACTGTAGCTCAGGAGCTGCGCAAGGCGCAGGCCGCCCAGGTCGGCGCCTTGCGCTGCCAGCGCCCGCCAAAGAAAGACCAGCGGCACCAGCGCGATGATTTTGATGGCGGAGTCCGCAAGAATGGGAAGAACCCCGTCGCTCAGCTTGCCCGTGCAGGCCATTTTGGCCGTATAAAGTAAGCTTCTCATTGGAAACGATCCTTTCTTGCGCGATGGAAGCGCGCAGAAAAATGCCCGGGAGGCCTCGCGGGCACCCGGGCAGCCTTGGCTGATTTTAAAGCTTGAAAATCAGGCTATGGGCTGAGCGGAGAGCGGGCAAAGGCCGAATTTTGGGCAGAAAAACCCCTTGTGCGGCACGGCGGTGGCTGCGCTGCGGGGCAAAAGGGCAGAACTTGCCCATGCAAAAGAAGCCCCGAACGCAACGGCCAAGGGCTTGCCCAAAAGCACGGCAAAGCAAGCACGGTATTGAAGCACCCTCTCCACTCCTTTCTTGAAACTAGGTGAGTTTAGTATAGCACGGGGAGGGAGGGGGCGCAAGGGCTTGCCCCCCCCCCCCGCGGCGGCCGCTTTGTCTGCGGGCAAGCTGTTGAAATAGTCGCCATGCTTGCCCCCCCGCGGCGGCCGCTTTTGTTCTGCCGCCGTTTTCCGTTTTTGCCTTCAATCATGATAAAACCGGCCCTTTTGCCCGGCTTACGGGCAAAAGAGCCGGTGCGTTCCCCGAAAGGTCTCTCCATTAGTTGATGAAGGCCCGAATATTGTCTATAAAGGGCAGGCCGTTTTCCGTCGCGAAGTCGAAGCGAAAAAGCCGCATCTTGCGCTGGCCGTTCTGCTCCACATAGGTGGCCAGCGGCAGGCTGCCATCCTGCGCTGCGCCGTCGAAGAAGCCCGGCGTCTCCGCGCCGTCAAAGCGGCCAAGAAAGTTCAGCAGGATCTCGGGGCGCACGCTCTGGCGCAGGCCCTGGCTCATGGCCGCGGTCGCCTGCTGCCACTCGCCGTCGCGCAGGGCGGCCAAAAAGGCCTGGGCAAGCTCCAGCCGCGGGTTTGCCGGGCCTTCGCCCTCATGCAGGCAAAGCTCAAGCTGGCCGCCAGGCCAAAGGCGCAAAATCGCCCCTTCCGCGCTCAAGTGCTCGCCTTCCGCCCGTAGCACCGCGCTGGAAACCCCTTGGTTTAGCCCCAGCGGGAAGAACTGCAGCTGTGCCGTGCCCTCCTTGGGCCGCACGGCGAGCGGCTCCGCGCTAAGGGCGCCAAGGCTCGTTCCGTTGGCAAACAGGATCCCGGGCTTCCGGGCGCTGATGTAGACGAGCTGCGGCATGGCGTACCCTCCCCTGCGGCCGATGGGCTTGCCCATAGGGCCCCATATGCTAAAGGGTATTCCCTGGGCCGCGTGAAAATGCTATACTGAAGCCACAATCCCGCCCGCTTTTAAAGGAGGAACCGCCATGGAGCGCACAACTATCCGCGCGCTGTATACTTCCCCGAAGGAGGGGCCGGTTCGGGTTTCCGGCTGGGTGCGCACGCTGCGCGATTTAAAGGGTTTTGGCTTTATTGAGCTCAACGACGGCAGCTTTTTTAAGAACTTGCAGGTGCTGCTCGAGCGCGAGGCTCTTCCGGGCTTTGACGAAGCCATGAAGCTGGGCGTGGGCTCCGGCATCACGGTGAAGGGCGAGCTTACCTTCACGCCCGACAGGCCGCAGCCCTTCGAGCTTCGCGCGCGCTCCATCGCGCTGGAGGGCGCGGCGCCGGCCGACTACCCCCTGCAAAAAAAACGCCATTCCGTTGAATTTCTGCGCTCCATCGCGCATTTGCGGCCCCGGACGAACCTCTTTGCCGCCGTGTTTCGCATCCGCTCGCTGGCGGCGCACGCCGTGCACAGCTTTTTTCAGGATCTTGGCTTTGTCTACGTGCACACGCCGCTCATCACCGCCAGCGATGCCGAGGGCGCGGGTGAGATGTTCCGCGTGACCACGCTCGAGCCTTCAAATCCGCCCAAAAACCCGGACGGCAGCATCGATTTTTCGCAGGACTTCTTTGGCAAACCCGCCAGCTTGACGGTATCTGGCCAGCTCAACGCCGAAAGCTTCGCCCTTGCCTTCCAAAATGTCTACACTTTCGGGCCGACCTTCCGGGCCGAGGAGTCCTACACGCCGCGCCATGCGGCCGAGTTTTGGATGATCGAGCCGGAGATCGCCTTTGCCGACCTAAAGGACGACATGGCCCTGGCCGAAGGGCTGATCAAGTCCGTCATCCGCACGGTCTTGCAAAAGGCGCCGGATGAGATCGGCTTCCTCAATCAATTCGTCGACCAGGGCCTAAAAGGGCGGCTAGAGGCCGTCGCTTCGGCCGAGTTCGGCCGAGTCAGCTACACGGAGGCCGTCGCACTGCTTGAGAAGAACAACGATCAATTCGAATACAAGGCCTTTTGGGGCTGCGATCTGCAAACCGAGCACGAGCGCTATTTGAGCGAGAAGCTCTTTCAAAAGCCGGTCTTCGTCACCGACTACCCAAAGCAGATCAAGGCCTTTTATATGCGCGCAAACGACGATGGCAAGACCGTCGCGGCGATGGATTTGCTGGCGCCGGGCATCGGCGAGCTGATCGGCGGCTCGCAGAGGGAGGAGCGCCTCGAAAGGCTGGAAGCCCGCATGGACGAGCTTGGCTTGAACAAGGTGGCCTATGGCTGGTATCTCGACCTGCGGCGCTTCGGCGGCGTGAAGCACGCGGGCTTCGGCGTGGGCTTTGAGCGCCTGGTGATGTATTTGACCGGGGTTTCCAACATCCGCGACGTGCTGCCCTTCCCCCGCACGACGAAGAACGCGGAATTTTAGCTGAAGAGAGAGAAAAAATATGCCTTTTTTGATCGAAAGCCACGCCCACGCGGCGGAAACCAGCCCCTGCTCGCATTTGCCCGGCGCTTCCCTGGCGAGCGAGGTGAAGGCCAGGGGGTATGACGCCCTGATCGTGACCGACCACTATACTCCGGAATGGTTCGCGGGATGCCAAAGCGGCCCGCGCTTCCAAACGCGTCTGCGCGAGTTCTTCGCAGGCTACCGCGCGGCGTTCGAAGGGGGCAAAGCGCGGGATCTCATCGTGCTGCCCGCGCTGGAGCTGCGCCTAGCCGCCGGGCCGGAGGATTTCCTCGTTTACGGCCTTGCGCCTGAAGAGCTTGCGGAGCTTGGCTGCCTGGCCTTTTTATTGCTTGAAGAGGCTTCGCGCAGGGTGCGGGCGGCCGGCGGGCTGCTCTTTCAGGCGCACCCCTTCCGCGCGGCGCTGCGCCGCATGCCGGCAGAACTGCTCGACGGCGTGGAAAGCTTCAACGGCAACCCGAAGCACGAAAACCACAACGCAAAGGCACTGCGCTTCGCCGAGGAAAACGGCCTGCTGCAGAGCGCGGGTTCCGATTTGCACGAGAAGCGGGGCGCGGGCATCGCCGCCATGCGGATGGACGAAATGCCGAGCGTGAAGAGCTTTGCGCGCGCCCTCCGCCAGGGCCGTGCCGAGTGCCTTGCGCCGAAGGGGGAATGAGCCGATGCCGCGATTCATTCAGCTAGCGCGCAAAAAGCTCGGCCTGGCCGTGTGCATAGGGGGCGGCGTCGCCCTGGGCAACAGCCTGCTTCCGGCCGCCGGCCGGCCCGCGCTGCTTGCTTCTTCCATCCCGGATCCTGTTTGGCGTACGCTGATTTACTTCGGCGCCGCCTTTGCGGGCGCCTTGCTTCTGCTGGTGGCCGCGGAATGGCTTAAGGGCGTTATTGCTCGGCTTTTTGAAGAAGAGGGAAGGGGCAAGGCCCTATAAACGAGAGCGTTCCCGGTGCCGCCTTCGGCCCCAAAAAAAGAGGGGGAGCCGGGCCTCGGGCGCCCTTCCGCAGGCTCCGCCCTTTTTGACCTTGCTTCGGCGCGAAGGATCCGCGCTCCGAAACGGCTTGGCAACAAGGAAGCGCCCCGCGGGCAGTGCGGCCCGCGTAAGCCCGGATCTTTTGAAAAAAGTCCCCCGAAGCGCGATGCTTCGAGGGCGTTTTTTATTCTTTTGCGCGTTTTGCTCCCTTGGCGGGTCAAAGCGTGCGCAGGCGGATATCGTCCACCCTTTCGAGAGCCGCGGCCCGAATGCGCTCGGGCTGCGCCTCGAAGAATTCGACCGCCGGCTCCCCTTTTTTGATGTTCCACAGCCCCGCGACGCGCCCGCGGAGCGCGACCGTCGGGTTGCAGATGCCGGATTTTAGGATGACCCTGGCCTTGTGCTCGGGAGGCAGGCTCGCGCTGCGGTCCGCATAGGAAACGAGCAGGGGATCAAAGCCCGAAAGCAGGGTAAGCTCGGGGATGTCGGCCATCGGGGCCTCCTCCCCCTCGCCTTCGCCCTCGAAGTACCGGCTCCCGTTCCATTCGAAAGAGGGCAGATCGTCAAGCGGCAAGGCGCGCAGTTTTTTGGCGTCCGCCGACCAAAGGCCGAAGAACCAGGCCGCGTCCTCAAGCGTCGCCGGGCCGTAGGCCGCGAAGAACCTGCGGAGCAGGCCGGGCAGAACCTCGTCGAAGCCCTGCGCGGGCTCCGCGCTGATGAGGTCGAAATCGCGGCTCGCCATGTCGCGGAAGGCGACCTGGCCGCGCCGCGCGAGGTCCACAAAAATGCCGCCCCAGGGGCTGAACAGCGCTTCGACGGTCTTTTCGTCGTACTCGCGCGCGAAGATGCGGCGAAACTCCGCCCGGGAGCGCACGCCGTCCTCCATATAGCGCAGAACCTCCGCGCCAAGCCTTTCCACAAAGGCCTCGCCAAAGAAGCGGCCCAAATAGCTCGCGCCGCCCGCGTGGAGGGCGAGCAGCTCGGGCAGATCCTCGTAGTTCACGCCGTGCAGGGTGCCGCGATAAAGCCAGGTCTTGGTCAAAGCCGTCTTCCAGCCGCCGATTTCGGCCCCGCGGATCAGCGCCGAAAAGGGCACGTTGCGGGTAAACCAGCAGTGCAGGCCGAGCAGCTCGCGCGAAAGCGCGGAAAGCCCGGCGCAGCCGCGCGAAAGATAGAGCCCGTGCATGCGCTTGCGGAGGATCTCCTCGCTAAAGTCACGTTCGGCCATGGCCCTGCGCCCCTTCCCATTTTTGCTTGATGAACGCCACCCATTATAGGGCAAAAAGGCCTTTTTCGCAAGCCGAAGCGCTTCTTTTGCGCCAAAGGGGGGCCAACGCGGTTGTGGCCAGCCCAAAACTGTGCTATCGTAAATAAAAGGTTAAGCGAAAAGGAGCGAAAGGGCATGGAAACGCATACAAAACCGGTTTCCATCCAGGGCAAGGTCTTCAAGCGCCGCGGCTCGTGGTTCGGGCTGTATCACTACGGGCCGCCGGGCGAGGAGCCCAGCTTCTATCTGGGCACGGTGCACGGCACCGCGGCGCTCGCGCCGGGCAAGAACAAGCTCATCGGCATCTGCGTGACCTGCAGGGGCGAAAGGGTCGATTATTCCCTCGAAGCCTACCCGGCGGAGCTGATTCTAAGAACCGCGCACGGCTGCGTCCGCTTCAGCTTCGCCAGCAGCAGCATGATTTTGGCCGAGGGTGACGAGGGCATGGGGTTGCTCTTTGAAAAGACGATGGCGCGGCACGAAAGCGTGCACGAGCGCAAGGGCGGCGCTTGGGAGGCCTTTTTCCGCATGACCTGCGCGGTGGTCTTCAAGGGGCTGAACGGCTCGGGCTTTGACTTTAACGACGGGACGGCGCCCTGGGATCTAGACGAGCTTTCCAGCTGCGCGGTTTGCGGCCAGACCAGGCCGGGGCCGGGTGGCGGATTCACCCTCGCAATGGAAGAGTCCGTCTTTGACGGCGTGGTGCGCGATGAATACCCGGGCTACGCCGAGGCGAAGGCCTCGATGCAAGCCGATTGGGATGAGTTCATCGAGAAGATGCCGGCCTTTGCGGCGCCCTACGAAAGCGCGCGCGAGGGGGCCGAGTACACGCTTTGGTCTTTCCTGACCGAGCCCTGCGGCATGGCCAAGCACACGATGATCTTGATGTTTGCGGCCAATATGGCTTCACAATGGCAAATGTGCCAAAACGCCGTCGCCCTGCAGGCGCATACCGCCCTGGCGGTCGATCTGCTGTTGGGGCCGATCGAGCGGATCAGCCCGCTTGGCCAACTGCCGGATATGTATGACGACAGCTTCATGGAATCCCTAATGGTCAAGCCGCCGATGCACGGCTGGGCCGTGCTCGAGATCCTGAAGCGCCAGGATCTTTTTAAGGCGGTTCCGCGCGAGAAAATCGAAACGCTCTATGCTGGCATGGGCAGATGGGCGGATTGGTTCCTCACGCATCGCGACGACGATGGTGACGGGCTGCCGAACCTCGTCCATAGCGACGAATCGGGCTTTGACGACTGCTCCCTTTGGGAAAATGAGCTGCAGATCGCATCGCCCGAGGTTTCTTCCTACCTCGCGCTGCTCTTTGAAGCCTGCGGCGAGCTGGCAAAGCGGCTGGGTAAGCCCGAAGAGGAGAGCACGGCCTGGTTTCAAAAGTCAAAAACCCTGCTTTCGCGGATGATCGGGCTGCTTTGGGATGGAAGGCGCTTCGCCGGCCTCTCGGTCAAGAGCCGCAAGAAGCTGTATTCGGGCAGCATCGTGCATTATATGCCCGTGATCCTCGGTAACCGGCTGCCCAAGCCGATTTTAGATCAGCTCGTCGCCGATTTGGCCGACCCGGCGACCTTTTTCAGCCCCTGGGGCATCGCCTCAGAGAACATGACGAGCAAGCTCTTCGTGCCCTTCGGCTGGGGGCGCGGCTGTGTGCTGCCGCCCTCTATGCTCTACATCGTCACCGGTCTGTGGGATACCGAACACCGCGCCTTTGCCAAAAAGGCCGGGGAAAACTACTGCAAGGCGCTCATTGAGGGGGATTTCCCCTTCTTCATCGACTCGAAGACGGGCGAAGGAAGGTATTACGGCTGCAGCTGGACGGCCTGCGCCTACACGGTGCTCGCAGGGCTGATCAGCCAGGAAGAATAACAGGAACGGGCGCGCACGCCCCCGAAGCCGTAACGCGAGCCCACGCGCTGCTTCGGCGCCGCCTGCAGCGAAATCCCGCCTGCAGGCGGTGCCCGCATTGAGTTCGGTTGCCTTCAGGGTGTTTTGCGAAGCGAGAAGTGTTTTGGGCCGCGCATTCAAAGGGGCAAGGGAGGTGCAGGGGCGAGCGGAGCTTAAATGGGTCGCGCCGAAGGAAAGCCGCAGGGCGGCTTTCCCCGCTTGATGGGGCCGAAGCACACCCTTTTGTGGCAAAAAAGCTGCATCGCAGCCTGAGAGAGGTTTTCTTTGCAAAAAATAATCGGAGCAAAGCGAACTTTGCTCCGGCGTGGTGCGGATAAGAGGACTTGAACCTCCATGAGAAAGCTCTCACACGGACCTGAACCGTGCGCGTCTGCCAATTCCGCCATATCCGCAGGGCTGGTGGAAGGGGGTGGATTCGAACCACCGAAGTCGTCGACGGCAGATTTACAGTCTGCTCCCTTTAGCCACTCGGGAACCCTTCCATGGTGCATGATGATGCGCGGCGCTCCATTGGAGCGTTGGAGCTGGCGATGGGACTTGAACCCGCAACCTGCTGATTACAAATCAGCTGCTCTGCCAATTGAGCTACGCCAGCGCGGCCTGAACCATCCCAGCGGCAAGGAGAGAAAACCCCCTCTCGCCTCAACGAAGGGTATTATATCAGCGGCGCGGGGGCTTGTCAAGCCTCGGGCGAAGAATCTCGGCGCCCGCCCGCCGCGCCCGTTGGGGGATGCGCCCGGCGAGGGCGATTTTATATTGAATTTACATTTTGTTCATCGAAGTCGGAGGCAAAATACCGTAAGGTGGTGCTATGAGCAAGCTATTGATGGTCAGTTTTGACGCAGTGCCCAGCGACGAGTGGGCCGGCCTTTGCGCGCACCCAAACATCGCGGCTTTCGCGGCGCGCGCCCGCGTGACGCTGGATGTTCAGTCCGTCTTCCCGACCAACACCTACCCCGTGCATTGCTCGGTGATTACGGGGCGGCAGCCCTGTGATCACGGCGTCATCGGCAACACGGAGCCCTTCCCCAAACGCCACCCGCGCTGGGTGACGGACGCGGCCGCGATCCGTTCAAAGACGCTCTGGCAGGCGGCGCGGGAGCAGGGCCTGACCGTGGCCTCCGTGCTCTGGCCCTGCACGGGCTTTGCCCGCGAAATCCGCTGGAACGTGCCCGAACTGCCGCCGCGGCCCGGGCAAAACCAGCTTTTGGCGAATTTGCGGGCCGGCAGCAAGCTCCTGCAGGCCGGCCTGTTTCTAAAATACGGTAAAATGCTCAAGGGCGTCGATCAACCAGGCCTGGATGCCTTCGTCACCGCCTGCGCGGCCGACCTTCTGCGGCGCAAAAATCCGGATCTGACCCTCGTGCATCTCACGGCCTACGATACGCTCTGCCATCGCTACGGCCGCGGCGCGGCCGAGCTTTCGACGGCCTTCGAGGCGCTCGATCAAAACCTAGGCATTTTGCTGAAGGCGGCCGGCCCCGATGTGGGCGTGATCGTGTTTTCAGACCATGCGCAGCTCAATGTCCACAGCGCGCGAACGCCCAACGATTTGCTCGTTGAGCTTGGTTTGCTAAACCGCGGCGAAACGGAAAACGAACCCTACGCGCCGGGCGCCTTCGGCTGCTTCATCGAGTGCTGCGGGGGCAGCGCCTTCTTCCACGCGGGCAGCCTTTCCGGCGGGAAAATCGCTCTCGTTCGCGAAAAAATCGCCGCTTCCGATGGATTTTTACGCTTCTTGACCGAGGAAGAGCTGCGCTCTTCCGGGCGTGGGGATCTGGCCTTTGGCTACGGCCTGCGCGAGGGCTACATCGCGGAGGCGAGCCCCGAAGCCCATAAGGGCAACCATGGCTACCCGCTCGATATGCCGGACTATACCGTGTTTTACGCGGCAATGGGCGACGGGCTCACGCCAGGGGAGCGCGGTTCCGGCGGCAGCCTGCTCGGCATTGCCCCGCTCGCCGCCCAAATGCTGGGCATCCACTGGCCATAAAAAAACCAAAGGGGGAAGGAACATGAGCGAATCTTCAAACGCCCCGAAGGGGGCCGGCTCCAAGTTCAGCAAGCGCGAAAAGAGCTGGATCCTTTACGACTGGGCCAATTCCGTCTATGCCACCATCATGATGGCCGCGGTCTTCAACGCCTTTTTTACCGCCCTGGTCGATGATCCCCGCGGCGGCGACTACTGGTGGAGCATCGGCACGATGATCTCGATGCTGCTGGTTGCGGTTCTGGCGCCCCTGGTCGGCGCCTTTGCGGACTATAAGAGCCACAAAAAGAAGCTCTTTGCCTTCTTTTTGCTGTTGGGGCTCGCAGCCACCGCTCTTTGCGCAATTTTGGATGATTGGCGCTTCCTGCTGGCGGGCTATATCCTCTCTAACATCGGCTTTAACGGCTGCAATATCCTGTACGATAGCTTTTTGCCCGATGTGACCAGCCCCGAGCGCATGGATACGGTTTCGGGTTGGGGTTACGCCATGGGCTACATCGGCGGCAGCACGGTTCCCTTCCTCATGAGCATCGCGCTCATCCAGTTCGGCGGCGCCCTGGGCCTTGGCACCGCCGGGGCGGTGAAGTGCTCGGTTCTGCTCACGGTGCTCTGGTGGGGGCTGTTCTCTATCCCCTTTCTAAGGAATGTGCGCCAAGAAAGCTACGTCGAAAAGCCCAGGGAGGGCGTGCTGCGCCACACCCTGCAAAACGCCTTCACGGCCGGGAAGGCCATCGTGCAAAACAAGCCGCTTTTCCTCTTTGTATTGGCCTATTTTTTCTATATCGACGGCGTGGGCACCATCATCAACCTGGCCACAAGCTATGGCACGCAGCTTGGCCTGGGCATGCTCGGCATGATCTTCGCCCTGCTCGTCACCCAGCTGGTCGCCTTCCCCTGCAGCATCCTCTTCAGCCGCCTTGCCAAAAAAACCGGCGGACTCAACATGCTTACGGTTGCGGTTTCGGTCTATGTGCTGATCTGCGTCGTGGGCTTTTTCATGGGCTTCCTCATCGAGGGGGCCGAGATCCCGGCAAAGCTCGGCGCGCTTTCTTCAGCCGGCGTCATCGCCCCGCAGGGCGGCAATTTAAGCGCAATCAACGCATCGCTCGCGGCTGCGGGCATCGAAGAGGGCGCCTGGAACCTGGATCCGGCCTACGTCCTGGCGC
Source organism: Christensenellaceae bacterium (assembly GCA_031280685.1). Classification (GTDB taxonomy): domain Bacteria; phylum Bacillota; class Clostridia; order Christensenellales; family UBA1750; genus JAITGM01. The sequence continues at coordinate 12,782 of JAITGM010000031.1, forward strand.
TCAGCCGCTCCACGCTGCTGTTTTGGGTGCTGGCCCTGCTCGTGGGCACGGTGCAGGGCGGCATCCAGGCGCTTTCGCGCTCCTTCTTCGGCAAGCTGACGCCGCCCGAAAAGTCCGGCGAATATTTCGGCTTTTTTGAGATCTTCGGCAAGTTCGCGGCCATCCTCGGCCCGATGCTCTACGCCCTCACGAAGGCCTTCACGGGCCGCAGCTCCTTCTCCATCCTCTCTATCGTCGTCCTCTTCGTGGCCGCACTGGTCATCCTCACCACGCAGCGCCGTTTTTTGCCCAAATAAGGCCGAAGCCCTCCAAAAAAAAGCCCGCTTTCGCCTTCGCGGAAGCGGGCTTTTGCGCGTGCCGAAAAAAGGGGGAATAGGGCTGAATATCGCGAGACTTTTTCGCTTTGCATATGCAGCTTGCCGCCGGGCTGGGGATGAAGCCGCTCCCCGGGGTGTGGAAAGCACGCGCCAAGCACGAAAAACGCGGAAACATCCTGTGGAAAACCTTGTGGAAACTGTGGATTTCCCTGCCTGGATAGCCGCGGAGCTTTATGCAGGCCACGCCGGAGGAAGGCCGAAAACAAGGCATGCCCACCCCCCGCGCGGCGTATGCATAAGCAAAACGCCTTTTGGGCCAGGGAGGGGGTTATCGCCATGGACGAGCGGCGCCAGTGGCGGGCCGTCGCGGCGCTTTTGACGAGCATCGCCCTATTTTTTGCCCTGTTTGAGGGCGCGCCGGCGCGGCAGGCGGCCAGCCCCAACTTAAGCTCCATGCCGCTCTTTGGCAGGGTGATCGGCATCGACCCGGGCCATGGCGGCTACGATGGAGGCGCGGTGAGCGCCACGGGCCGGGCCGAAAAGGAATATAATCTCGAAATCTCTATGCGGCTCGGCGCCGCCGTGGAGGCCCTGGGCGGCACCGTGGTCTATACCCGCGAAGCCGACATCGCCCTGATCGATCCGGCCAACACCCCGGGCTACAAAAAGCGCAAGGAGCTTGATAACCGCATTTCCATCCTGCAAGAGGCGAACGTGGACGCCGTGGTCAGCATCCACATGAACAATTTCAGGCCCCAGCGCGCGATTCGCGGCGCACAGGCCTTCTATAGGGCGGGCAGCGCGGGCGGCGAGTCGCTGGCTCAGGCCGTTTACGGCTGCCTGGCCCAAATCGAGGAAGCCCGCCCGCGCAAGCCGGTCATCGGGGATTATTACATCCTCAACAGCGCGGACGCGGCGATTTTGATGGAGTGCGGCTTCCTTTCGAATCGGGAGGAAGAGAAGCTTCTCGCCGACGGGGACTACCAAACCCGCCTGGCCTCGGCCATCGCCCGGGGGCTGGCGCTCTATTTCGAAACGGCGCCCTGAGCTTGGCCTGGGGGCGGCCCGCGGGGCTATAAAAATTAGGAGGAAAGCGTTGGCACAAGGGGGATGCGCCAACCCCATGAAACAGCCCTCCTTTCGTTTTTTCGCGAATGGCGGGGCGAAAAAAAGAGGATCAAGTGCGAGTGAAACGGGCCTTGGCGCTCGCGTTGGCCGCCATCTTGCTCCTTTTGCGCCACGGCCCGGGAATTGGCTGCGAAGGCGGCCTCCCTGATCTGCCGCCGGGACCTTCGGCTGCGCGAAGCCCTGCCTTCGAGCGGCGGCTGAACCTGCGCGCGGGTTCGGCCTAAGCCACCCCGTTTGGCGCGCTTTTCCGCGCGCGTCATCTTCACCATTGCGCGGCCGGCCAACCCAGCCGGCGGCGAAGGCCCGCCCCCAATAGACCCTTGGCTGGGCCGCCCGAAGCCGAACTTCAGGCCCCCTTGCGGATTTTTCTTTTCGGCGCCGTCCTTGGCGGCGGCAAGGCGGCGGCCTGCTTCGCCGAGCGCATGGATAAGGAATCTGGCGCTGTGCCCGATCCCCCGAGCGGATCCAACCGGCTGCCGGCGGGGGCGCGAAGCCGCCCCTGTTTTTTGCGGTTTTATAGGCCCGTGCGGCCGCATTCTTAACACGGCCATTACCCTGGCCGCCCGCCGATGTGGTATCGTAGCCAAAAACTCGGCTAAGGGGCGAAAAAACCATGCGAAACGACGAAAGAGCGGCGGAGTTCATCATCGATGCGCATTGCCATATCTTCCCGGCTAAGATCGCCGAAAAGGCCACGCAGAATATCGGCCGCTTTTATGAAACGAGGATGGACGCGCCCGCCGGCGAGGTCGATGCCCTGCTCCAGAGCGGCAAGGCCATCGGCGTGGGCCGTTACGTGGTCTGCTCGGTGGCCACGAAGGCTAGCCAGGTGCAAAGCATCAACAACTTCATCGCAGAAAGCTGTGCCGCTCACCCGGAATTTCTGGGCCTGCTCACCTTGACGCCGGACTTTGAAGCCATCGGCCAAGAGATCGACCGCGCGCTGGCGCTCGGCCTGCGCGGCGTGAAGCTGCACCCCGACTTTCAAGGCTTCGCCATCGACGACGAGGCGGTTTTTTCGATGTATGAGGCCATCGCGGCGCGCGGCCTGCCGCTGCTCTTCCACGCGGGCGATCGGCGCTACGCCTTTTCAAGCCCCGAGCGCCTGGCGAAGGTGGCACGGCGCTTCCCGGGGCTGACCTGCGTGGCCGCCCACTTTGGCGGCTACAGCGAGTGGGAGAGGGTGCGCGTCTATGACGGGCTGGAAAACGTCTTTTTCGATACCTGCTCGGCCCTTGGCGTCATGCCCGACTTGGGGCTGGCCGAGCGGCTCATCGAGCACTTTGGCGCGGAACGCTTCATGTTCGGCACGGATTTTCCCATGTGGGGGCACGAGGCCGAGTTCGCCCGCTTTGGAGCCCTGCCACTGAGCGCGGCCCAGCGCGAGCAGATCCTGCACAAGACCGCCGAGAAGGTTTATTTCGGCGCATAAATATGCACCCTTTTCGGCTTTTCTACGTAGGATAGAGTTAGAAAGGGGGAACCGCGCATGGAGGATTGGCAGGGCCTGATCGAGCAATTTCTGGAGCAAAAAGGGTACGCCTGGGAGCGGAACGATGGCCTGACCTGCTTTACGATACAGGGCGCGCTGGAATACTACCCCGTTTTTGTGATGGCAAGGAAGGATATGCTGGTGACCCTGGCGCAGTACCCTTCCGCGATGCCCGATGAAAAGTGCTTAGAAATGGCCCATTTCTTGCACATGGCTAATTTTGGGATGTTGCTTGGCAACTTCGAAATAGACTTAGATGAGGGCGAGCTGCGCTTTAAAACCTGCCTCTTTTTGCCCGAGGGCAAGCCACCGCGAGCCTGCTTGGCGCGCTACCTCTTTACCCCTGCGTTGATGCTGGAAAAGTACGCCCCTGGCATCCGCGCCATTTTGGATGGCAGGGCGCTTGCCGGGCGGGCGCTCGCGCTCTGCGAGGATGCCTGAAACTCGTTTTTTAAAAATGCCGCGTTTTCGCACGAAAACGCGGCATTTTCGCATGAAAATGACCTTCTCGGCATAAGCCTTTTGGGGAAGGAGTGAGCAACAATGGTTGAAGTCGCCTATGACCGCGCCGCTGCGGTTAACTATGCCGAAACCTGGGCGCTGAAGCGCAATCCCGCCTACATGGACTTTGAGCACAGCGGCGGGGATTGCACGAATTTTGCCTCCCAATGCATTTACGCGGGCAGCAAGGAGCTGAACTTTACCCCGTTGTATGGCTGGTTTTACCTAACCGCGTCAAACCGCACGCCCTCGTGGACCGGGGTGGAGTTTTTGCGGAATTTCCTCATCGGCAACAAGGCGCTGGGCCCCTATGCGCAGGAATTGCCCGAGGAGGAGGCCCAGCCCGGGGACATCGTGCAGCTTGGCAACGCCCAGCGCTTTTATCACAGCCCCGTGGTGGTGAAGGTCGAAAACGGGGAGATCTTCATCGCCGCGCACTCGGTCGATGTGTGGATGCGCCCCCTGAGCGACTATTCCTATCAGCGTTCGCGCTGCCTGCACATCCTGGGCGTGCGCAAGCCCTAGACTTCCTCACCCAAAAGGGCCGAAAGCACGGCTTTATAAAGCATTGAAGGCTCCGTGCGCCAGCGCTCGCAGACCCTTCTGGTCAGCGCCTCGTCGGGCAGCTCAAGCTTGATGTTGATCATCTCGTTGCTCTGTTCAAGCAGATAGAGCTGCGCGGCGAAGCCCTGCGGGTTTTTGGAGTATTCGGCAAAAACCTGCCTTTCGCGGATGAGCTTTTGCCGCCAGCTCGCGGCGGAGGACTGCACCGCCCCCCGCAGGCTTTGGGGAATGCGCTTTTCAAAGTGCGCAAGCGCGCCCCGGCCTTCCTCGGTCAGCAGGCAGGCTTCGCCCAGGCGGCCGGGAATCAGCCGCAAATGGCCGGTATCAACCAGCTCATACAGCGAGAGCCGGAACTCCATATAGGTCAGCAGCTCGACGCCGAGAATGAAGCGCTCAAGCTCAGGCAGCTCGAGCGCGCCCATTTCGCGAACGGCGTAAAGGATGAGCAGCTTTTGCTCGCTGGGCGGCTTGCGCCTTGCCTGCATTTCGCTTCCGCTCCCTTCAAAAAAGTGAAAAAAAGCGCCCTTTGCTTTGAAAAAGGGCGCCTTAATTTGCTAGAGCCAAGAAAGTCCCTCAGGGCCCGTGCGGCCTTAGGCCTTGAAAGCCTCCACCGCGGCGAGGAGATCATCGCAACTGTCGCTGAAGATTTCCATCGTGATGGGCTTGCTCAGATCGAGCGAGAAGATGCCCAAGATGGATTTGGCGTCCACAACGTGGCGGCCCGAGCGAAGATCAATGTCGTAGGGATAGCGGCTGACGATGTTGACGAAATCCTTGACGTTTTCAGGCAAGGCTAAGTGAACCTGGACGGTTTTCATGCAATACCCCTCCTTGCATTTGATTCTGGCAGAAGTATACCACATCGGCGCAAGGGAAAACAAGGGCATGCGCCGCGCTTTTCCCCTCCTGCCCGAAATTTTTCTCAAGCCCGTGCTTGGGGCTTGCGCTTTTGCAGGGGAGCGGGTATAATAACAAACGTTTGGGGTTATAGCTCAGCTGGTTAGAGTGTCACGTTGACATCGTGAAGGTCGATGGTTCGAGTCCATTTAACCCCACCACGCCGGGGCAAAGTCGGCTTTGCTCCGGCTTTTTTTGCAAAAAACCATCTTCCCTCCTTCCGCCGCTCGCCTTAACTCGCCCCAAAAGCCACGAGAGGAGCGCCGGCCCCTGTTAACGCGCCCTACTCTCGCCTTGCCGCCTGCCGCCTCGGGGCAGCACCGCCCTCGGCTCGGCCCGCGAGCGGGGAGAGAGGCCCCCCGACTCGCCATCAACGCGGTTCCTCCCTTCGGAATGCCCTGTACCAACGCGATGGGCCAAAAGAGCAAAAAGGGGGTTGACAGGTCGAGGCGAGTTCGCGTATACTAACCGTAATTAGAAGAAGCTAACCGCTTTTTCTTCGAGATGGGTTAGCTTCTGCTTACTCGAGGCTTAACAATGAAGGGGGAAGGCAGCATGCCCTTGGCGCTCGCAAGGCTCGGCGAGGATGCTTCCATCAAAAAAGTGGGCGGAAGCCCTGAAACGCGGCAGTTTCTCGAAAAGCTCGGCTTCGTGCCCGGCGCGAAACTGACCGTCGTCAACGCAATTGGCGGGAACCTGATCGTGGGCATGAAGGAATCCCGCGTGGCGATCAGCCGCGAGATGGCGGCAAAGATCTGGATTTAGCAAAGGGGAGGGAAAGCGATGCAGACCCTGAAGGAGGCAAGGCCCGGCAGCAGCGTGCGGGTTTTGCGGATTGGCGGTGGCGGCCCGGTGAAGCGCCGCATCATGGAAATGGGAATCACCAAGGGCGTGGAGCTCTTCGTGCGCAAAGTCGCCCCGTTTGGCGACCCGGTCGAGATCACCGTGCGCGGCTATGAGCTTTCGCTCCGCAAGGCCGATGCGGAATTGATCGAAGTGGGATGAAAAAGGCAATACTTCGCGTTTTTTTGGGCCGCTGGTTAGCGAATGCTAACTAATGCCCGGAAACAAGAGAGGAGAGGGAAGGAAATGGGGGCGACGATCGCTCTGGCCGGCAACCCGAACAGCGGCAAGACCACGCTGTTCAACGCGCTGACCGGCTCAAACCAATTCGTGGGCAACTGGCCCGGCGTAACCGTGGAAAAGAAGGAGGGCAAGCTGCGCGGCCACAGGGAAGTGACCATCGCCGACCTGCCCGGCATTTATTCGCTTTCGCCCTATACGCTCGAGGAGGTCGTCGCGCGGAACTACCTGACCGACGAAAAGCCCGACGCGATTTTGAACATCGTGGATGGCACGAACCTTGAACGCAACTTGTTTTTGACGACCCAGCTCATCGAATTGGGCCTTCCCGTGGTGGTGGCGCTGAACATGATGGACTTAGTGCGCAGGCGCGGCGACCAAATCAACACCAAGCGCCTGGCGGAGGAGCTGGGCTGCCCCGTCGTCGAGATTTCGGCCCTCAAAGGCGAAAACATCATCGAGGCGGCGCAGGCGGCCGTGCAGGCGGCTGGCGGCGGGCGCACGGTTCCGCGGCACCGTTTTTCGGGCGAGGTGGAGCACGCTCTGGCGCACATTGAAGAGAGCCTTTTGCATGATTTGCCCGAGGCGCAGCAGCGCTTCTACGCCGTCAAGCTCTTTGAGCGCGACGCCAAGATCATCCAGCGGCTTAAACTCCCGCAAAGCGGCCTTGACCACATCGAAGCGGACATCGCCGCCTGCGAAAAGGAGATGGACGACGACAGCGAAAGCATCATCACGGCCGAACGCTATGGCTACATCGACTCGATCATCAGCGGCTGCGTAAAAATCCGCAAAAGCGGCCTGAGCACTTCCGATAAGATCGACCGCGTCGTCACCAACCGCTGGCTGGCCTTGCCCATTTTCGCGCTGGTGATGTTCCTCGTCTACTTCGTTTCGGTCACTTCCGTGGGCGCAATCGCCACCGACTGGGCCAACGACGGCGTATTTGGCGAGGGCTGGCACTTCGCGGGCATCGGTGCCGGCGAATATGAGGAATCCCTCGCCGCCTTTGAGGAAGGCGAGCTCCTTGAGGAGCCGGATCCCGCTGCTTTTGGCCTTTGGGTGCCCGGCGTGCCCGTGCTCATCGCCTCCGGCCTTGAGGCTGTGGGCTGCGCGGAGTGGCTGCAGGGCCTGATCCTGGATGGCATCGTGGCCGGGGTGGGCGCGGTGCTGGGTTTCGTGCCGCAGATGCTGATTCTCTTCATCTTTTTGGCCTTTCTCGAGGCCTGCGGCTACATGGCGCGCATCGCTTTCATCATGGATCGAATCTTCAGGCGCTTCGGCCTTTCGGGCAAGTCCTTCATCCCGATTTTGATCGGTACGGGCTGTGGAGTGCCGGGCATCATGGCTTCGCGCACCATCGAAAGCGACCGCGACCGCAAGCTGACCATCATGACCACCACCTTCATCCCCTGCTCGGCCAAGCTGCCCATCATCGCGCTGATCGCGGGCGCCCTTTTCGGCGGGGCCGCCTGGGTGGCGCCCAGCGCCTACTTCGTGGGCATGGCAGCCATCGTCTGCTCGGGCGTGATCCTCAAAAAGGCCAAGGCCTTCGCGGGCAACGTAGCCCCCTTCGTCATGGAGCTGCCTGCCTACCACTGGCCCACGCCGCTTAACATCTTGCGCAGCATGTGGGAAAGAGGCTGGTCCTTCATCAAGAAGGCCGGGACCATCATCCTTTTGGCGACGATCTTCATCTGGTTCGCCTCGAACTTTGGTTGGGATGAAAACGGCTTTGGCATGGTCGGGATGCAGCAAAGCGTGCTGGCCGCAATGGGTTCCGCCATCGCCTGGATCTTCGCTCCCTTGGGCTGGGGGGACTGGAAGGCGGCAGTGGCCGCCATCACCGGCCTCATCGCCAAGGAAAACGTTGTGGGCACCTTTGGCATCCTTTACAACTATGCAGAGGTGGCCGAGGACGGCGCCGAGATCTGGTCCCTGCTCGCTTCGAGCTTCACCGCGCTCAGCGCCTATTCCTTCCTCGTGTTCAATCTGCTCTGCGCGCCCTGCTTCGCGGCGATGGGCGCCATCAAGCGCGAGATGAACAGCGCGCGCTGGTTCTGGGTCGCGATCGGTTACCAGTGCGGCTTTGCCTACGTGGTCGCTCTCTGTGTCTACCAATTCGGCCTGCTCTTTACCGGGCAGTTCGGCCTTGGAACGCTGGCCGCCCTGCTGCTGACCGCGGGCTTTCTCTTCCTGCTGTTTAAACCCCAAAAGGCGGCCCCGCTTGGCCGGGCGCCGCTTAACGCGAAAGGAGCGTAAGAAATGGGAACGCTATCGGTCTTTCTCTTCCTGCTGGCCTTGGTTTCCGCCATCGTCGCCAGGCTGGTCGTGAATAAACGCAAGGGAACGAGCCTCGTCTGCGGCGTGGACTGCGCAAGCTGCCCGCATTGCGCCGCGCACAATCCGGCAGCTGACCGGCCTGCCACCAAACCTCACTAATCAGGGTTTCCTACCCCCTACATTTCCCTTCGCTTCGCGGGCGACCGCGAAGCGGAGGGGTTTTTCTATGGCCGCGAAACACAAAAAACCATCCGGCGTGCTTCCTTTGAGATAGCTCCTTTACGAGGGGGCTTCCCTGCACTTCTCAGGAGTTGGGCTGGGGGAAGTATCGCTTTGTGAAGCGCCGCAACGGATTTAGCCGCTTTCGCCCTCACATTCCTCGATCTCAAGGCCGCGGGCCCTCGTTTGCACGGCAAAGCTTTCGCCCACATCGCCGCAAAGCGCCGCTGCGCGCTCGGCCTCGGCCTGGCCGTCAAAAAGCCCCAAGACCGCGCTTCCGCTGCCGCTCATTGCGGCCCCGCGCGCCCCGGCCTTGCGCAGCGCCAAAAGCGCCCGGCCTACACCCGGGCAAAGGCCCTGGGCGGCTTCCTCCAGCCCGTTGCCCATGGCACCGGCAAAGGCCTCAAAATCACCCTCAATCAGCGCGTTCCGCGCGCGTCCAACCATCGGGTGCCGGGGGTTTCTCAGTCCGTCCCAGGCGGCAAAGACTGCCTTCGTCAGCAGGCCTTCCTTGGGCTTGACGAGCACAAAAGAAAGCTCTTCCCTGGGGGTGAAGAACTCCAAATCCGTGCCGATTCCCCTCGCCCGCGCGGTTCCTCCCCGCAAGCAGAAGGGAACGTCGGCGCCAAGGCGCGCCGCAAGCTCGTGCAGGGCAGCCGGCGGCAGCTTTAAGCCCCAAAGCAGGTTCAGCGCGCAAAGCGCCGCCGCTGCGTCGGCACTGCCTCCGCCCAACCCGGCTTCTATGGGGATCTGCTTGCGCAACCGAATTCGCGCCCCCTTTTTTGTGCCCGCTTCCCCTCGCAAAAGCGCTGCCGCGCGCAAAACGAGGTTCCCTTCAATGGGTACGCGCCGCCCTTCGGGTTCAAGGCTCAAGCCGGCCGCTTCCTCGAAAAAAAGCTCGTCAAAAAGGCTGATCGACTGCAGTATGTAGTCGATTTCGTGGTAACCGTCCTCCTTTTTCGCCAGAACGTCCAGGCAGGGGTTGACCTTGGCGTAAGCGCGCGCGAGCAGCCGCAAGAAACCTCCTCCTTTTTGATGTGCCTAATAAAAGGGGGCGTCGCCGCCTCCTCGCGCCGCCGTTTCATCGGCGGTTAACCCTTCAATCAACGTGCAAAGCTCGAATCGCAGCCCCGTAAGGCCCACCGGCGGCGAAGCCGCCGCAGCCGCGAAGCGGCAGGCCGCGCGCAGCGCGGCGTGGGCCTTGTGGCGCGCGAGCGTAAGCGAGCGCGCCCGTTCCCGCCGAGCGCAAGCGAGGCCACAGCGCCGCCTACGGCGGCGCAACCCCGGGCGGCTACGCCGCCCGGGCCCGCAAAAGGTTGGTAGCGAGTGGGAGCCGTCGCGAGCGCGTTTACAAGCGAGCAAGCGAAGCGAGCGTGACCTTTTGCGGAAAGCGACGAGCGATGAAGCGCAGCGAATGCCGCCGCGCAGCCGGCGGCGCAGCGCAGCGAAATCCGCGAGGAGCTAGTCCATCCAGCCCTGGGCGCAGAGCAGCTCGGCCGAGAGCACACCGCCGCCCGCCGCCCCGCGCAGCGTGTTGTGCGAAAGGCAGACGAAGCGGTAATCGAGCACCGGATCCTCGCGCAGGCGGCCGATGGCGATGCCCATGCCGCGCCCGAGATCGCGGTCGAGCCTTGCCTGCGGCCTGTTTTCCTCATCGAAGTATGTGAGGAAGGGATTGGGCGCGCTGGGCAGCTCGAGCTTTTGCGGCTCGCCCTTGTAGGTCGCCCAGCTCAGCTTCATCTGCTCGATCGAGGGCTTGTTCTTGAACTTTACGCTGACCGAGGCCGTGTGCCCATCGCTGACCGGCACGCGGTAGCACTGCGCGCTGATCTTCGGCCCCTTCGCGGGGACGATCAGGCCGTTTTCGAGGCGCCCCCAAATCTTCAGGGGTTCTTGCTCGCTCTTTTCCTCCTCGCCCGAGATGAAGGGGATCACGTTATCGAGGATCTCGGGCATGGTTTCGAAGGTCTTGCCCGCACCCGAGATGGCCTGATAGGTGCTGACCACCACGGCCTCGATGCCATTTTGCCAAAAGGGAGTCAGCGCCGGCACGTAGGACTGGATCGAGCAGTTCGGCTTCACCGCGATGAAGCCCCTCTTGGTGCCCAGGCGCTTGCGCTGCTCGAGGATCGCACCGGAATGATCGGGGTTGATCTCGGGGATCATCATGGGCACGTCGGGCAGGGCGCGGCAGGCCGAATTGTTTGAAACAACCGGTATTTCCCTCTTGGCGTAGATCTCTTCCAGCGCCCGGGTTTCGGGCTTTTTCATGTCGATCGCGCAAAAGATGAAGTCGCAGCGAGCGGCGACCGTTTCAACGTCTGAGGCGTCGTAGACCGGCAGCTTTTTCAACCCCTCGGGGATCGGCTCCTTCATCAGCCAGCGCCCCGCGATCGCCTCCTCGTAGCTCTTGCCCGCGCTGCGCGCGCTGGCCGCCAAAACGCCGACCTTGAACCAGGGGTGGCTGGCCAGCAGCAGCGCGAAACGCTGCCCCACCATGCCCGTCGCGCCGATGATGCCCACCGTATAGGATGCTTTCATGTCTTCTTTCCCTCCTGCCTCTTGGGCTGTTTCAACTTAATCGTTCGCGCGGCCGCGCACTTCGCCGTTTAGGCGCGCGAGCAGCTCTTCCAGGCCTATGCTCCCCTGGTCGCCGCCCGCGCGGGCGCGGAGCGCCAGGCGCCCTTCGCTCACTTCCTTGTCGCCCAGCACGACCATATAGGGGATTTTCTGCACCTGCGCCTCGCGAATTTTAAAGCCGATCTTCTCGTTGCGCAGGTCGATTTCCACGCGGAAGCCGGCGGCCCGCAGCGCGCTTTCGAGCGTTTTGGCGTATTCGTCCGCCCTGTCGGTCACGGTCAAGATGCGGAGCTGCACCGGGGCAAGCCACAGGGGGAAGGCCCCCGCGAAGTGCTCGGTCAAGATGCCGATGAAGCGCTCGATGCTGCCAAAGACCGTGCGGTGGATCATCACCGGGCGGTGCTTTTCGCCGTCCGCGCCAACATACTCAAGCTCGAAGCGCTCGGGCATCTGGAAGTCAAGCTGCAGCGTGGCGCATTGCCAGGTGCGGCCGATGCTATCGACCAAATGAAAGTCGATCTTGGGGCCATAGAAGGCTCCGTCGCCCGGGTTCAGGGCATATTCGATTCGCTTTTCGACCAGGGCCTTCTCAAGGGCGGCCTCGGCCATGTCCCAGGTGGCGATTTCGCCCATAAAGTCCTCGGGCCGCGTCGAAAGCTCTACCCGGTACGAAAAGCCGAAGACCTTGTAGATGCGATCGACCAATTCGATCACGCCGTTAATCTCGGCCGGGATCTGTTCGGGCGTCATATACAGGTGGGCATCGTCCTGCGTGAAGCAGCGCACGCGCATGAGGCCGTGCAGCGCCCCCGAAAGCTCGTGCCTGTGCACGATGCCCATTTCGGCCATGCGCACGGGCAGCTCCTTGTAGGACCACATCCGCCGCTTATAGGCCAGCATACCGCCCGGGCAGTTCATGGGCTTGATGGCGTAATCGCCCTCATCGATTTTTGTGAAGTACATATTGTCTTTGTAATGGTCCCAGTGGCCCGAGCGGTGCCAAAGCGCCTCGCTTAGGATCAGCGGCGTGCGGATCTCCTCATAGCCCGCGCGCGCGTGCTCCGCGCGCCAGAAGGCCTCAAGCTCGTTGCGCAGCACCATGCCCTTGGGGAAGAAGAAGGGGAAACCCGGCCCCTCGTCATACAGCGCGAAGAGGTCAAGCTCGCGGCCGAGCTTGCGATGGTCGCGCTTTTTTGCCTCCTCAATCTGGTCAAGGTGGGCCTTGAGGGCTTCCTTGCTGTCGAAAGCGGTGCCGTAGATGCGCTGCAGCATCTTGTTCTTCTCGCTGCCGCGCCAGTACGCCCCGGCGACCTGGGTCAGCGCGAAGGCCTTCACCCGGCCGGTCGAAAGCAGGTGCGGGCCCGCGCAAAGGTCGGTGAACTCGCCCTGGGTATAGAACGAGAGCGCCTCGTCCTCCGGCAGGTCCTCAATCAGCTCGATCTTGTAGGGCTGGTTGGCCATGAGGGCGAGCGCCTCGGCGCGCGGCAGTTCCTTCCGCGCGATGGGCAGGTTTTCTTTCGCGATTTTCTCCATTTCCTTTTCGACCTCGCGCAAAAAGTCCGGCGTGAAGGGCTGCTGCGCGTCAAAGTCGTAATAGAAGCCGTTCTCGATCGCGGGGCCGATGGCCAGCTTGGTTCCGGGCCTGAGCCGCAGCACGGCCTGCGCCAGGATGTGGCTCGCGCTGTGGCGGTAAGCCCGCCTGCCCTCGTCGTCGTCAAAGGTCAAGAATTCCACGGCGGCGTCGCGGTCAAGCAGCGTGCCAAGCTCGGTGATCTTGCCGTCCACCTTGACGGCCAGCGCGTTCTTCCTGAGGGTTTGCGAGAGCTGCCCGGCCAGCTCCAGGGCAGTCAGCGGCCCCGGGAGCTGGCGGCGCTCCCCGTTCTTCAGCGTGATGTTCATCCTTGTTTTCCTCCCCGTTCCGGCACTTTTTTGCAAATAAAAACGCCCCAAGCTCATCGCTCAGGACGGAAAAGTCTTTTCCGCGGTTCCACCCGGCTTGCCGCAGAACGCGGCCACCTTCATTCCGGGCCGATAACGGCGCCCGGCGGCCGGATCGCGATCTTCGGGTTGGTGTTCACAAGGGGAAGGATTCCGCGCGCGCTTGCAGCCCGTCGGCGCTCGCTCTCTGAAGGTCCCATCTCTCCCGCTACTGAAAATCCCGCGTCCTCTCGCGTTATGGGCTAGTATATGGGCAGGCGGGCCGCCTTGTCAACCACAAAATTCACAAAGGGAGTTAAGTTTTCGAAATGGGGGCAAAACGGGCCGTTTTCGAGGTCTTTTTGCGCGCTTTTCGCCGCTCCTCCAGACGAGGGGCTGCCAGGGCGTCACTGGCCGCACACATCCCCCCGCCGCAGGGCACCAAGTAAAACGAGGCCGTTTTGATCATTTTCGAGCTATTTTCATGCTCTTCCACACGAGGGGCGGCCAGCGCTTGGCCTGCCCGCACTTCGCCGCCTTTTTCGCGCGGCAGCGCGCTTAAAATGGCCGCTTTTTGATCGTTTTCAAGCCTGTTGGAGGCCTTTTCATGCAAACCGGGCGAAAATGAGAGGCCGCGGCTCGGGCCTGCTCCCCCCGATCGCGATGGCGGCCAGAATTTCGCCCTCGCAGCGCAGAGCGGCCCTCTCGCTTTGCGCGTGGATGACGGCCAGGGCTTCGCCCGCCCGCACTTCATCCCCCCTTTGGCGCAGGAGAACCATCCCCACGCCATAGTCGATGGCCGCTTCCTTGGTTGCGCGCGCGGCGCCGAGCGCCCCCGCGGCAAGGCCCAGGGCCTGCGCGTCGATTTTTGTGATAAAGCCGCTTTTTAGGCTTTTGACCTCATGGCAAACCGCCGCGCCGGGCAAAAGGGAAAAATCGTCGAGCGCGGCGGGGTTTCCGCCCTGCGCGGCGACCCATTCCCGAAGCTTTGCCAGGCCGCCGCCGTCTCGCAGCGCGGCGCGAACCCGCAAAAGCGCCTCGCCCTCGCTGATTTCCAGCGCCAGCGCGAGCATCGCAGCCGCGATGCGAAGGCAAAGCTCCGCCGCGCGGCCCTCTTCTTCGCCCCGCAAAATCGCCACCGCCTCGCGGATCTCGAGCGCATTGCCGATGCTTGCGCCCAGGGGCTCGTCCATGTCGGTGACGAAGGCCAGCATCCTGCGGCCCGCGCGCTTTCCGATCTTGACCATTTCTTCCGCCAGGGCGACGGAGTCCTCAAACTCCTTCATCAGCGCGCCGGAGCCGGTTTTTACATCCAAAACGATGGCATCGGCCCCAGCCGCAATTTTTTTTGAGAGGATGGAGGAAACGATGAGGGGCAGGCTCTCGACCGTGGCGCTGACATCGCGCAGGGCGTAGAGGATCCGATCGGCGGGGGCGAAGGCGGCGCTCTGGCCGATTAGCGCGCAGCCGATTTCGCCTAGCTGGGCGATGAACTCGCCCTGACTTAAGTCCGTGCGAAAGCCCGGAATGGACCAAAGCTTATCGAGGGTGCCGCCGGTGTGGCCCAGCGCGCGGCCCGACATCTTGGCCACCTTCGCGCCGCAGGCAGCGGCCAGCGGCAAGGCGACCAGGGTGGTCAAATCCCCCACGCCGCCCGTGGAGTGCTTATCGACCTTCAGCCCGGGCACGGCGTTTAGCTCGGCCATGTCGCCACTTTTGGCCATTTCCAGCGTGAGGGCTGCGGTTTCCTCGCCATCCATACCGCGCAGGAAGATGGCCATGAGCAGCGCGGAAACCTGGTAGTCCGGGATGCGTCCCTCGCAAAGCGCGCGCACGAACCAGGCAATTTCTTCGCCCGAAAGCGCCCTGCCTTCGCGCTTTTTTCGAATGATCTCAAGCATGGTCATGGGCTGAGTCGCTCCTTTGCATATTTGGTGCGCGATGAAGCCCGTTTATGCGCGCGCGGCCGGCGCGGCGCCGTTTGGCGCCCGCGCGATGATGGCGAAACAATCCAGCGGCCTTCCTTCAATTTGAAGAAGGTCGCCTTCCTCTAGGCAGCCTTTCGGATTGCTTCCGCTCCCCGCAATGACGGGCGAAGCCATCGTTTTGCCATTGTGGATGGGGATTTCGGCGCTTGCGCGAGCCGCAGCCTTTATGCCTTAATCTGCGGGAGCGGCTCCGGCAGATCGCTCAGCGCGAGCCAAATATCGTTCCCGAGGCAGCCAAGGGGCCTCAGGTCGCCTTGTTCCACGCTGAAAGCCGCCCAGCCCTTGGCGGACTCGCCCTCGTTCAAAAGCACGTCCAATCCGCCCTCCAAGATCAGGGAGGGCGCGGCGCTCGCTTTATAGTCGCTTGAAACCGAATTAAAATCAAACTTTGTCATTTGCAGGGGCTCGTCGTATTCCGACTGGATCTTTGTGCATTCGATTAAGATCTTGGCGAGGAGGTATTCCTTCCCCTCGGCCGGAGGGCGGTTCATCACGCTCGAAGCCTCGATTCGCTCCCAGGCTTCTTCCCCACGGCATGTTTCTAATACCGTAACGCGGAATTCGCAGAACCAGCCACCGGCGTCGATCGAGCAATCGACGGCCTCCCCCAGAGGAATTGGCTTTGGGCGCGGAGCTGGAGCGTAGTTTTGCGCATCCTCCGCGCCCGGCGGCCCCGCTTTGCTTGGCCCATCTTGCGGCGATGGCGTTTGCAGCGCTGTTTCAAGCTCAACGATGCGGCGGCGCAGCGTTCCCTTTTCTTGGGCGAACCAAATCGCCTGTGAAGAGCAGGCAAAGCAGCTCAGGCATAACGAAACCGCCAAAAGCACGATGGCAAGGGTTTGGCCAGGGCTGCCCGCTCGTTTTTTCCCGGGCGCGGCCAGCCTAAGCCCGCAGGCCCTGCAATATTGGCCGGCGGCCGCGGTGCCGCAGCGGGGGCAATAGGCCATCTCCTGCATAAAAGCCCCCTCCTTTGCGGGCGGTTTTGGCTAATCCATGCCCGTGCGCCCGCGAAGCGCGCGGGAAAGCGTGATTTCATCGGTGTATTCAAGGTCACTGCCGATAGGCACGCCGTGGGCGATGCGGCTGATTATAAGGCCCAAGGGACGCAGCAGCGCCGCGATATAGGCCGCCGTGGCCTCGCCTTCGGCATCCGGATTCGTGGCCAGAATCACCTCGCGCACGCCTTCAAGCCGGGCCAGGAGCTCATCTATGCGAATATCGGACGGCCTGACGCCCTCCATGGGCGAAAGTACGCCGTGCAAGACGTGATACAGCCCCTTGTATTCGCGGGTGCGCTCCATGGCGTTCAGGTCCCTCGGGTCACGCACAACGCAAATCAGGCCGTGATCGCGGCCCTGATCCTCGCAAATGGGGCAAAGTTCGCCTTCGGTGTAATTGCCGCAGACGCGGCAATGCCGCAGGCCGAGCCTGGCGCTCAAAATCGCTTCGGCCAGGGCGCGCGCTTCTTCTTCCGGGCGCGAAAGGATGTGATAAGCCAGGCGCTGGGCGCTCTTGCGGCCCACGCCCGGGAGCTTTGAAAGCTCCGCGGCCAGCCTTTGCAGGGCATCCGCAGCCACTTAAAAGCCCAAGCCCCTTCCGCCGCCAAGCTTTTGCATCTCTTGGTTGGTGGTGTCTTCAATAATATGCAGAACCTCGTTGACCGCGGCCAGGATGAGATCCTGGAGCATCTCCACATCCTCGGGATCAACGGCCTGCGGGTTGATTTCGAGAGCGAGCAGCTCTTTTTTGCCGCTGGCCCGGACCTTGACCATCCCGCCGCCGGAAGAAGCCTCGAATTGGCGCTGCTCAAGCTCTTCCTGCGTCTTTTGCGCCTGCTGCTGCAGCTTTTGCACCTGCTTCATCATCTGCTGCATGTTGCCGCCGCCGCCCATGCCCCCCATGCCGGGGAAACCGCCTCTTGCCATTCCCAAAGCCCTCCACGCATCAAATTCGGCCCCAGTATAGCATACCCCGGCCGCGAAAAGCAAGGCGAGGGGCGGCGCGGAAAGGGCTCATTCAAGCCCAGGCTCGCCCCCCAGTTTCGCCTCCCCTCGTTTTTTGGCCTTCGTCCGGCCCGTGAGCGGCCCCTCAAGAGAATTTGCCTCATTTTCTTGGGGTAAGGGCTTGTTTCAAACCTAGAAAGGGTTTATACTGAAACCCCGCCGAGAGAGAGACGCCGTTTGGCCCTCCCCCGGCGAAAAAATCGAGGAGTTTGCCCCTTATCCCCATAAGGCGAGGCGGATGATGATGCAAAAAGAGGCATTTCTGCGCATTCATGGCGGCTTTAGGCTCGAGGGCGAGGTTTTTGCCGGCGGCGGCAAGAACGCCGCCCTGGCGATCCTGTCCGCTGCGATCTTAACCGAGGAACTCTGTGTGATCGAAAACCTTCCGATGATCGACGACATCTTCGCGATGCGCGACATCCTCCAGGTTCTTGGCGCGAAGGTCGAGTTTTCCAAAAACGTGATGCGCATCGAGGCGAGAACCCTCCGTGCGCACGCCGTGCCCGATGCTTTGGCGCACAAGCTGCGCGCATCGTATTACTTCCTGGGCGCGCTGCTCGGGCGCACCCAAGAGGGCATCGTCCCCTTCCCCGGCGGCTGCGCCATCGGCAGCAGGCTGATGGATCAGCACATCAAGGGCTTTGAAGCCCTCGGCGCCCACGTCTATGAAGACAGCGAGGGCATCTCGGTCAAGGCAAGCTCCCTGCGCGGCAGCGTGGTTTATCTCGACATCCCCTCGGTCGGCGCAACGATCAACACCATGCTGGCCGCCGTGTTGGCCGCCGGCAGCACCGAGATCGTCAACGCCGGCAAGGAGCCGCACATCGTCGATCTGGCCAACTTCCTCAACGCCATGGGCGCCTCGGTGCGTGGCGCCGGCACGGATACGATCCGCATCAAGGGCGTGCCTAAGTTGCATGGCTGCTCTTACGCCGTGATCCCAGATCAAATCGAAACCGGCACGCTGATGATCGCGGCTGCCGCCACCGGCGGCGATGTTTTGATCCGCGGCGCGCTGCCCACCCATATGGAGGCGCTGACGGCCAAGCTTTTAGAGATCGGCGTGCGGGTGGACGATACGGGCACGGGGGAAGACAGCATTCGCATCCGCTCGGAGGGCAGGCCACGCCGCGTCAACTTCAAAACCCAGCCCTACCCCGGCTTCCCGACCGATCTGCAGCAGCCCATGACGGCCCTGCTTTCGGTGGCCGACGGGGTTTCGGTCATTCAAGAAACCATCTTTGAGTCGCGCTTCCGCCACCTTGAGGAGCTTCGCCGCATGGGGGGCAAGTTCACCGTGAAGGACCGCATCGCGGTGATCGAGGGAGTGGAGCACCTAACAGGCTGCCCCGTCACGGCCACCGATCTGCGCGCGGGCGCGGCGCTGGTCATCGCGGGGCTTATGGCGCAGGGCGTCACCGAGGTGCACGACATTCACTACATCGACCGCGGCTACGAGTTCATTGAGCGAAAGCTGAACGCCTTGGGCGCCAAAATCGAACGGCTCGAGCGCATCGGCCCGCTGGAAATCGCGGCGGGCGATTAAGGCAAAAAAGACGCTAGAAGCGCCCCAGTCGGGGCGCTTTTCTGTATATGTATAATCTGTATATGTATAAATTGTAAGGAAGGGAAACGGCACGGATTGGAACGGGGTTTCGGGGTAAGAGGGCATCGGCGACGACGCCTCCCTGCGCGTTTTGGTGCAAAGGCAGTGGGAAAACCCCAGGGCCATCGAAATGGAGTTTTTGGGGCTGCGCGCGCTGCACATCGAGTTTTCCGAGGGCTATGACCACATCATTCTGGACGCCGCGCTCTTTCAAAGGGACGAGCTGATCTACTGGGCCGATTGCGATGGCTGGCTGCCCGAGGACGGCACCCTCCCCGGCGGGGTTTGGATCGCCGTGAAAGCCCCGCGCCGGCGGCCCCTTGAGGGTTTGGACTGGGGCGGCGTGCGTAAGCGCCCGCCCAAGGCGGGGAAAGAACCGGCGCAGGCCACAAAAGCAGGGGCACCGCCCAAAAGCGCCCGGTTTTGCGCGCCCCGGCAAGGCCTGGGTTGCCGCGAAAGCCCCGCGCCGGCGGCCCCTTGAGGGTTTGGACTGGGAAGCGGGGGCGAAACGGCTTTGGAAGGCGCGGCCCCATCAAAAAAGCGAAGGCGATGAGGCACAACGCCCTCTTGGCGCAAGGAAAAGAAGGCCCCCGGCCCTCGGCGCCTAAGCTCCTTCGCCGCGGCCCTTCGGCAGGCCGCTTCGGCCCGCGCCTTTGGCCCTTCGCCGCAAATTCTTCAGTTGAAGCCCCGGGGCTTTTATGCTAAAGTCGTTGGCAACCAAAAACGCAAAGGGGGCGCACGAAGATGCCTAATTTAAGCCGCCGAACCGAGGGCTTTACCGACTCGGTCATCCGCAGGATGACCCGCATCTGCCTGGAGTGCGGCGCGGTCAACCTCTCGCAGGGCTTTCCGGACTTTGACCCGCCGGCCGCCATCACGCAAAGGCTCGCGCAGATCGCGCAGGAGGGGCCGCACCAGTATTCCATCACTTGGGGCGCGCAGAACTTCCGCGAGGCGCTGGCCAAGAAGCAAAGCCGCCTGATGGGCCGCGAAATCGACCCGAACGGCGAAATCGTCGTCACCTGCGGCAGCACCGAGGCCATGATGGCCGCGATGATGAGCGTCTGCGACCCTGGCGATAAGGTCGTGGTGTTTTCGCCCTTTTATGAAAACTACGGCGCCGACGCGATTTTATCCGGCGCCCAGCCCATCTTCGTGCCGCTGAGCCCGCCGGATTTCCGGTTTGACGCAAACCAGCTCGAAGACGCCTTCCGCCAAAGGCCAAAGGCGCTCATCCTCTGCAACCCCTCGAACCCTTCGGGCCGCGTCTTTACGCTGGAGGAGCTCACGATCATCGCCGATCTGGCCAAAAAATACGATTCCTTCGTGATCACAGACGAAGTGTATGAGCACATCGTCTTTTCGCCCCACAGGCACCATTACATGGCCGCTCTGCCCGGCATGTTCGAGCGGACGATCTCGTGCAGTTCCCTTTCGAAGACCTACTCCATCACGGGCTGGCGTCTGGGCTACATCATCGCCCCGAAAATGATCGTCGAAACCGCCAAGAAGGTGCACGACTTTCTCACCGTGGGCGCGGCCGCACCCCTGCAGGAGGCCGCGGTGGCCGGGTTGACCCTAGGGGATGCGTATTACGCGCAGCTCGCCAAGGACTATGCCGCGCGCAGGGAGCACTTCCTCAAGGGCATGGACGATTTAAAAATCCCCCACAGCACGCCGGAGGGCGCCTACTACGTTTTGATGGATATTTCCGAGTTCGGCTACGCCGACGATTTTAGCTTCTGCGAAGATCTGGCGCGCAAGGCGGGCCTTGGCGCGGTTCCCGGCTCGAGTTTCTTCCGCGAACCGAACCACAGCTTCGTGCGCCTGCATTTCGCCAAGACCAGGCAAATCCTGGACGCCGCCCTGGAGCGCCTTTCGGCCATGCGCGCGAAGCTCGGCTAAGTTCCTTCATTTGTGGTTTACCTCGGTTAAATCCAGTGCTATACTAAGGGCAAACCCAAATCAAAAGGAGGGCACCCACGATGCTTACCACCAAGGTTAAGGCACTTTCGAAGGACGCTTTCGCTCCATACGGCGATTATACCCAGCTCATCCGCCCGGCAGAGCTCTTCGCGGGCATGCCGGTCAACTTCACGCCAGACATGGTTCAGCTCAACCTCAACCGCTTCACCATCGCTTCGTTTTCGATCTGCCGCGTCGAAAAGCGTGATTTGGTCGTCACCGCCAGCGAATACCACTCCTACACGGGCGAGGGCATCATCCCCCTTGAGGATGACATCATCATCCACGTGGGCAAGCCCTTCCGCCGCGAGCTCATCGCGAGCGAAATCGAGGCCTTCCGTGTGCCCAAGGGCTACATGGTTTGCCTGAAGCCCGGCGTTTTGCACATGGCCCCCTTCGCGGTGGATCAGACCGTGAACGCCATCATCGTTCTGCCCGAGCGCACCTACGCCAACGATTGCGTGGTCATTCGCCACGAAGAAAAGGATCATATCCGCATCGAGCTGTAAGCGCCGCGGCCAAAAGGGCAAAAACAGGCTGAAAAGGGGGCTTTGCCATGCAAAGGGGCATCTTGGGCACCAAGGCTGTCATCCAGATCGGCTTCGTCGTGCACGATGTCGAAAAGGCGGCGAAGGCCTTTGCGGAATTCTTCGGCGTGGAAGCGCCGAGCTGGAGCCTGTCGGATCCCTATGAAAAAACGGGCTGCGAATACAAGGGCAAGCCCTGCTTTGCCCGCAGCAAAAACGCCTTCTTCCAGATCGGCGATCAGCTCGATCTGGAGCTGATCGAGCCCGGCCCGGAGCCCAGCGTCTGGCGCGACTGGCTCGATGAAAGAGGCGAGGGCGTGCACCACATCGCATTTTTCATCCATGGCATGGGCGAAAGGGTTCTCGCGCTGGAGGGCGCGGGCATTCCCCTGCTGCAAAAGGCCGAGTTCACCG
Source organism: Christensenellaceae bacterium (assembly GCA_031280685.1). Classification (GTDB taxonomy): domain Bacteria; phylum Bacillota; class Clostridia; order Christensenellales; family UBA1750; genus JAITGM01. Next base: position 34,266 of record JAITGM010000031.1, read on the forward strand.
GCGGTCGCTATGCCTACATGGACGCGACGGCCGGCCTGAAGGTCATCTTGGAACTGCTCGAAATCGAAGGGAGAGGCTGAGCATGGAAAAGGGCATTCTTGGCACGAAGATCGTCACCCAGATCGGCTTTGTCGTCCACGATATTGAGGCCTCCTCGCAGGCCTTCGCCGACTTTTTGGGCGTTGCCAAGCCAAATTGGTCGCTGACCGACACGATCGACAAAACCCAGGGGCAATACAACGGCGAGCCTTGCCCCGCCCGCGCGAAGCTCGCCTTTTTTAAGGTGGGCGAGCAGCTTTCCATCGAGCTGATCGAGCCCGACCAGGAACCCAGCGTCTGGCGCGACGTTTTAAACCAAAAGGGCGAGGGCGTGCACCATATCGCATTTAAGATCGAAGGCATGAAGGAAAAGCTCATCGCCCTTGAGGCGAGCGGCATGCGCCTGATGCAAAAGGGCGAATACACCGGCGGGCGCTATGCCTATGTGGACGCCCTCTCGCAGCTCAAGACCATCGTGGAGCTTTTGGAGAACGACCCGAAATAACGGACCCCTCTTGGCCAGCTCCGCATAAGTGCGGAGCTGGCCAGCCACGATTGCTGTTACGAAGGGCTTAAGCAACGAAGCAATCCCAAAAGGCCGCCTAAGCCAAGGCGGCCTTTCTTCAATAAGGGACACGAAGGGAACACGCTGGATTCCTTCGGTTCCCTCGCAATGGCGAGGAAGGGATGCGTTCCGCATTCCAAGCTGGCCTGCCCCTTTTTTGAGGCCGCGCCGCGCCCCAAAAGACATTCTCAACACAAAAAAAGCGAAGCGCGCCGCCGTGCGAAGCGCTTCGCTTGGGCTGTAACTCGGGGTCGCATCATTCGCGGGGCCGAAAAGGGCCTTGCAAACGGCGAAGAGGCGCGCCTTACACGGCCAAAGTGAGCAACGGCAGCAGATCGTGCCGTTCCGCCTGCAGGATCAGCTCGCGGCTGAGCTGCGTGCCGCGGGCGATGCGGAAGCCGCCGTCCTGGCTGGCGACATCCTGCGTGAGCGTCTTGCCAAGGAGGAAATTCATGCTGCCTTCATCGAGCTGGCTCTCGCCTTCCTCCTCGGCTGCGCCAACGGAGGTCAGCACGAAGCCGGGCGAGAGGGTAACGAGCCTGGAGCCCGGAATGGTATCGCCGTTTTCGAGGAGAAGCGCTTCGATCGCGCCGCTCTTTTCGTCCAGATCGAAATCAGCGACCTTGCCCAAGATATCGCCGGTGCCCGAGAGAGCGATCGTCCCCTGCAAAAAGACGCCGTCGGCGGCGGCATCGACCAGGGCCTTATTGTCGAAGACCTTTTTGATGTCCCCCGCGGAGCGGATTACGATGAAGTCGTTGCCGACGCTCAAAATATCGCTGTAGGCGATAAGCTCGGGGAAGATGCCGGGGATGCCATGGGCGACATGCAGAAAGCTTGCCTTTTTCAGCCTGCGGGAGATGAGAACATTCTTGACCTGGGCGACCTGCTCGCCCTCCGAAACGGCCACGATAGGCAGTTTGAGGATCGCACTGGCGGATTTCATGGGGTTTTCCTCCTTCTCGTCAAAAAGCGCCTTTGTTTGCGAGTATACCACAACGGACGGGGGAAAGGCAAAGGGTTTAGGGTTTTGACCCGGCCGATGCGCCGACCTGAACGGTCGCCGGGCGGGCCGCATAGCTATCGTGTGAAAGAAGCTCGTGCTTGATCAGCTCGCCGTCGAAGTAAAAATTGCGATAGACCTTGACTTCGTAACCCAGTTGCGCGCTCGCCAGCAGCTTTTCGATGCCGGGGGCCAGGGCTGTGGTGTATTCGATGCTCCTGCCCCTTGGCTGCACCTCCTTCACGACCTCGGGCACGAGCTCGATGCGCAGGCCGCTTTCGAGGGGCTGGCCGTAGACCTTCACCGTGAGCTGGTCGCTCGCCTGGTCGAACTTCACGCTCAAATAAAGGGAGTGGTTCGAATTGTTCTTGAGCTTTAGATCCTTATCGTCCCAATTCAGGGTCGCGTCCAGCCCCACGGGCAGATACTGCGCCGGGTAGGTGTGGCGAACCCGCTCGACCACCTCCATGTTGGCCAGAAGCGCCGCGTTATAGATCGTCCCGGCGACCTGGCAAATGCCGCCGCCGATGTCGTCCACGGTGTTGCCGTCCATGAGGACGGGGGCGGAGCGGAAGCCCTTTTCCTCGGTTCTCTCGCCCAAAATTCCGTTGAGCGACAGAGTCGCCCCGGGCGCGACCGCGCTGCCGTCAAGCAGCTCGCAGGCCTTGCGGATGTTGGTGTTGCGCTCTGCGTTGCTGCCGACCTCGGTGCTGTATTGGCTGATGAGCGCGGTATTCTTGCGCAGCTCCTTGGTGGAAACCTCGGCCGAAACGATATCGTAGGGCACGAGCACCACGGAATCATCGCCGGTTTGCAAGCGCTGGATGACGAGATCCGCGGTCTTGTCCAGATTCGCGTAGCGGCTGGAGCAATCGGGCATGTAGGTGAACTTTTCAAGCTCCTTATGGAAGATCGCCGAAGCGTTGATGGGCTCCAGATCATAGGGGAGGAGGATGTTGCGCAGCGAGCGCAGGATGACCGCCTTATCGTACTTTGGCGCGGTTTGGCGCTGCAGCGGCTCCTTGGGCGAAAACAAAGCCTGGAAGCCCAGGAGCGGGGAGGCGTTTTGGGGCGGGGCTGGATAGTGCGCGTCGTTCAAAACCTCGTCCACATCAAAGCTCAGGCCCATTTCCTGCGCGGTTAAAAGGAGGACGTTCCCTGCATAATTGAGCTGAAGCAGCGTGTTTTCGAGGTCAATCCCACGCTTTTCCAAGATGGCTTCGCGCCCCTGTTCAAGGCTCAGGCCGCCAAGAGTCAGGCCGTCGATGACGGTGCCCTGGGGAAAGACCTCTTCCGTGAGCAGCTGGTGGCCGGCGATGGCCGCGCTGCCCAAAAAGCCCAGAACCGACACGCAAAAGACGAGCAGCAGGTTGATGAGCACGGAAAGGCTGCGCGGGCGCGCCCGCTTCGGGCCGGAATCGCGGTTCATGGGGGAATCCCTCCTTTCTGGGCGGCGTCATGCCTTAGCTTAGCGAAGGAGATTCAAGATTAAACGCATTTTTTCGGCGACGGCCGGGTCGGGCGAGAGGAAGAGCCTTGCGGCCAGCAGCTTTGCGTCCTCAGCGCGCTTGAGTGCGATATAGCATTCCAGCAGGGCCTGCTGCGCCTGCAAAAGGGAGGCCGCGTCCACCGGTGCGGCGGCGAAGGGTTCCAGGAGCGCCACGGCGAGGGCGTATGCCCCGCCCGCCTTGAGCTGAAGGGCGCGCTCTAGCGGGAGAAGCCTGGCGCGGCGAGCCTGCGCCTGGCGCTGCTCTTCCGCGTTGCGCGCTTCCTCGGCCTTGCGGCGCTGTTCTTCGGCCAGCCTGGTCTCTTCGGCACGCTCGCTTTCCTGGGCGCTGCGGGCCTGCTCCAGCAGGCGGCGCCGCTCCTGCGCAAGCCGGATTCCTTCCGCGATGCGGGCTTCCTCGGCCTGATGGCGCTGCTCTTCAGCGAGCCTGGCTTCCTCTGCGAGCCTGATTTCCTCTGCGATGCGAGCTTCTTCGACCCTGCGGCGCTGCTCTTCAGCGAGCCTGATTTCCTCTGCGATGCGGGCTTCTTCGGCCAAGCGGCGCTGTTCATCAGCGAGCCTTGCTTCTTCGGCGAGCCTGATTCCCTCGGCAATGCGAGCTTCTTCGGCCAAGCGAGCTTCTTCGGCCAAGCGGTGCTGCTCTTCGGCAAGCCTGGCTTCCTCGGCAAGCCTGATTTCCTCGGCAATGCGGGCTTCTTCGGCCAAGCGGCGCTGTTCTTCGGCGAGCCTGGCTTCCTCGGCGAGTTTGATTTCCTCGGCAATGTGAGCTTCTTCGACCCTGCGGCGCTGCTCTTCGGCGAGCCTGGCTTCTTCAGCGAGCCTGATTTCCTTTGCGATGCGGGCTTCTTCGGCCAAACGAGCTTCTTCGGCCAAGCGGCGCTGCTTTTCGGCGAGCCTTGCTTCTTCGGCAAGCCTGATTTCCTCGGCAATGCGAGCTTCTTCGGCCAAGCGAGCTTCTACTTCCGCCTTGCGAGCCGAAGCCTCAGCCAAAAGCCTTTGCTTGGCCTGCTGCGCCCTCTCAACCAAGTGCTTTTGCTCCTCAATACGCTGCTTCTCTGCCGCCACGCGAGCGGCTTCTTCGGCCCTTGCCTTCTCTGCCGCGACGCGGGCGGCTTCTTCGGCCCTTGCCTTCTCCGCCGCCACGCGGGCGTCCTCCTCGGCCCTTGCCTTCTCCGCCGCGATGCGAGCGGCTTCCTCGGCCCTTGCCTTCTCCGCCGCGATGCGAGCGGCCTCCTCGGCCCTTGCCTTCTCCGCCGCCACGCGGGCGGCTTCTTCGGCCCTTGCCATGCGGATAGCCCGCCCAGTTCGCCCGGTTTTGCTCTTTTCTTCGGCATCGTGAGGGGCTTCCTCAACCCTGGCCTTCTCTTTGGCCTGTTGCGCAGGCACAGTTTCTGCCGCGTGCGCCGCGTCTTCCGCATCGCGCTCGTGGTAGGAGAGGATTTTCGTGTGCGGGCTGGAGAGCCTCGTGCGCTTCAGGCGCCAACCCTCCCGCGGCGGCGGAGTCTCCGCATCCTCAGCCCCCAGATTCAGGCGGCGGAAAAGCGCTTCCTGCCCGTATTGCGCGATGAAAACAAGCGCAATCGGCCCTAGAAACAACCCCAGCAGCTGAAGGATCACCTCGCTGATGGAATATCCTCGCGAGAGCGAAAGGAACAAAATCCAGCTAAACAACAAAGCCAAGACCAACCCGCACACCCCGGCAAAGCCGCGGCGCAGGGATTGGCGGTTGGCATAATATATTGAAAGGAAGCCAAGGCCGCCCAAAATCAATAGGAAGAGGGCTAAAATTCCGGGCATATCATCCCTTCTTTGAATGAGCGCACGGGCCGTGCGCGTAGTCCTTCTCATGATTCTAGCATAAAACGCTCAATACGACAATCCCTGGCAAATAAATTCGATGAAAAAAGGGCGCCCCCTCTCGCGTGGGCGGGAATAAAAACGCGGAAATCATCGAATTTTCTCGAAATTGATATGTTTATGATACGGTAAGGGCCTCAAAACTCCTTTGGTTGACAAGATTCCGCGCGAGGCCTATAATAAAAATGCTTTTCGCTGGCTCGCCAAGGCCTGCCGTCTTTTCTGCGGCCGCACGGCGAAAACAGCGCGATCCCCAAGTCCTTGTAGCTCAGCAGGATAGAGCGTCCGCCTCCTAAGCGGAAGGTCGTGAGTTCGAATCTCGCCAGGGACGCCACATCGCCGCGAACTGCGTTAAGTTTGCGGCGTTTTTTTGCGAAAAGCCCTCTCTTGCCCTCGGCCGCGCATGCCGCTTCCGCGAAAAAGGCGCAAGAGGAACGGCTAGGTCCGTGCCAAGGCTGACCTCTTAACGTCGTTTTCCGTTTCGCCAGCTTTTTGCGGACTGTGCCGCCCCGCCGCGCCTGGGCAGGTACGGGGCGCGCTCGCTCCGCTCGCGCGCCAAAGGGCCGGGTGCCAAGCCTTGCCGGTTCCGCGGTTTCATCACGGATTGGCCCCTGAGCCTGCGATTCGGGCAGGGCTGCATAAAAATGGAACGCGAACGCCGTGGGCAGGCCAAAGGCAGGCGCGATTCCAGCCGCTTCGCTCTGCAAATCGCGCTTTTTCACACGGCGCGAAGGAAATCCGCTCAGCCCGGCGAATTCTTAATAAAAAGAGTCCAATGCTGTTTTTCGCCGCCCCGGCGGAGGGAGTTCCTCGCCGGGTCGTCATAAAAGAGGAGGAGTTTAACCATGTTTTGCCCACATTGCGGCGCGCAGATCTCTGAGAACGCGATTTTTTGCCCCGTTTGCGGTAAGCGCATCGAATCCGCCCCGCCCGAACAGCCCGCGGCCGCCCCGGGGCCCGAGGAGCCAGCCTTTCAGCAGCCCCAGCCCTACGAAAATCCCTATGCCCAGCCGCAGGCCCCGGCCTACGCAAGGCCTGTGATCAGCGACTTTTTGGCCGGCAACATCGTGCTTACCGTGCTTTCGTTCCTTTGCTGCAATATCCTGGCGCTGATCCCCGGCATCATTGGCATCGTCTTTTCATCGGGCGTGAAGGCCAGCCTGCGCGAGGGCGGCCAGGCTGAAGCCGAGGGAAAGGCCAAGACCGCCAAGATCCTGTTCTTCGTTACCCTTGGGCTGCTGGTGCTGGGCCTTATCGCCAACATCGTGGTTTTCGGTTGGAGCCTGAGCGGCGCTGGCGGTTTTCAAGAGATCATCAGAGAGATGGAGCACAGTTTCTATTAGAAGGCGGCCTGATGCAAGCAAAGAAGCGGTTTCGGCGCGCGGGCCTGATAAGGCCCTTGTTGGCCTGTGCCATTTTGATTGGGCTTTCGGCTCTTTTCGCGCTCTATCACATCAGCCCGTATGGCTTCCCGGCTTCGCTTTGCCCCTTTCGCGCGGCGACCGGGCTGCTCTGCCCGGGCTGCGGCATGACCAGGGCGCTGTATCAGCTCCTTCATCTGCACCTGGGCCTGGCCTTGCGCGAAAACCCCTTCATCCTCGTTTTGCCCCCCTTCCTTTACGGCGTTTTCGCCTGGGGCTGGAACGGGGCGGGCGGCGGGCCTGCCCTGCCCCTGCCAAGGCTCCCGGTTTGGATGGTCTATGCCTTGCTCGGGGCCTGGGGCCTGTTCGCCATCGCGCGCAATCTGCTTTAGGGGGCTTTTCTCGTGCATATCGTCTTGGTTGAGCCTGAAATCCCCCAAAACACCGGCAATATCGCCAGGAGCTGCGCTGCGACCGGCGCAGAGCTGCACCTGGTGCACCCGCTGGGCTTCAAGCTCGACGAAAGTCGCATCCGCAGGGCGGGGCTTGACTACTGGCCCTTGGTCAAACTGCAGGAGCACCAAAGCTTTGCCGAGCTTTTGGCCAAGAACCCGGGTGGCCGCTTCTTTTATGCCAGCACCAAGGCGCCAAGGCATTACGCTGAGATTCTTTACCCGGAAGATGCCTTCCTCGTCTTTGGTAAAGAGAGCAAGGGCCTGCCCGAGGAGCTGCTCGCGGCCAATCTCGATGCCTGCGTGCGCATCCCCATGATCGGCGCAGCCCGCAGCCTGAACCTGAGCAATTCCGTGGCCATCCTCCTCTATGAGGCGCTGCGCCAGAACGGCTTCCCCGGGCTGGATGGCGCATCGGAACGCTTTCTTTAAACGCGGCGAACCCAAAAGGCGCTTCCCTGGCTGGGGAAGCGCCTTTTTTGCCCTGGAGGCCCTTTTTTAGATCACCATTTCCTTATCGGCCTCCAGGATGAGTTTCAGGATGTTTTCGGTCTTGCCGCTCTGCGCGCCAATGTAGATGAGGAAGCTCTCGCCGTCCCGGTTGCCCTTGACCTCATAGCAGAGCTTTTCGCCTTCCTGGCTCGGAATCAGCGCTAGGCGAATATTCTCGACTTCGATTTCGCCGGCCAGCGCCGCGGCTTCGGCTTGGCTGACGGTCGGCGCGGGCAAATTCCGCATTTCGTGGTTGCGCCAGTAATTCCCGGCCTCAAAGCCGATCACCCTGCCGCTCTCCATTGAAATCTGCACCTTGATCAAATCCGGATAGAGCCGGATTCCATCCTGCAGCGCGCAGAAATTAAAGACGATCATGCCCGAATACATTTGCCAGTAACTGGATTCCATGGGCCAAAGCCCGCGCTCGCGAAGGAAGCCTTCCGCCGCCTGCTGGCATTCCTGCGCGCCAAGATCCGCGGCGCCTGGCGAGAGCTCGGGGCTCATCCACAGAACCTTGCCGCCCTGCTTGCTGATCTGCAGGCTGATTTTGCCCGTGTCCGTGGTTTCGGCTTCGAGCGTAAAGGCCGGAATCTCGCCCTCCTGCGCGCTTTCCGTGATCTTCAGCAAGGCGATCCGCTCCGGCCCGATGAAGCCCTGCGCCACAGAAAGCGCGATTTCCTCGTTGATCTGCTCCTCACCCAGGTTTTTGGGCGCGCCCGCCGCAGCCTCCGAGAAGGGGCCGTCATAGATCAGCGCCGGAATCTCGCCCTGCACCTGGCTCAGGTCGAGCAGGGGTGCCTCCGCCGGCAAGCTGATCTTCCCCGCAAGGTTCAGCCGCAAAAGGCCCGCCGCATCCACGTTTTGCGCCAGAGCGCTCAGCTCCGCCTGCCTGCCCAGCAGGCTTTGCAGGGTCTGCCGCTCCTCCGGCGAAAGGGCCTTGCCCTCTTCGGCGCCCCTTTGGGCCAATACGCCGCAGTAATCGCCCAGCCGCGTAACGAAGCCCATCAACTTTTCGCCGCTCTCATCGCTCGGCAGGCCGGCCAGGGCCTCGGTTCCGCTTTCGGCCAACTTCGATACCTTCGTGAGCAGCAGCACCTCCTGCTCGGGCGCCGAAGAGACCATCAGCTTCGAGAGATTGACCTCGATCTCATCCATCGAACCCACGAAGGAGTAATACGAACGCTGGAACATGCTCTCGAGCATGCGCTGCTGCCGAAGGCGCGCGACCTGCCCGACCACGCCCCAGCATAGGCTGGCGATGAAGACCAGCGAAAGCGCCGCGAGCAGCCAATTTCTTGCCCTTTTCAAGTGCGCACCTCCCTTAAACCGCAAAGCTGTGCTTGCCGATGACCGTGATGACCCGCCGCGACCAGATCCACGAGGAGGAGGATTTGGCGGGGTTATAGTAATACAGCGCGCCGCCGGAGGGATCCCAACCGTTGAGCGCGTCCTGCGCGGCGCGCAGGGCGGTTTCGTTTGGGCTTAGGTTGATCTGCCCGTCATAGACCACGTCGAAGGCACCGCTTTGGTAAATCACGCCCGAAACGCTGCCCGGGAAGGAGGCGCTGCGCACGCGGTTGAGCACCACGGCGGCCACGGCGACCTGGCCCGTATAGGGCTCGCCCCGCGCCTCGGCATAGACCAGCCTGGCCAAGAGGTTCAGGTTCTGCGAGTACGATCCGCTGCCCCCGCGTGAGCTGGAGCCGCTGCTGCCAAGGCTCAGCCCCAGTGCGGCCAGGGTTGCGTCGCCAGCCACGCCGTCGGCCTTCAGGCCGTTCTTTTTTTGGAAGTAGACCACCGCATCATAGGTGGCCTGACCAAAAACGCCGTCCACGGCGCCCTTTAAGTAGCCGTATTGCACCAGCTTTTGCTGCAGCTTGCGCACGTTTTCGCCGCTCATGCCCCAATAGACCGTCACCGCCTGCGCCTGGGCAAAGAGCAGCGCCGCGCCTAGCAGCAAGGCGCTTAGCCTGCGTAAAATCCTCTTCATGCGCCTGGCTTCCTCCTTTTTTCGTCCCATTTTTGCTTTGCCTGCTTAAACCAGTTCCCAATTGCGGACTCAAAGCGCACCGCGTCCGGCTCCACCGCGTCTTCACCCACGAAGCAGAGCGGCGGGTACATCACGCACCACCAATTTTGGCCCTTCCCTTCGCCCAAAACGATGCGCAGCGCCCGGTAGTCGCCAGCAGGCACGAGGTGGCCCGCGTAGGTTCTGTCGGGGAAGGGAAAGCTGCCCACGGCGGCGCTGATTTCCCCTGCAAAGCCGCGCTCCAGGGCGGCGGCCCGCGCGGCGTTCAAGGCCAAATCGAGGTTGGCCAGCGTCAGCGCCTCGGCCTCCCGCTCGCTCCCGGCCGCGCTTAGCGCGGGCGAAAGCGCTTCCAGAACCCGGTCGCGCACATAGAGCTTGGTTTCCTGCGCGGCTGCGCCATCGTCATTGGCCAAAATGTGCAGCCGCAAAAGCTCTCCGCTCTCAATCGCAGTGGCAAGGGCGGTTTTGTGCCCGCCGCCAAGGAAATACAGCGCCAGCGAGAGCAGCGCAAACGCCACAAACGCGAGCAGGGCCCGCAGCAGCAATTTCCGCCCCAGGGGCTGCGGCGCGAAGGCCCAAAGACTTCGTCGCATGGACTCACCTCTTTCTACAGTCACAGTGTTGGCAAGGCGGCCCATTTTTATGCGACGAAAATGGTAATTCACAAAAGGGGATGCACAATGGGAGGAAAAAGGGCGCAAAAAACAGCCCCCGTGCCAAAATCAGGCGGGGGGGGGGCTGTTTTTTCTTGGTTGGTTTTGACTATTGATACAGAGGGAAGCGCGCGCAGAGCGCGAGTACCTGCGCCTTGACGGGCTCGATCGCGGCGTCGCCCTCCTTGGCCAGGCGGGCGATCATCGAGCCGATTGCGCGCATTTCGTCTTCACCCATGCCGCGGCTCGTCGCCGCCGGCGTGCCGATGCGCACGCCCGAGGTCACGAAGGGCGATTGGGTTTCAAAGGGGATGGTGTTTTTGTTGACGGTGATATGCGCGGCGTCGAGCCTGCGCTCGAGCTCCTTGCCGGTCAGGTTCAGGGCGCTTAAGTCCACCAGCATCAGGTGGTTGTCGGTTCCGCCCGAAACCAGGCGCAGCCCGCTCGCAATCAGTTCCTTTGCCAGCGCCTGCGCGTTTTTGAGGATGTTCGCCTGGTACTGACCGAAGGCCGGCTCGGAAGCTTCTTTAAAGCAGACCGCCTTGGCTGCGATGACGTGCATGAGCGGCCCACCCTGGGTGCCCGGGAAGATGCCGGAGTCGATCTTCTTGGCGTATTCCTTCTTGCACAGGATCATGCCGCCGCGCGGGCCGCGCAGGGTCTTGTGCGTGGTGGTGGTCACGATGTCGGCATAGGGCACGGGGCTTGGGTGCAGCCCGGCGGCCACGAGCCCCGCGATGTGCGCCATATCCACCATGAAGAGGCAGCCAACTTCCTTGGCGATGGCCGAAAGCCTTTCAAAGTCGATGATTCTTGGGTAGGCCGAGGCCCCGGCCAAGAGAAGCTGCGGCCTGTGCTCCAGCGCCAGGCGGCGAACCTCGTCGTAGTCGATGCTCTCGTCCTTCTCGCTCACGCCATAAGGCACGATGTTGAAGTACTTGCCCGAGATGTTCACCGGGCTGCCGTGGGTTAAGTGCCCGCCGTGCGAAAGATTCATGCCCAAAATCGTATCGCCCGGCTTTAAAAGGGCAAAATACACGGCGATATTGGCCTGCGCGCCGGAATGCGGCTGCACGTTTGCGTGTTCTGCGCCAAAGAGGGCCTTGGCCCGCTCGCGGGCCAGGTCCTCTACAAGATCGACGTATTCGCAGCCGCCGTAATAGCGCTTGCCCGGGTAGCCCTCTGCGTACTTATTGGTGAGGTGGCTACCCATCGCCGCCATGACCGCCGGGGATACGAAGTTTTCCGACGCGATCAGCTCGATGTGATCCCTTTGGCGGCCCAGCTCCTTTTCCATGGCGGCCGCGATTTCAGGATCGGCCTGCGCCACGAGCTTCAAGTCCAGCATCTTAAAATAACCCCTTTCAAGCATTAAAGTCGTCGTTTTTGCGCCCTTTCAGGCGCTTTCTAGCGCTTTTTTGAGCGCCTTTGCGAGCTGATCCGGGCAGGAGGTGCCGTTCCTGCACTGGATGCCCTCGGTAAGCCCGATGACCTCCTCGGGCCGCCTGCCAAGCGCCAGCCTGGCCACGCCCTGGGTGTTGCCGGCGCAGCCGCCGACGAATTGCAGCTTTTTGATGACCCCGTCTTCAATTTCCAGATCCACTGCGGAGGCGCAGGTGCCGCTGAGCTTATAGACCGCCATTTTTCTCCCCTCCTTGATTTTAGTCTTTCGTATTCAAAAAGTCCCGAATGAGCCTGGTCGCTTCGGCTTCATCGAAGCGCTCGAGACGCCCCTGGGCAAAATCGGCCCTCCCGCCGCCCTTGCCGCCCAAGACGGCCGCAAGGGCCGAAAAGAGCGCCGCCATGCTTTGCCCGCCCGATTCGGCGCGGGCCAGCGCGGCGCTTACGCCGCCGCCTTCCAGCCTTGAAAACAGGCAGGCGATGGAAGCGCCGCCGGGCAGGGTGGCCGCGGCCTCCTGCAAAGCCCTTGGCTCCAGCCCCTCAAGCTCCGCGAGCAAGACCCTTTCGCCGGCGAGGGGAAAGGTCTCTTTTTGCCCCAGGGCGAGCAGGGCCCCTTGCGTCCGCTCGCGATTCAGGGCGCGCGCGAGCTGCCTTTGTTCCTCGCGCAGCCTTTGCACCGCGGCGGCCAGCCCCGAAAGCGGGCACGAAAGGCCCGCGGCTGCCGCGGCAGCCGCGCGTGCGCCCAGCCGCGCCCGCTCAATTGCCCTTTCCCCAGCCAGGAAGAACACCCGCAGGTTGCCGTGGCTGGCTTGGCTTCTAAGCGCCAGAATCAGCCGCGCTTGCCCCGTTGAGGGCAGGTGCGTGCCGCAGCAGGCCACCGCCTCGGGGCCGATTTGCACAACGCGCAGGTTCATGTGCGCGTCCGGCGCCTTGCGCAGGGGCAGGGTTTTGATCTCTTCTGGCGAAGGAAACCACTGCCGCACGGGCAAATCGGCCGAAATCAGCTCGCTGGCCAGGGTTTCGGCCAAGAACAGGGCGTTTTCGGGCAGGGGGCCGCCGTCCGGCCGCAAATCGACGTAGGACTCCTCCGCGCCGATATGCAGGCCCAGCGAATACGCCCCAAACAGCGCGAAAAAGGCGTGCGAGAGCAGATGCTGGCCCGTGTGCTGCTGCATGTGATCCCTTCTGCGCGCCCAGTCGATCTCGCCCCGCACAGGGCTTTGCAGCGGCCCGCCAGCCTTCACAAAGTGCAAAAGCGGGCCGTTTTCGCTCGGCTGCTTCACCTCGGCCACGGGCAAGCCGTTGAGGGTGCCCAAATCGCAGGGCTGGCCGCCGCCTTCGGGGTAAAAGGCGCTGTCGCTCAGCTCTAGACGCCAAAGCCCGGGGCTTTCTTCGCCCTGGGCCGTGATTTCAGCCTCGAATACCCGCGCGAACGGATCCCGGTGAAAGAGATAGATCATAGATCGACACCTTTTTTAATGAAGGATGAGGGGGCGAAAGGCCTTAAAAGCAGCAGAAGCGGCCGCCTCCGCAGGCGCCCATGCAGAGCAGGCACTGGCAAAGCTGGCAAAGCCCGTCGTTCATGCCGCCAAAGCGGAAGCGCTTGCGGTTCTGCTGCAGAACGCCGTCGAGCTGCTCGAGCGCCTGCCTGTATTCTAGCTCACCCGGCTCCATCCGGCAAGCGGTTTCGAAGCATTCGCGCGCGCCCGCGAACTGGCCCTTGCGCATGTTGACCAGGCCATAGAGGTAAAACCAGCGCGCGGGGCGTTCCGGCATGGCAAGAAGAAGGCTCTCGGCCCGCAGAACCTGGCCCATGGCGATGAGCTGGCGGATCGTTTCAAAGTCCGCGCCGCCACCTGCGGAACCATAACCGCCGGCCGGGCCATAGCCCGGGCCGCCGCCATACTGCCGGTAGCCTCCGTAGCCGCCGGAAGCCCCCCCGCCGGCGCGCAGCTTTTGGATCTCGTCATAGGCCGCGTTGATCTGCTTGGCCTTCTCCGAAGCCTGATCCTGCACGTTTTGGGGTGCGGAGGCATAGCGATCGGGGTGGTAGCGCTTCACGAGGGCGCGGTAGGCCTTCTTGATCTCGTCGCCGCTGGAGCTTGGCGAAACGCCCAGGATTTGATAGGGATCCATCTTCTCCTCCTCAAAGGATTTGCCCCGCCCAGGGGCTGTGGCCGAGCGGCCGGCCATCGCCGATGGCCAGGGAAACGGCGGGCAGGCCCCATTGCAAAACGTTTTTCACGATCTCCCCGTTGCGAGGCGCCTCGGTCAGCTCAAAGGCGGCCAGGGCTTCGTCTTCACACAGCGCCAGAAGGGGCAGCAGCCGCTCGGCGGACTCCTCCCGCGACCAGCCCTTTTGGAGCAGCACGTTGTAGTTCCCCGTCTTTTGGTCGCGGGCGAAGTCGTCGAGCGCGTCGATCCAGTAGACCCAGCGGCCCAGGCAAAGTCCCATCCAGCGCAGGGTTTCTGCGGCCCACTCGGGGGCGATTGCGGCAAAGAGCCCGGCCATGAAGCGCGAAAAGGGCTCGGAAGCTTCATCTAAGTCATCGCAGCGCGCCGTTTCAAGCGCGGCCTGCCCCTCGTCCATCAAAAGAATGGCCGAAGCGATCTCGGGCCGTGCCGTTTCGGCCCGTTTCAGTGCCCCGGCAAAGAAGGGCAGCGCAAGCCCTGCCGCCACGCCGCCGTCGCGGCGCTCATCGCGCAGCGCTTCCGCAAACAGCAAAAGATGCAACTCGGCCCCGAGCCTTGAAGCCTCATTCCGCACGGCCGGCAGTCGGCGAAGCCGCCCCGGGCAAAGCGTTTTTTGAAGCCGCGGCCCCTCAGGCGCAAAGGCGTCCTTCAGGGCGGCGAAAAAGGCAAGATCATAGCGCAGCAGCAGCCTGCAGGGCGGCGAAACAGCCCCAAGCTCCGCGCAGACGCCGCAATAGTAGGCGCGGAACAGCGCATCGTCATAGACGCTGAGCTTTGGGCGAAAGGGGCGCAGATAGCCGAACAAACTCTTCCTCCTGGCATGGGCGCAAGACGCGCCCGGCGGGCGCGCGCAGCCACATCGCCTTATTAGTTTAGCAGAAAAGGCCCCAAACCGCCATGGACTTTCTGTGAACTTTGGGGCAGCCGCAGGCCTACTCTACGCTAACGCTGTGGATCACGGGCTGGCCGCCCTTTGCGGCGACGGAGATGCGCGCCCTTTTGCCGTCCCGCAGGGCGACGGTCACTTCCCTCGCCTGGATCAGCGTTTCGCCGTGCATGCTCTGCGGGTAGGGGTTTCCGGGCACATCGCCCGCCCTGATTTTGCTTTCGGTAAGCCGAGGCTCTTCCCCGCCCAGCACATCTTCGCCCCAAATTTCCTTTGCGTATGCGTAGGCAAGGTTTTGGCATTCCTTTTTTGAGTCTGCGATGTTTGGTAAGGTTTCGGCATACGGCGGGTAGGCGACGAAGCCAAGGGCCATGTTCGACCAATGGTGCAGCTCGCCCGTGCGGCCATCGAGATCCAGGGTATAAAATGCCTTGCCCGTCGTGTAGATCTTGGCATACCAATGCGGCCCTTCAACGCCGATTTCACCGGCGAAGCTCGCCTGAGAGGCAGCGATGTCGCCGGGCTTCAGGCCCAAATAGCGCTCGGAAGCGGTCAGCAGCAGGGGAACGACCTCTTCGTGGCTTAAATCCCCTTCTTCCGGGGTGTAAATTCCTTGCAGCTGGGGGAAATGCTCGGGTTCAGTCGCGAGCGCTTCGACCGGCGCGGAGGGAGCGATTACGCGCCAAAGGGTCAGCGCCGTCAGTACTAGGGTAAGTGCCGCAAACAAAAGGGTGGCCACATTAAGTTTCCTCAAGCAGATGCGCTCCTTTCCTGATTCACAAGGGGTTTTAGCTCAAGAGAACCGGTTTTTTCTCTCTCGCGGATTCGTAAATGCCCATCATGAGGTTGAAGCTTTCGCGCACAGAACTTAGGTCGTTCATGAAGGGCTCACCGCTCCGCACGCAACGGTAGAATTCCGCGATGCAGGCCTGGTGGCCGGGGCCCCAATAGGCCTTGCCAAGCGCCGCTTCATCAAAATCCTCATAGATTGCGGCCCCGCCCGCCGGCCTTTGCGTAACGAGATTACCCTCCATGCGCACGACGCCCTTTTCAAAGCTCAGTTCCAGCAGGACCAGGCTATCCTCGCAATAGGCCGTGGTGGCGTAGAACAGTGCCCGCTTGCCGCCAAAGTCGATGGTGGCCTCCACGGTATCCTCCACCTCGATCACCCCCTGCAAATGGCGGTTGGCGCAGCTCGCTTCCACCGCCGAGGGTTTGCCCAGCAGCCGCACGAGGAGATCCAGGGTGTGGATGCTCTGGTTGATCAGCGCGCCGCCGCCCTCGGTGGCCAGGGAACCGCGCCAGCCGCTCTGGGTATAATAAGGCGCCTCGCGCTTCCAGGTCACGAAGGCGCGCGCACCCAAAACCCTGCCATAGCGCCCCTCTTCGGCGAGCTTCTTCAGCCGCAAAAAGGCGCCGATGAAGCGGTTCTGGAAGCAAATCCCCAGCCGCCCCTCGCCGGAGGAAAAGGCGGCTTCCAGTTCGGCGAACTGCGCTCTGGTGATGGCCGGGGGTTTCTCCATAAAAACGTGGACGCCGCGCCGGTGCGCCAGGGCCGCCATAGGCACGTGCAGGTGGTGCGGGGTGCAGATATGGAGCACATCGGGCCTCTCGGCCTCGAGAAGCGCTTCCAGCGAGGAATAGGCCCTGCCGCCGAAGCGTTCCGCGTAGGCCTGCGCCCTTTCGGGCACAAGATCGGCGCAGGCGATGAGCTCTGCGCCCTCCAGCGCGTGGATGGACTGGCCGTGCACCTGAGCGACCCCGCCGCAGCCGACCACCGCTACCTTTAGCATGAAAACCCCTCCTTTTTTCTTCTTCCCCCAGCGCCTTTGGTGCCAGGGGATGGACCTTTTGGCCTTAGGCGGCCTCTTTTGGCGTCCTTCGATGGGAACGCCCCTCGGGTCTGGCAGAAATCAGGCCGTTTCGCGGCTGTTGCCGATGCCCGCGCCCCGAAAAGCGCCTAAGCCGCCCCGGCTGCGATGGCGGGCTATTCCACGGGCCTCGCTTCGGAACCCTTTAACGCCAGGCGATAGGCAGCATAGCCTTCCAGCGCCTTGTGAGGCGCAAAGCCGCAGCGCGCGAACATTGCCGGGTGACCGTGGTAGTGCTCGAACTGGTCGTGCTCCCCGCTTTGCGGGTAGGCTTCTAAAAAGTCATAGCCTTTCGCCGCGGCATCCTCGGCGGCGCGGCGCAAAAGCGCGCTGGCCAGGCCCTTTCTGCGGTGCTCGGGGGCGACGATGAAGCAGGTTACGGCCTTGATTTTGGCGTTTTCGCCCTCATCCCAAAGTTCAGGGCTGGCGCAAAGCCGCCCAAAGGCCCCCTTATCGTTCACGTTGCACCAGGCCACGACGCGCCCGCCCGCATAGGCCAAATAGCCCCGCATCCCGCCGGAGGCGATCCTCTCAGCGGCGCAGGCGCGCAGCACCCTCCTGGGCCAGTCGCCAGGCTCGCCCTTGTGCGCTTCGTCCAGGGCACGGCCTTCCTCGTCGCTTCGGTGGTAATAGGTGCAATAGCAAAAGGCCCATTCGGGGTGGTCGCTGAAGGCCACGTCGTCGAAAAAGGCAAAAAAGTCGGCTGCCCTTTCGGGTTCAAGCGGGTAGATTTGCCCTTCCATCAAAGCATTCCTCCTTGGGTTTAGGGCTCGATGGCCCTTTGCAGCGCCAGCATGCCCTCTTGAATGCTTCGGCCAGCGCGAAAGACCGAGGAAGTCCCCGCGACGAAGACCGAGGCGCCCGCGGCGCGCATGAGGGTTGCGTTTTCAAGGCTTACGTTGCCGTCCACCTCGATGGGCAGATCGAAAAACCCCATCGCGTCAAGCTTTTCCCTGGCGCGGCGAATCTTGCCAAGAGCGCCGGGCACCATCTTCTGCCCGGCGAAGCCAGGGTTCACGGTCATGAGCAACAGCAGCTCGATTTCCCCGGCCACTTCGTCTAAAATAGAAAGGGGCGTGGCGGGGTTCAGCGCCAGGGCTGGCCTGCCGCCCGCCGCGCGCACGAAGCCTAGCGCCTTTTGCAGGTGGCGCGTGCTCTCGGCGTGGATGCTCACAACGTCGCCCGGCTGAATCGAAAAGAGCTGAAGATGCCTTTCGGGGCTCTCGATCATCAGGTGGAGATCGGCGGGCAGGCAGGCCGCCTTGCGCGCGGCCGCGAGCAGATCCGGCCCCAGGCAGAAATTTGGCACGAAGGCGCCGTCCATCACGTCAAAATGGAAAAAGGCGGCGCCCGCCTCCTTCAGGGCGAGAAGATCCTCTTCAAGGTGCAGTAGATCCGCACACATCAGCGAGGGGGAAATGAGCGCTTGCATACAATCCCTCCAGTCGCCCCCAGTATACCACAGCTTGTGAAAGAAAAGCTTCAAAATCGATGAACCGGGCCGGAAATGGCGACAATCTATGGGTATGAGGGAGCATGGGTGGCGGAAGGGAGGGAAGGGGATGCTTTTGGGCGAGTTTGAAGCCCTGCTGCGGGCGCACGAGAGGGTTCTCTTTTCGTTTTGCCGCCATCTCGCCCAGAACCGCGAGCTGGCAGAGGAGCTTTACCAAGAAACCGCGCTCGCCGCTTTCGAGACCATGAAGCGAATCGATCCCGCGCAAAACCCGAAGGCCTTCCTGTTGCAAATCGCCATAAATAAATGGAAAAACCTGCGCAGGAAGGCGGCGCGAAGGGGCAGGCTCGCCCCGGGCGTGCCCGCGGAAGGGCGCTTTGAAGAACTTCCCGGCGGAATCGAGCCAGAAGGCGCCGCGCTGGAGCGCGCGCTACAGGGGCGCGTCGGCGAGCTGCTGGCCGCGATGAAGGAGGGCCTGCGGCTGCCGCTGATCCTGTTCTATTTTGGCGAAAACGACCTGGGCGCCATCGCAAGGGCGCTAAAAATCCCCAAGGGCACCGTAAAGAGCAGGCTGCACAGGGGGCGGGAGCTGCTTCGCGAAGCGCTGACGAAGGAGGGCTGGCTATGAGCGACGAGCTGGGCCGGATTTTGCAGGCCCATTTTTCGGGCAGGGAAGGGCCGCCCGAGGCCCTGCGCGCGGCCTTGCGCCAAGGGCTGCTCGCCGTGGAGCGCCGCCAAAAAAGAAGGGCGGCCTGGCTGGTGCTTAGCTACTCCGCCGCGCTTTCTGCCGCGCTGGGCCTGCTGCTCTGGCTATTGCTTGGCCAAAGCGTGCTCGCCGGGGCGGTCAACGCGCTTTCGGCGTTCGCGCTGCTCGGCGGCGTGGCCATCGCCCTCGCCTGCCAGCGCGCGGAAGAAAAAGGAGGAAGTCAAAATGGCACTCGCTAACCGAACGCTTTTTGTGCTCGCCGGCTCTGCGGTTTTTCTACTGCTTTGGCTGGGTTTTATCGTTTTGCTCGGCTTTTGGGCCTACGAAGATGCCAAGACGCGTAGCGACAAGCCCCTGATCTGGATGCTCATCGTGCTCTTGGTGCCCAATTTTTTAGGGCTGCTCATCTACCTGCTCATGGGCAGAACCAAGGCGAAAACCGGCCCGAACCGCTTCAAAAAGCCGTTGATCGCCCTGGCTGCCAGCGTGCTGCTCGCAGTCGCGCTGATCGCTGGCGGGGCAGCATGGCTGTTCACGCGCGATGCGGCAGAGCTGCACAGCGTGCCCGGGCTGTCGGTCGGGATGATCGAAAGCAGCTGGGGCAAGCAATGGAACCTTTCGTTCAAGGTTTCGGGCGCGGAGTTCAACAAGACCGTCGATTTGAGCCAGGCGGAGCTAGAGCGCTTCCATGTGAGCGCGAGCTGCGATTCGGGCAGGCTTTATTTGCGCCTTTCGCAGGGCGCGGTCGAGCAAGACTTCGAGCTTTCGGGTGCCTTTGACGAAAGGCTGGATCTGAGCGCCTTTCAGCCGGGGAAGCTCCATCTTTTGGTTTATAACGACGAGGCGAAGAATGCGAGCCTGCGCATGAGCTGGCGCGAAAGCCCGTAAAACGGCACTCCGTGCCTTCGCGGGAGTACTGCGATACCCCCCGCGGGCCCCCAAAAAGTGTAATCCCAACCCTGTGCGCTGACGAATTCTTTTGCCGTTATTGTTGGGAAGAGCAGGCGCGCTCGCTCCGCTCGCGCGCCGGGGGGGGGGGGCCAGTCCCGCGCTACGCGCGGCCTGCCGCTATGCGGCAGCGGCAGCTTTGCTGCCGACTGGCCCCCCGAAGGCGCAGGCGAGCCTTGGTGCGCTTAACGCAGCCCCGTCATTGCCCGGAAAGAGGAACGCGCCGGATTGCTTCGGTTCCCCTCGCAATGACGAAAAAGGGCGAATTCGGAAATTGAACCGCTGCTTTTGCGGCGGCGCGACGGCAAAGCGGAACCTGCCAGCCGCCCACCAGGGAGACTGTGCGAGCTCAAATGGGGAAAGAATGCCAGATTCAGCGCGGTTTGTTAAAAATAGTGCGTTCTCGCCGCCCGTTAGAGAGCCCGACGCGCTCTTTTGCCTGTTTACATGGCTTTCACGTTGGTTTATACTCTGGGTATTCAAACCCTCGGCATCCGCCGCCGTAACTTTTTTGAAGGAGGGGTTTCTTTGGGCGTCGTCACGACCATCCAGCGCTTTTCGCTCAACGATGGGCCCGGCATCCGGTCCACGGTGTTTTTCAAGGGCTGCAATCTACGCTGCGCCTGGTGCCACAATCCGGAAACCCTGCTGGCCCAAGGTCAGCTTCATCTTTATCCCGAAAAGTGCACGGGCTGCGGGGCCTGCCTGGCCGCGTGCCCAAACGGTGCGCGCAGGCTGGGCGAAGACGGCATTGAGCAGCTTTCGGCCCTGTGCACGGGCTGCGGGGCCTGCGCGGCCGTTTGCTTTTCGGGCGCGCTGAGCCTTTCAGGCACGGAAATGAGCGTGGAAGAGATCCTGAACGAGGTTCTTCAAGACAGAGCCTATTACGAGCGCTCGGGCGGCGGGGTGACGATCTCTGGCGGCGAGGTGTTTGCCCAGCCAGAATTCGCCCGCGCGCTGCTCGCCGCGCTGAAGGCCGAGGGCGTTTCCACCGCCGTGGAAACCAATTTCTGCTTCCCCTTCTCGCTCATTGAGGGCTTTCTTCCGCTCGTTGACCTGTTCATGATCGACCTAAAGCTCATGGACGAACCCGCCCACAAGCGCTGGACGGGGCTTTCGAACCGCCTCGTGCTCGAGAACATCGCCCTGCTCGATCAAACGGGCAAGCCCTTCATCATCCGCACGCCGCTGATCCCCGGCGTGAATGACGATCCGGCCCAAATCGTCCGCATGGCCGAATTCCTGGCCGCCTTTGCACACCTTGAATACTATGAGCTATTGAACTTCAACCCCCTTGGGGCCTCAAAATACAAGAGCCTGGGCATCGAAAACCCCTTCGAGCAGGCAAGGCCGCTGGGCGAAAATGCGCTGCGCGCGCTTTCGGGCGCCGCTCAGGCCCATCTTACGAAAATTCGACTGGGTTAGGAGAGCTTTTCATGCGAAACCGCGTTGGTACCCTGCCCCCGGGCACTGCCCTTGGCTACAAGGAGCGCCTCGCCATCCTGCGCGAGCGCAAGATTGAAGACACGAAAGACAAGGCGGGCTTCATGAGCTTTGCCGACGGCGACGATTACGGCGCCGTGATGCTGCCCGATGATTTTCGCTTCGAAGCCATCCCCACGCACAAAAACGGGGGCTATTACGGCTACGAGGGCTTTTCAAAGAACTTTTATAAGCTGATGGCACAGCATCCGGTGCTGATCGACCCCTGCGACGCCTTCGCGGGCCGCTGGATGACCTGCATGACCTGGCTGCGCCAGGGCCGCGGCTTCAATCCGGACTACTCCTTCGAGCATTTAAAGCCCCTGCAGGCGCTGTATGGCATCGTGCCTGGCATCGGCGCGGATTCGCATTTCGGCGGGGATTACCAAATCGGCCTTGATTTAGGCTTTGGCGGCCTGCTCGAAAAGCTCGAGCACTTCCGCGGCCAAAACCCCGGGCACGATGAATTTTACGATGCCGAGGTCCTGGCCATTCAGGGCGTTCAGGCCTGGATGCGCCACACCATCGAGGCCATCGCCCTGGCGATAGAAAAAGAGGAGCGCCCCGAGCTGAAAGAGAACCTCCGCCAGATGCTGCGCACCAACGAGTGGCTGCTCTTCGGCGCGCCGCGCACGCTGCGCGAGGCCTGCCAGTGGATTTGCTGGTTCAACATGGCTTCGCGCGAATACAACCGCGACGGCGCGGGCTGCCAGCTCGACGAAGTCCTGCGCCCCTACTACGAGCGCGACCTGAAAAACGGCGAGATGAGCCAGGACGAGGCCAAGTACTACATCGCCTGCCTGCTGCTGAACGATCCGCACTATTACCAGCTCGGCGGTCTCTCGCCCGATGGGCGCGATATGGTCGGCCCCTTCTCTTACCTCTGCCTGGAGGCCGCGGACTGGCTCGATTCCTCGTGTAACATCACCGTGCGCGTGCACGATAAGATGGACATGGACTTTTTGCGCAAGTCGGTCGAATACCTCTTCAAAAACAAGAATGGCTGGCCGCGCTTCTCTGGCGACCGGGCCCTGAGCCAGGGCTTCATGCGCAAGGGCTATTCGGCGGAGCTGGCCCGTCAGCGCGTGGCCGTGGGCTGCCACTGGATGAGCCTGCCCGGCCTTGAATACACCCTCAACGACTGCGTGAAGGTCAACGCGCTGAAGGTCTTCCGCGTGGCGCTCGACGAGATGATGAAGGCCGGCGAGCGCAGCACGAAGCGCCTCTGGGCGCTCTATTCCGGCCACATGAAAAAGGCCGTGGAGGTCACTGCCGAGGGCATCGCCTTCCACCTCAAATACCAGGTTTATAACCAGCCGGAGCTGCTCCTCAACCTCCTCTCGCACGGGCCGGTCGAAAAGGGCCTGGATATCGTCAACGGCGGCGCGGAATTTTACAATATGTGCATCGACGGCGCGGGCATCGCCAGCGCGGCCGATTCCTTCGCGGCGCTTGAGCAGCGCATCGAAAGGGAGGGCCGCCTTGGCTGGGACGAAGTCTACGCGGCGCTTCAAGCCAACTTTGAAGGGCCGCGGAACGACTACATCCGCGCGATGCTCAGCGCTTCTGAGCGCTATGGCGGCGGCAGCGATTCCCTGGGCGACCTTTGGGCGGTGCGCATCTCTGAGGGCTTTTCGGCCGATGTGGTGCGCATGGATGAGCAATACGCCCCCGTCAAGTTCATCCCCGGCTGGTTTTCGTGGTCGAACACCATCACCCTTGGCAAGATGGTCGCCGCCACGCCAAACGGCAGGAAGGACTTTGAGCCCATCAACCACGGCGCCAACCCGCACCCAGGCTTCAGGCGCGACGGCGCCTTAACCGCCATGAGCAACGCAATCTGCTCCATTCAGCCGGGCTATGGCAACACCGCGCCCATCCAGCTCGAGCTCGACCCAGGCCTTGCCCAGAGCGACGAAGCCGTGCAGAAGATCTGCGACTATATCCTCACCATCTTCGAACAGGGCGCCACCTTGCTCAACATCAACATCATCAACGAGGCGCAGATCCTGGCCGCGAACGAAAACCCGGAGCTCTTCCCCGACCTCGTCGTGCGCGTCACGGGCTTTACGGCTTATTTCTGCCTCTTAACGCCGGAATTCCGCAAGCTCGTGGTCGAAAGGATCCTGCGCGCGGGCTAAACCCCCCGCTTTAGGCATAAACCCATCATGAAGGAGTGATCTAACCATGGCCGTAACCATCAAGGATGTTCGCGCAATCTGCACGGCGCCCGCCAAGATCCCGCTGGTGATCGTGAAGGTAGAAACCAGCGAGCCCGGCCTCTACGGCATCGGCTGCGCAACCTTCACCCAACGCTGGAAGACCGTGGCCCACGCGGTCGAGCACTACATGAAGCCCCTGCTCGTGGGCAAGGACGTTTCCACCATCGAGGATCATTGGCAGATGGCCATGGTCAGCGCCTACTGGCGCAACGGCCCCATCCTCAACAACGCGATCTCTGGCGTGGACGAAGCCCTGTGGGATATCAAGGGCAAGATGGCCAATATGCCGCTCTACGACCTGCTCGGCGGCAAGGTTCGCGAAGGCGCGCGCATCTACCGCCATGCAGACGGTAAAACCCTCGAAGAGGTAGGCGACAGGGTGCAGGCCTACATCGAGCAGGGCGTGCAGGTCGTGCGCGTGCAGCACGGCGGCTACGGCGGCAACAGCGGCGATGCAGTGCCCCTCTCGGCCCAGCGGCCCGAAAACGCGGTGCACGGCGCGTATTACGACCCGCTGCAGTACCAGCTTTCGGTCGTGAAGCTCTTTGACTACATCCGCAACCGCTTCGGCTTCGACGTGGAGCTTTGCCACGACGTACACGAGCACATCGAGCCCATCGAAGCCATTCGCCTGGCCAAAGAGCTCGAGCCCTACCGGCTCTTCTTCTACGAGGATTCCCTCGCGCCCGAGCAAATCGAGTGGTTTGAGATCATGCGCAGGCAGACCCATACGCCGATTGCCATGGGCGAGCTGTTCAACAATCCGCGCGAGATCACCCCGCTGATCGCCAACAAGCTCATCGACTATATCCGCTGCCACGTCAGCCAGATCGGCGGCATCACCCCCGCCGTGAAGCTGGCGCATTTCTGCGAGGCTTTCTCGGTGCGCACGGCCTGGCACGGCCCGGGCGATACCTCGCCGGTCGGTCACGCAGCCGATATCCACCTCGACGTTTCGAGCTGGAACTTCGGCATCCAGGAATGGTCCGGCTTTAACGACGCGACGCTCGACGTCTTCCCCGGCTGCCCCGAGCAGCGCGGCGGCTATGTCTACCCCAACGCCAAGCCAGGACTTGGCATCGACATCAACGAAGAGCTCGCCAAGAAGTTCCCTTGCTCGGAGGAACTCCCCTTCTGGACGAACTCCCGCCGCCCCGACGGTTCCCTTTCCAGGCCCTAAATGGTCTTGTTCAAGCAAAGAACCCCTCTTTCGAGGGGTTCTTTGCTTGAATCCGCGGAAGCGCGCTCCCCGCTGGGTCGCGCGCCTGAACGAAACCGCCTCGCTGCCGCTCGGCGCGAGCGGCGCGCTCGCCCCGCTCGCCCCGCTCGCG
>JAITGM010000034.1 GCA_031280685.1 Christensenellaceae bacterium
AATTCCCCCCGCGAAGCCCCGGAGGGGCGCGCCTCGGGGGCCAGCCGGCAGCGAAGCTGCCCCTGCCGCGCAGCGGCAGGCCGCGCGCAGCGCGGAGCTGGCCCCCCGGCGCGCGAGCGGAGCGAGCGCGCCCCCGCTGCGCTGCCGTTTTAAATGGCGTTCCGGCTGTGCTTGGCGCTTTTTCGCCGGGATGGACTTTGCGGCCGCCCTATGAGATAATCGGGGCATGAAAACAGTCAAAGAAGCCGCCAGCTACAACGCATTGAGGCTCTTCAGCGCCCTTACACACGGAATCGGGGCCTACCTCTCATCGGTCGCGGCCGCGGTGCTCATCACGCGCGCGGTCTTCGTCGAAGGGGTTTGGCACGTCGTATCGTTCGCGCTCTATAGCGCCACGCTCATCGCGCTTTACAGCGCCAGCACCTTGTATCATTCCATCCCCGCCAAGCCCGCCGGGCGGACGCGGCTGCGCAAGCTCGATCACATCATGATCTTCCTCTTGATCGCAGGCACCTACACGCCGATCTGCCTCGTCACTCTGCGCGCCTACAGCGCGGCCTGGGGCTGGGCCATCTTCGGGGTAGTCTGGGGTTTTGCGGCCGGCGGCACGCTGATGAAGCTACTTTGGCTCGACGCGCCGCGCTGGCTTTACACCGCGGTCTATCTGGGGATGGGCTGGCTGGTCGTGGTGGCGATCTTCCCGCTGAGCCGGGCCGCAAACGCAACGACATTGGCGCTTTTAGGCGCTGGCGGCGCCTTTTATACCGCAGGGGCCATCCTGTATGCGCTGCAGCGCCCAGGGCGCGAAAACCCGCTCTTTGGCTTCCACGAGGTCTTCCACATCTTCGTAATTGCGGGCAGCGTCTGCCATTTCGTGATGATGTTCTTCCTTTAAGCGGGCGGGGCTTGCCAGCTGCAGCCAGGGGCTAGGGCAAACGAAGTCGCCCGGCTTTTTTCTCGGGGGCGAAAGCTTCCCTCCGGGCGCGGCAGCAAAACCGGAGGGCGCTCCCTGACCCTCACCTCATCCATGGTTCTTAGGCGATTTCGTTCTGGAAGGCCACCAGGGTGGCGTCGCGCACGCCCGGGATGTTGAGCAGGGCATTGACGAGGTTCTGGCGCTGGGGCGCGAGGCGCATCTCATAGGTCGCTTCTACCCCGTTGCGGGTCACGGACTTGGATTTGAGCTTGGCGCTGCCCGCTTTTAGAACCATGGCGCCCACTTCTTTGGCCGAGCGGTCGTCATAATGCACCACGAGCAGGTAATTCTCGCCGCTGATGCGGCTGAACAGCGAAAGGAGCATCATCAGCGCGCCGATGACCAGGCAACCGATGGCGGCAAAGAGCAAGTAGTTCGCGCCCACGGTGATGCCCGCCGCGATGGCCCAAAACATGAACACCGTATCCATCGGATCCTTGACCGCGGTGCGGAAGCGCACGATAGAGAGCGCGCCCACCATGCCCAACGACAGGCCTATGGACGAAGAAATGCAGAGAATGATCATCGCGGTGACGAGGGTGAGCATAACCAGGGAAATATTAAAGCTATGGCTATAGAGCACGCCCTTATAGGTTCTGCGGTAAACATAAAAGATGAACAGGCCGAGCACGAAGGCGCAAAGCAGCGTGATGAGCACGTTGGGCAGCGTAAGATTTTGGGTTTGCAGCGAAAAGCCCTCTAAAACCTTGTTTTTAAACAGGTCCGAAAAGCCGAGGGGTTCGTTGGTGCTGGGCATAGTGACGAAGCCTCCTTACAGATTGAATTCGAAGCGCCTGCAGATGGTGTATTTCGAGATCGCGCTGCGCAGCGCGGGCACGGACGAAACCATGGGCCGGATAAACGAGGGGAAGCGCCGGTCGTACTTGATCTCAAGCACCACGGTTTCCTCGTGCAGGCAGGGCAGGGTGGGCAGCGCCGGGTTGAAGAGATCAAACGAGAAAAGGCCGGTGCGCAGGCGCTGATCCAGGGTCACGCGGGTATTTTCGGCCGGATGGACGAAGGCCTTGCGCACGTAATCGACGATCACGGCGGGATGGAACAGCCGCAGGCTCATCTGCCGGTAGAGATCCTGCAAGAGGGGGTGATCGACGCGCTCGAGGCCGTAATTGTCTCCAGAGATGATCTGCTCGGCCAGATCCCTCGAGATCGGCGCCGAAACCTTCGAGATATAGTCGCCCAGCTTGCTCTTTCTTTCCAGGCGAATGACCCTGTCGGAATCGTTATAGATGCGGATGCGGTATTTGTGCCGGGAGCGCACGCCGTCGATCTTATCGCCCATGGCCGAGTTGAAAACATCGTCGAAATACAGCGAGCGTATTTTATACTCGCCGTTTCGGTTGGCGTTTTCGTCGATGCTTAAGGTATTGCCCAAAAGGGACGACAGCACCTCGGCCGAGCCCAGGCTGATGTGGTACTTGAGCTCGTGGCGCAGCGGCTCAGGGATTGTTTGCGAGGGGTTCTTCGCCGTCATACTCCTTAGTCGCGCTCCTTTCCTTTTCAAAGTCCTGATCCTCAAGCGCGCCGAAGAGCGCCTTCATCTCCGTATCATTAAGCTTAAAGTAGCTTTCACAATTCTCGAGCACGTAGTCCGGGCGCTTTTGCACCCATTCCTTGATGCGGCTCACGCTCTTTTGCCAGCTGGATACGCTGCCATCCTCAGGCCAGCGGGCGAAGTGGCGCTCCATCTCGGGCAGCATGGCGGCCTCTTGCTCCTCGATGAGCTTCACGAGCCTTTCGCTCGTGTAAACGTTCTTCATGAAGTAGGCAAGGCGCTCAAGGAAGAGGGTCTTCATCTTGGGGTTGGCCAAGAGCTTATAGGAAAGCACGGTTTCGAAGGAATGGCCCACGCCGGTGCCCGCCTGGTCATGCAGGTGCAGCACATAGGCGAAGGTATTCCACGAAACCGGCA
Organism: Christensenellaceae bacterium; assembly: GCA_031280685.1. GTDB lineage: Bacteria > Bacillota > Clostridia > Christensenellales > UBA1750 > JAITGM01. The sequence goes on from JAITGM010000034.1 coordinate 2,907, forward strand.
TGGATTCCGAGTTGTTCATGGCCCAGTCCAGGTCGTAAAGGATCCACTTCCACTTGCCGCCGGGCAGCTTATAGAACTTGATATTGCCGGTATCGGAATTCGCCCAGAAGATCTCCGCGATGAGATAATCGAAGTAATTTTGCACATCGACCCGGTCGAGAACGTAGTTGAGCTGCGCTTCGTTGGTCAGGTCGTTGGCGCGCACATAGTCGATCAGCGCGCGGTACTCGGTGTTGGAGCCGTTCAGCGTTTGGCTGGCCGATTTGCCGTTGCCCTTCAGCAGGTCGATCCGGTCGATGATCGCCTCGTCGGTAATCCCTTCCCACTGGGCGATCGACCATTTATTGACGCGCTCGCGCATATTATAGTGCCCCCAGTATTCCCCATTGATATAGACCACGCAGACCTCGCTCTCTTGATAGAGCACATCCTGCCCGAGCATCGGCGCGGTGCAGATCACGTCGCGCATGCGCGCACGGTTATGATCCTGCGCGGTGGAGCGGAGCACGAAGGATTTATATGAAGTATAGTCTCGATTGGAAAACAGAGGGGCGTCAAAGCGGCTCGCGCCCTGCTCCTTGCGGGCATAGACCGCGAAGGACTTTTGCGGCAGCGCCCTGGAATACTGCCCGTTGATCTTAAACGCCCCGCCCTGGGAGAGGAGGGTCGCCCCGCCTGGCTCGAAGATCTCGACGTTTACGGGCTGCTCCCAGTCCATCCAGAAATTCGCGCCGTGGTTTTTGGAGCCGTGAGGGAATTCGGCCTGATAATTGGGGCCGTTTGCGTAGATGCCCTTGGAATCCGACCAAAGATAGACGGGATCCGTCACGAGGGAAACCACCCGTAAGCTATGCCACGCCTCGGGCAGGTAGCTTTGCGTGGCGACGGGGGAATCCAGCGCGCCTGCCCTAATGGCGACGGCCCGCAGAACCGTGTTTTTCGTGATTTGAATGGGGCCCGCATAGCGCTTGGAAGAGGGATCCGGCTCGGAGCCATCCAGGCTGTAATAAATCGCGGCGCCTTCTTCCGCGTAAAGCTCCAGCGCAAAGGGCTCGATTCCGGCGCCGCCCTCTTGCGAAAAGCGCACGGGCCGCAGGGCGCTGGCATAGCCCTCTGCGTTCTGCGCGCCCGGCGTGGGGGTTTTATAATAAAAAAGGGCCCCATCGCCCGCCCTGCCAAACGAGAGCCCGGCATTGAGCGGGGGCAGCAGAAGCCTGTCGACCAGCTTGCCGTCTGGGTCGAAAAAATACAGCCCTTCGCCGCCCGCCTTGACGTGGAATGCCACCCGAAGCTCGCCCTGGGCCGCGCCTTCGCTTATATCTACGCGCAAATAGCCGCCCGCGGGCAGGGTTTGCTCGCCCAAGACGAACTTGCCCGGCCTGCTCGCCCTGTCGCTCAGGGAATAGCCGCTAAGGTTCAGCGCCTCGCCGCCCGCGTTATAAAGCTCGAGCCAGTCGCCCTCGCCCGAAACCGCGCTGTTGCTCACCGCCTCTGAAATATAGACGGAAGGGCGCCGTGTTTCGAAATAAAGGCGCTGAAGGGCCAGGCCGTTCTCCGCCGTGTTGGGCAGGCCGGGCGTGGGGCTTAGGCACTCTGCAAACGCGCCGCCGCCCGAGGCTCGGGCATAGGAAACATCGTCCTTCAGGTCGGGGAGGGCCACGCTGTCGAGCAGGTTGCCCTGAGGGTCGCAAAGCAGGATGGTTTCGCCCTTTGCCGCGACCGCGAAATTGGTGTGGAAGGGGGTCGTATCGGCCCTATCCTTGCCCGAGGCGAAGACGAGCAGGGTTTCGCCCGGGCCGATCTGCCCGCCGGGGAAGCGCCAGCGCGTCCTGCGGCTGGGCGTATCCGAGAGGGCATAGCCGCTTAGGTCAATCGGCACATCGCCCAGGTTGATTAGCTCGATCCAATCGGGGTAAAGGCCCTCTTCATCCGCTAAAATGGTCACGTTTGAGGAAAGCACCTCGTTGATCTTCAGCTTGCTCTCTGCCCGCCTGTCGTAAGCGCCCAAATAGGCCGCGTGGCCGGCTTCGTCGTTCGCAAAGCCGGGGGAATACAGGCCGGTTTCGGTCCAAACCCCATCGATCAGAGCGTAGGAGAGGTTTTCCCGCGTTTGAATGAAGGGCATGTCGCCCGCCGCGGCCGTGCCCTGGAAGAGATAAAGGCTTTCGCCCGCCTTGAGCTTGAAGGAAGTGTGCAAGGGGCTGCCCGCGCTCAGGCGGCCCTTGCCCGAAAGAAAGACCACGACCCTCTCGCCGGGCGCGAGGCTCAGCGCGGGGAGCTTGGAGCGGGAAGGGTCCGCATCGCGATCCGAAAGGGAAAAGCCGCCCAGCGAAACGGCGGAAGACGTGCTGTTGTAAAGCTCGACCCAGGCCGGCCAGTCGCCGTCCTCATCGACGACCGCGCCCTCGTTCGAGAGCATGATTTCGCTGATCTGCAGCCCCGCCGGGCCGGCGGCCGCGCTTTGGCCGGCGGTGGGGCCGGCCACTGCCTGAGAGGGCGCGTAGGCGCCGCTCAGGACGGCATACAGGCAAAGCCCCAGGGCAAGCAGCCCAAACAGCACGATTTGCAAGGCCAAGCCAGCTTTTCGGTTCATGAAAATCCTCCCCGCGGCGACGTCTTTTTAAGGAAATCGCGGTTATCAGTATAACATAACAAAACAACGAAAGAAAATGGTTTTTGTTGCAAATGGGCGAAGGGGTTTTATTGAGGACGCGCCCTCTCAGGGGGCCGGGCGCGCAAAAAAGCGCCAGCTTCCGGCCGATGCGGCCGGAAGCTGGCGCCGCGTTGAGTTTGGCTTATTGCCGTTTTCCGCCCGCCTGCGCTTCGGGCGGCGGGAGCGCGCCGGCTGCTCTTGCGCAGTCCAGATGCTCGATCAGCCAGCAGAGGGCGCAGACCAGCGCAAAGAACAACAGCAGGCTTTTGTAGAGGAAAAAGTGCATGGTCGATCTACCTTCTTGCCTTTGGTTTGCCTAAGATTTCGGTCAGGAGCACGGCGCGGGCCAGCTCCTCGGGGGAAATCGCCGCGGCGCCGCGCGCCCGGGTTTTGATGGCGTAGGCGCCCTCCGGCGAGAGCGAAAGGCGCTCCGCGCCCGCGCCCTCGGTAAAACGAAGGGCGGAAGCTTTCTCCCCCTCATAATGCTCGTGCGTGCCCAGGCCTTCGTCCGTATGCGCCCCGAGGCTGGGCGGCGCGGGGCGAACCTGCTGAATGGGCCGCGGCGCGGGCGGCGAAAAGTTCGGCGCCTGCATTTGCGCCTGCCTCTTTGCTTCTTCAAGGGCCTTCTTTTGCCTGTTCAGGCTGGGGAGAACGAAGATGAAGAAGATCGCGATCAGAATTGGAATGAACGCCACGGGCGGCTTCCCCCCTTTGCGTGTTTTTCGCGCTTGAGCGATTAATTCCCCTTTTCGGTCGCCTTGGGCAGGCCGCTGCCTGCGATGGCCCCGCGCATAGAGGTATCCGCGATGACGTTTTGCATGTTGTAATAGTCCATCACGCCAAGCTTGCCTTCGCGCAGCGCGCTTGCCATGGCCTGGGGCACCTCGGCCTCGGCCTCGACCACCCTGGCGCGCATTTCCTGCACCGCAGCGATCATCTCCTGCTCGCGGGCGACCGCCATGGCACGGCGTTCTTCCGCCTTGGCCTGGGCGATACGCTTATCGGCTTCGGCCTGGTCGGTCTGCAACTGAGCGCCCACGTTGCGGCCCACGTCCACATCCGCGATGTCAATCGAGAGGATCTCAAAGGCCGTGCCCGCGTCCAGGCCCTTACCGAGCACGGTGCGCGAGATGGAGTCCGGGTTTTCAAGGACGCTTTCGTGCGTGGGGGAGGAGCCGACCGTGGTGACGATGCCCTCGCCCACGCGGGCGATGATGGTTTCTTCCCCGGCGCCGCCGACCAATCGATCGATATTGGCGCGCACGGTGACCTTGGCCTTGGCGCGCAGCTCGATGCCGTTCTTGGCGATTGCGGCGATGATCGGGGTTTCGATGACCTTGGGATTGACGCTCATCTGCACGGCCTCGAGCACATCGCGGCCGGCAAGGTCGATGGCCGCGGCGCGTTCGAATTCGAGGGGAATATCGGCGCGCTGCGCCGCAATCAGGGCGTTGATGACGCGATCGACGTTGCCGCCGGCCAGGTAATGGGCCTCGAGCTTGTTGATGGAGATGACGAGACCAGCCTTCGTGGCCTTAATCATGGGGTAGACCAGCCTGGAAGGCGTGATGCGGCGGAAGCGCATGCCAACCAGCGTGAAGATGCCGATGCGCACGCCGGAAGCCAAGGCGCTGATCCACAGCCCGAGCGGGAAGAACGAGAAGAACACGGCCAAGAAGATGATGACGGCGACCAGGATGATGAAGCCCAAGAGCAACTGCGGCATGGAAACCCCTCCTCCAAAAAAATCGTTTTATGGCGTTTACGCCCCGCGCACGACGATGCGGGCGCCTTCCACCTTGGCGACGAGAACCTTTTGCCCCTTGGCGATGAACTCGCCTTCGGTAACGACGTCGAGCCTCCCTTCCTCAAAGCCCGCGCTGCCAGCGGGGCGAAGCGGCGTGAGGGCCAGGCCCTCCCGCCCAAGAAACCGGCTGAAATCCTGCGCGCTGGAAAAGCCCGCATCCTTTGAGAGGGCGCTTTGCAGCACCAGGGGCGATTGGGCGAGCTTACCCTTCAGCGCGGAGCGCAGCACGACGAAGAGCAGCAGGCAGACCAGCGCGATCACGATGATGAGCAGCCAAACTGCCTCAAGAAGGGAATCCGCCGCCACGACGATGCCCGCGAGCAGCAGCGCAAGGCCCGTGATGCCGGGCGCGCCGAAGCCCGGCAGGAAGACTTCGACCGTGACCAGCGCAAACCCCGCCAACAGGCAGATTGCGGCCGGCCAATTCAGGGAAATGACGCCGAGAAGATCGGCCATGGGAGCACCCCCTTCGAAATTGCATAGTCCTTCCTTCGCAAGTATACCACAGATTAAACGCGAAGGGGCAAAAAAAGTTCCAAAAAAGGAGCGGGCGAGCGGCGGGGCCAAAAAGGGCCGAAAACGGATTTTGCCAGGCAAAGCCTCTGCCGCACCCTTTCAAAAGATTTAACAAAATTGACGATTTCCCTTGATCCTCCACCACAAATCCGATATAATCTCGGAAGGAATCGGCAGGCTCCAGCGCGGGCCTTGCCCCAAAACGCAAGGGAAGAGGTGCCAAACCATGTCCTCCGCTTTAAAGAAGCCGAGCTCCATCGGCTACCTGCCCGATGAAACGCCCTCGCTGGGCAAGCTCATCGTCTTCGCCTTCCAGCAGGTGCTGGTCATGTTCCCGGCCACGGTCACGGTCGCCCTGCTCACGGGCTTTCACGTTTCCACAACCATCTTCGCCAGCGGCTTGGCGACGATCTGCTTCCTGCTGATCACCAAGGGCAAGATTCCCCTCTACTACGGCTCCAGCTTTTCATACATCGCGGCGATCGTCGGCATGACCGGGGCGAGCTTTGGCCAGGTCGCGCCCGATGCGCTGATCAGTCAGGCGCAGTTTGGCATTATTTGCTCGGGGTTGGTTTCCATCGCGGCTGGATTGATCGTTTCCCGCTTTGGCATGGCTGCCATCGAAAAGGTTTTGCCCCCTTCCATCACCGGCTCCATCGCCCTGGTGATCGGGATTTCTTTGGCGGGCACCGCGATGACCCAGGCCGTGGGCTTTGACGCGTCCACGGGCCTTGCCAACAACAGCATGTGGATCGTGGCGCTGATCACCCTTGTGGCGACGGTGCTTTTTTCGGTCTATTTAAAAGGCGTTTGGGCACAGCTTCCTATCCTCTTCGGCATTTTGGTGGGCTATGCCGCGGCCATCCCGATGGGGTTGGTAGACTTTTCGCAGGTTTTTGCGGGAAACGTCGTCTCCATCCCCCACATCACCCTGCCCCAGCCCAGCTGGGCCGCCGTGCTGGCCATCATGCCCATCGCGATCGCGACCATTCCCGAATCCACCGCGCACCTCTTCCAGCTCGATATCTACGTCAACGACCTGGCCAGGCGCAAGGGTAAGGGCGAGTATAAAATCGCGGATAAGCTCGGCCTGAACCTGATCGGCGACGGCGTGGGCGACATCGTGGCCTCGCTCTTTGGAGGCCCCGCAGGCACGAACTACGGCGAAAACATCTCGACCATGGCCATCACGAAGAACTTCTCGGTAAAAATGCTCGGCGCGGCGGCGATCATGTCGATCCTGCTCTCGTTCATCACGCCGCTTTCGAACCTGATCAACACCGTGCCCGCCGCAGTCATCGACGGGGCCTGCATCTTCCTCTTCGGCGTCATCGCGGCACAGGGCATCGCCATCATGATCAACAAGAGCGTGGACATGTTCGACGCGCGCAACCTCGCAGTCATCGCGGTGGTGATGATTATCGGCCTTGGCGGGCAATACGGCTTCCCCGGCGGCATGATCCCCTTCTTTGGCGCGCAGCTTCCGGCGATCGCCACGGCCGCGATCGTGGGCATCGTCTTTAATTTGCTGCTTTCCATCGGCAAGAAGAGGGGTTAAAAGCCCGACCGATCTCAAGAGCTAAAAAAGGGCCGCGGAGCGAAACGCTCCGCGGCCCTTTTTTAGCTCTTGGGGCGCCTTGTTCCTCGCGAGCTGCGCTCGCGAGGGCTCTAGCCTTTTGCATCCCCGGGCGGCTATGCCGCCCGGGGATGCGCCATGCACGCCTTCGCGGCGTTTGGGCGCGCGCTCCGCTCGTCTCCAGGCGGGAGAGCATCTCTCCCGCACCCTCTCTAGGGTAAGTTTAAGGCAATTACCGCTCCGCGTAACGCCGATAGGCCGATCATATTCCACTGGCCCGCCGCCTACGGGCGGGATCTAACCACACGAAGCGCCTAGAGAACCAAAACGAGAAAATCGCCCTGAATCCACAAAAAAACGCCCCTCCTTGCCAGTTGCGCAGCCATCGCATGCGGCGCCAAGCTCAGCGATGGCGCTCGAGTTACGCCCTCGGGGGGCGGGCCCGGAGCTTC
>JAITGM010000039.1 GCA_031280685.1 Christensenellaceae bacterium
TCAGCTTCAGCATAACCTCGTCCACCGTGTCGGTGTACCGCCCCTCGCTGTGCAATTCGGTTTTGAGGGCGTTTAGGCTATGTAGCAGACACCGCCGTTCGGCTTCGGTAAAATAGTGTTTCGTCTTTTTCATTGGGCGATACCTCCTTATCTGCCTCCATTATATATGGAGCGGGGTGAGAAGGACAAATGTGCAAATGAGGGATAAAACGCAAAAGAGCCGCCCGTTCTTTTACGGATATAGAACAAGGCGGCTCTTATATGCTGCGATTATTCGCCGTAGAGAATATCGGTCAAGTCGGCGATAAACTCCTTAACAAACATCTCACGCTTCGATTCGTTTTCTTCAAGCTGCGCTATCGTTTCGGAATACTGAATATTTGCGATGTCCAACATCGCTCGGATAAGTTGCACGGCTTCTATGGTGCGACCTTCTTCGCCTAATGCATTAATCGCGTGATAAATGCCCTGCAAGGAATCGTCCTCGGCGCAAAGTTCAAACAATGCGTCCACAAGAGGGGCGGCGTATGCGCCGGAAACGATGTTGATTGCTTCCGCAATCAGTGTGGTTTGAGTTGACTGTGTGTTTGCCATTTTACATACCTCCATATTTGAATTTGTTATATGTCTTTATTTCGCCCCGCACGACTTCATATCTATTTACACGGTTTCACAACAATTTCACAACAAAAAATCTTTTGCGGCGGTTTTGCGGAAGTGGCAGAAATAGAATTGAAAAAATGTTAATGAAAAAAAATGTTATATGGGCGGGTGTCCATAACATTTTTTGCTCGTTTGGATTCAAGTTACCTAACAAAGAAGAAAGCCAGAACCTCTTGCGGTTACTGGCTTTCGTGGCGGAGAAGGTGGGATTCGAACCCACGTGCCCTTGCGGACAACCTGATTTCGAGTCAGGCTCGTTATGACCACTTCGATACTTCTCCCTATTCAATTTTGCCATGCAGAGTGCGATTTCGAATCATATTAATATGATTTCGAGTCAGCCCCGTTATGACCACTTCGATACCTCTCCGCGATTTGTAAGGAAGCAGGAGCAGTATAGCATACCCGGCGCGAGGTGGCAAGCAAAAAGACCCTTCGCCCTCGCGGAGATGCGGGCCACCCCTTCCTTCCGCTTTTGAACTATGCTATACTGGCCGCGGTTCGATGAAGAGGGGGGTGCGCCATGCCAGGCTACATCGCGCTGCTTCGCGGCGTGAACGTGGGCGGCAAGAATAAGCTGCCCATGCCCGAGCTTCGTCTCGGCTTCGAAGCCTGCGGGTTCAGTGCGGTTCGAAGCTATATCGCCAGCGGAAATCTTCTCTTTTGCAGCGAAAACGAAGATCAGGCCGCGCTGCAGGGCCTGTGCGAGGGCATGATTAAAGAGCGCTTCGGCTTCCCCGTTTCGGTCTGCCTCCTGCGAGCCGAGGAACTTTGCGCGGCCATCGGGCGGGCGCCAGGCTGGTGGGGGCGCGACCCCGAATCCAAGCACGATGCGCTTTTCCTCTTGCCGCCGTTGACCGGGGCGCAGCTCTTGGATGCCTTGGGCGAAATGCGGCCCGAAACCGAAAGGCTTTGCATACTTGGAAGGGTCGCCCTCTGGTCGGCGCCGCTGAAGAGCTATTCGCGGGCCAAGCTGCCAAAAATCGTGGCGAACAAGGCACTTTACCGGCTCGTCACGGTGCGGAACCGCAACACCGCCCTAAAGCTGGCGGCTCTGGCCACAGAGGGCAAGGAAGGGGGCTGACCGCCTTGGTTGACGTGGCCATCGTTGGGCTTGGGCCGGCCGGATCCATGCTGGCCAAGCTGCTAAGGCCCGGCCTGTCCGTCGTCGCGCTCGATAAAAAGGGCTTGGACGATGAAAAAACCGGCTTCCGCAAGCCCTGCGGCGGCCTGCTTGCGCCGGACGCGCAAAAGGCGCTCTCGCGCCTGAATTTAACGCTGCCCAAGTCCGTCCTGGTCGATCCGCAGATCTTCGCCGTCAAAACCATTGACCTGCAGACGGGGCTTTTACGCTATTATCAGCGCTTTTATATCAATTTAGACCGCCATCAGTTCGATCTTTGGCTCGAATCGCTGATCCCCCAGGCCGTGCGGGTTGAACGGAACGCGCTCTGCACCAGGATTAGCCGCGTAGAAGGCGGCTATGAGCTTCTTTATCGCCAAAACGGCGCGGAACGGCGCCTTTTGGCCAAGGTCGTCGTGGGGGCGGACGGGGCTTGCTCGCTGGTGCGCAAAAGCCTCTTCCCTGCGCGGCGGATCCGCCAATACCTGGCAATCCAGCAGCACTTTTGCGAAGAGCATCCCACGCCCTTCTATTCCTGCGTCTTCGATGGGCGCATCACCGACTCCTACTCCTGGAGCATCTCGAAGGATGGCAACTTCATCCTGGGCGGCGCCTTCCCGATGGATGGCGCTAGGCAGCGCTTTGAAGAGCTGAAAAAGGGCCTTGCCAGCCGAGGCTTCCTCTTTGGGGAACCGCTGAAAACCGAAGCCTGCCTGGTTTCAGTGCCGCGCGGCTTGGGCGGCCTATGCCTGGGCTCTGCGGATGCCTTCCTGCTGGGGGAAGCCGCTGGCTTCGTGAGCCCTTCTTCGCTGGAGGGGATCAGCTATGCCCTGAGCAGCGCCATCGCCCTGGCCGATTCGCTCAACAAAGGGGCGGCAAAGGGCATAAAAAAAGCCTCGCGCCTATACGCAAGGAAGTGCCTGCCGATTCAAATCAAGCTCTTGCTCAAGGGCTTAAAAGCCCTTGGAACGCGCTCGCGGTTCTTGCGGGGGCTCGCCATGCGCAGCGGCCTGAAGAGCATTCGCCTGCTTGAGCCGGAAGACGAGAGGGCTTGAGCTGCGCTCGCCGGGCCGAGCGCTTAAACATAAAGGGGGAGCGCGAAAAACCCGCCACCCCTTTGTGAACGATGCGATACCTGCGCGCTTTTTTAGCTCTAACGCGCGCCCCTTAGGCCCTTGCCTTCCGCCCTTTTTCTAGAAGGGCTATGCGCGCCTTGAGCTCCTCGTTTTCTTTGCGCAAGCGCTGCAGTTCATTGTCTTGCTGGCGGCGATTGCCGCAGCCCACGAAGGAATCTTCGCCAAAGCTGCGGTACTGTTTGCACCAGCTATAGATCGTCTGCTGGGGAATGCTGTATTCCTCTGCCAGAGCACGCACCGATTTTTTTTCGTTCTCGTGCAATGAAACGACCTTGAACTTAAAATCCCGATGCTGACTTCCGTGCGTTCCCATTAGTCTTTTCCTCCCCTATCGAGCCTGGAATTGTTATGGGTTTGCCGCCTTACGCCGGCTGCGGCGTAATCCCACTTTCCTCCCTAATTTAAACCATAAATCGCCCGGATAGTCAATGGTTTTTTATGGACTTTTAACGGTTCCATGACCGATTTTTTATAAAACCGCACGCGCTTGCCGCAATTTGACGAATTGGAAACAACTCTGTAATGCAATTGCTTTTTAATAACACAGGATCATGTCGTTCCCAGCGCAAGAAAAGATGCCTTTCTTTCCTTTTTTCATGGGTTTCGGCCCATTCCGCCATGAAAAAAGCGCCCCAAAAGAGGGGCGCTTTTGCAAAGCGGATCGAGGGGGCCTTAGCCTAGTTGGCGGCGCCAACCGCTGCGTCGAGCTGGGCGGCAAAGGCTTCCTTCGTGATCGGCGCGGCGGAAAGGGCAACCAGGTAAGCATCGCCGGCCTGCAAAACGACCTTGGTATCGCTGCTCTCGGCCACGCTGAAGCCCGAGGCCTCGTAACCGGTCGCAAGCTGATCAAGGCCGGAGCCCGTGGGGCCCGAGATTTCCATGGAGATGGCGTCGATCTTGTCGCTAGAGAAGTGGTAGATGCTCTTGATCTTGGCCTCTGCGCCGGTCGCGGTAGAGACGGTAATGGTTTGCGTCACGTTGTCGCCCTCAATAACCGCCTTGGCGCCGCTCACATCGGCGGTTTCGCCCTCGGCGGGGGTTTCGCCCTCGGCGGGGGTTTCTGCATCCGTGCCTTCCGTGGCGGCAGCCTCAGTGGACGTGGGGGCTTCCGAGGCAGTGGTCGCGGGGGCGGCGGCGCAGGCCATCAGGCTCAGCCCGAGGCACAGCGCAAGGAACAAAACAAGCAACTTTTTCATCGTTAAAGATCCTCCTGCAACATTTTGCCGCGAGGGCGAACGGTCTTCGTTGCTCCCTCGCGGGGCTTTACCAGAATACCGTACCATCGGGCGGAAAGCAAGAGCGGAGCGCGCCCCACGCATGTAAAATTCCTTCTTGTTCCGCTTCATTTTCGTTAACTCTATCCTGCCGTGCGCCCGGATTTTTCCCATCTTCGTCCCTTTTAAAGAAAGGAATACGTAAAGGCCACGTAAACCCGGAAACGGAAACCCGCGCGGCCGAATTCCAGTCGCGCGGGTTGTGAAACACTGTTTTTGAGCCGCTTTTCTTTCTTTTTAGTCCAGGCGGGTGCGGTATGCGGCGCGGGCATTGTAGAAGGCGAAGTAAGCCTCCTTCAGCTCCACTTCCTTAGCCACGATCTCGGGGGCCTTGTACATATCCGCATAGGCCTGGTAGTTCGCCTCGAAGTCCTTCGGGCTGCCGGAGATCGCGCCGATCAGCAGCAGGTTCCGGTCGTCCTCATAGGGGCGGTTGACCTCGTTCCATTCGCCGGTCACAACCTGCCACTTGGCGCGCAGCGCCGCGACATCGCTCGGGAAGGCCTGCTCGAGCACGAAGAAGTGACGCTGATCCTCGGGCAGCTCGTTGCGGTAGTATTTGCGCACCGCATATTGGCTGTAGACCACGGCGTCGGCGGTTTCGGCCGCGAGCGGGTAGACATAGCGCGGGGAATTGACGAAGTCGCCGTTGGACACGTTCATGCCGTGCACCTCGTGGTTCCAGAAGGTGATATCCTGGCGAACTTCAAGGCCTCTCATGCCGTAGTAGATGCCATCCTGGCCGCTTGCGTTCTGGATGCCCTTGACCATGTAGGTTTCAAGGTCCTTATACTCGGGCTTGAAGCGGCGATCCGCGCCATCGCCCGTGTACATATCCGGGATGCCCCAAGAGCGCAGCTCCATGGCCTCCTCAGAGTAGTTCCAATCGACCCAGTGGAGCAGCTTGGGCATTTCTTCGTCGGTCACGGTGTTGGGGTTGAAGCTCTTGCCACCATCGCCGGTCACGAGGGAGTAAACGATGGGGCGAGTATCCTGGTAGGGGGTCTTCAGGTCGATCAGCATGGCCGGGAAGACGCGCCAGCCGTAAGTGCGGCCGTCCTCAAGGGTTTTTGCCCTGGCGGCGGCGATGGGGAAGTAGTTGTTGACCACGGCGTACTCGCCGTTGACCATCTTCGCCTCGCGCTGGTCGTCCTTCTGGATGAGGAACTCCTCGCCAAGGAGCCCTTCGTCGTAGGCCGTGTTCAGGAAGCTGATATAGGCCTTGAACGAGTCGCTCTGGGTGAAGTTGATGAACTTATCCTCTTCCGCGATGGCGGGCGTGTAAACGATCTCGTTCCACCAGATGCCGGTCGCGGTCATCAGGGAGCGATAGAGTCTCTCGGGCACGTTGGTGAGCGAGGGATGGCAGGGGATGATGTCAAACCCGCCGATCTCGTCGTGGTATTTGAGGGCCTTGACCTTGCGCAGGTAGTCCAGCAAGCCGTCCAGCTCATAGACCGGCGCGTCGAGCACATCGGCAGGCTCCAGCTCGCCGTTCTTCTGCACAATCAGGTTGACCAGCTCGGCCTCGGTCTTGGCTTCGGGGTAGACCATTTTCAGGATGTCGTCCCTGTAATAGAGGAAGTAGGGGTAGGCGCCCGTAATCAGCTTGCCGTAGTTCGTGTTGCGGTTTTCTTCGCTGATGAGGGGGTTGGGCAGCGTCGGGATATAGTAGAGTAGGCCGTCTTCTTCCGCGTTGGCCAGGTACCAATCCTCGATCTTCACGCCCAGCTTGTTGAGGTACTGCGCGGTCAGGGGCATGTTCTCAACCACCATCTCAAGGGAGATGGGCTTGAGGAAGCCCGCGTTCTTCAGCATCATGCGGCGCTCCGGCACCTCGATGATGTTGTTGACCACGGCGATCACGTCCGGCAGGGTGCCGCCCGCGATCTGCATCTGCAGCCACTGGTTGGCGTCCTGGCTCCGCGGGAAATCCACGATGTCAGGAATCACGCCGGTCTTTTCGCGCCAGATGGGGGTCAAAATGTCGTCAACCGCCGTGCGGCTGCCCGTCTGGATATGCCCAAGCACCGACACGTGGGTGAGCTCTGACGGAGCGTCCGGTTTCGCGCTTTCATCGGGCTTGCCGGTTTCCGCGGCGCCGCTGCTCTGCGTGGCCGCAGGCTGCGGGCTGGGGCTGCTGCCGCAAGCCGCGAGCGACCAAACGAGCGCCAGCGCCAGCAGCAGCGTCAAACCTTTTTTGAGCTTTTGCATATTGGTTTCTCCTTTCTCTTATGCCAATCCGCGAAGGAATCGCCCCCGCGGAATCGGAGCGGGACTTTTTCCCCTCTCGTTTCTCTTTGCCGCCCTTTTAGGCCTTAACGGCGCCCACCAGCATGCCCTTGATGAAGGAACGCTGGAAGAAGGGGTAGACCATGAGAATGGGGAAGGTCACCACGACCATGACTGTCATCTTAATGACCTCCGGCGTGGGGACGGTGTTGTTGCTCATCGCTTCCAGTGAGCGCGCTACGGCCTCTGGCGAGCTGGCCTCCATGAAGTAGGCTGCCTCCGCCGAATTGATGACCTGATAGAGCATGTACTGCAGGGTCTGCATCTTGCGGTCTGTCACATAGATGAGGTTCGTCTGCAGGTCAAGCCAGTGATTGCAAACGCTAAAGAAGCCAAAGCAGGCCAAAATCGGCGTGGAAAGCGGCAAGACGAACTGCCAGAATACCCTGCCGTAGCCGGCTCCGTCCAGCATGGCGGATTCCTCGATGTCGATCGGGATCCCCTCGATGAAGGTGCGCATGATGACCATGTTGAAGAACTGGAAGCAACCAGGCAGGATGTAGACCAGGAAGTTGTTCATCAGCCCGAGCTTCGCGTAAACGATATAGGTCGAGATGATCGAGCCGCCGAAGAACATCGGCATGATCATAAAGAGGATGATCTGCCTGCGCGCGGGCAGCCAGTGCTTCGAAAGCGCGTAGCCCACGCACATATTGACGCCGACGGTCAAAAACGGCCCGGTGACCACGCGGGTAAGCGTGGTGCGGTAGGCGATCTGAAGTGCCTCATAACCAAAGACGTACTTATAATTTTCTAGGGTGAAAACCCTCGGCCAGAGCCACAGCGGGCCCGCCGCCGCGTCCGAGCCGGTGTTGAACGAGAGCACCAGCACATACCAGAAGGGGTAAACCATCAGCAGGCAGATGATGCCCAGCAGGATCACGTTCGCGGTGTCAAAAACCAGCTCGCCAGGCGTGCGCTTAATGTGCATTTCCGGCGATTGCGTGCCCAGGGAGGGGACTTTTCCGCCCTTTTCCTCCATTTGCCGCAGCTTTTCGTAAGAGCTTAATTCGCTCAAGGCTCTCTCCTCCTAATCAAATCGTTTTCCGAGACGAAACGGGCCTAAAACACCCCGGTTTCGCTGATCTTCGTGGTGAGCGCGTTGGTCAGGACGACCAGGATCAGCGAAACAACCCCCGTGAAGAGCCCAACCGCAGCCGAGTAGGCATATTGCTGGTTGACCACGCCCCTGTAGTAGATGTGGATGTTGAGCGTGTCTGTTTTGGCGCGGATGAGCGGGTTCTGCATGTTGAAGATCTGGTCGAAGTTGTTCGAAAACATTCTGCCAAGGGCGAAGATGAGCAGCACCGAGGTGGTGGGCATCAGGCTCGGCAGGGTGATGTGCAGGCAGCGCTGCCAGCGGGTCGCGCCATCGACCATGGCGGCCTCATATAGCTGCGGGTCGATCCCAGTGAGCGAAGCCAAGTAAATGATAGTGCCCCAGCCAAGCTCCTTCCAGACCTCGGAAACGATCAAAAACGGGAGGAAGTTATTCGCGTTCTGCATGTAAGGGTGGCGCTGGAAGCCGAAGAGCTCGAGCAGGTTGTTGATCAGGCCCGACCTGTCGGTGCTCAAAAACATGTAGAAAAGTCCCGCTACCGTGACCCAGGAAACGAAGTGCGGCACGTAAGAGAGCGTCTGCACGATGCGCTTATAACCCTCGGAGCGCAGCTCGTTCAGGCAGAGCGCAAAGACCAACGAAACGGGGAACGAGAAGAGCAACAGGCACAGCGAGTAGATCACCGTGCGGCTGACGAGCGGCCAAAACGAGGGGTTCGTGATGAAGGTTTCGAAGTTCTTAAACCCCGCAAAAGGGCTGGCAAGGCCAAACCAGCCGTTATTAAAATTGTAGTCCAAAAACGCGATGTAGTTCGAAAACATGGGCAGGTATTGAAATGTAATGCAGGCGATGATGCCCGGCAGCAGGAAGAAATACAGGGGCCATCCCCTGCGCAGCCTGCCGCGAAGGCTCTCTTTCAAGGCCGCCTTTGAGCCTAACTGTGCCATTGACTCCAACTCCTTAACGCTCAGACTTTCAGGCTTGATTCTAGCAGGCCCTTAATAAAAGCAAAAGGGGCGTTTCTTGATTGGGGCGCCGCGATCGCTCATCCTCCCCGGCGGGCGGCATTCATTTTTTGATTGATGCGCCCTTTTTTGACCTCAGCGTGGGGGAAGCCCGCCAGGAAGCTCTTCACATGCCCAAAACAAAGATGAATTTACCAGCACGCCCCGCTTTACAGCCCTCCTACCCCTGTTGTATAGTAGAAAATAACGAAAAAACCAGCAATCACAGCTTACGCGCTTCCCCAAGGCAATGGAGGTGAGGGGAATGGAACGCTTTCAGCGGAGAGGCTCCCTGCAAAAGCGCATGCTTTTGGCCTTTGTGCTGATCGCCCTGGCCACAGCCGCAGTCGGCGTGGTTTTGGTGCTGAGCACCCAGCACTTTGCGGCGCGCGAGCTGGAGCAGACCGGCCAGTCGATCCTTCGGCAGGATATGCAGTCGGTCGAAAGCATGCTTTCGACCCTCGACCGCCTGAGCATGGACTTTGCCACGGGCTCGGGCTACCTTTGGCAGTTCATGAACGCAAGGCGCCAAACCGCCTACAACGAATACAAGATGAAGCTGCAATTCGACCGCTTTTATGAAACCCTGCAAAAGCTCTACCCGCAGGGGGTTTCGCTCTACCTCAACTCGAACAATACGAGGATGATCTACCTCAACGGCTACCTTTTCAGCCACGGTGCGCTGGGCGACGAGCTTCTCCTTCGCGAGGCCTTTTCCTCAGAAACAGGAACCTGGCAGGCGGCGCGGGGCGTTCCGGTTTACCAAAGCTATAAAAACGCCCCGCAAAAGAGCGTGGTCGCCCTCGTTCGGCCCTATTTGCCCGGCGGAGACATGGGCGTATATGTGGGCGTCGAGGTCATCGCCCAGATCCTTCAGCCCTCGCTGCCCACGCAGGATTCGCAGCTTTATCTCTTCACAGGCGAGGGCGAATTGGTGGCTTCCGTCGGCGAGGGAGCCGATGAGCCCCCTTCCGAGCTAATCTTCGGTGGCGAAAGCGGGCCTGCCTTCAGCGCCTCATCCATGCTGGTTTCGCTCAAATCCGACTATACGGGCTGGTTCTACGCCATCCGCATCCCAAGAAGCCAGGGCTTCGCGCTGGTTTCCTCCTTCGGGGCGATTTTGGGGCTTTGCCTGGGCCTGTATGCCCTGTTTACCTCGTCGATCTGGACCGCCCTGTTCTTCCACCCCTACAGGGCCATCACCAAGATGGCGGAACAGCTCCGTTCCTCGGCGTCGAGCATCCACCAGCGCCCCCTCGTCATGGATGAAGTGCTCTATCTGCGCACGGCGCTGAGCAATCTCATCTGCGAGGGCGATAATCTTCGCCGGGAAGTCGACGTGTATAAGCCGGCCATGCGCGCCCAGCTCATCGGGGATCTGCTGCACCCGGGCCATGTCCTCTCCTTCCCGCGGCATCTCCGCCTTTTAGAGGATTCTGGCGTGCCCATTCACGATAAGGGTTTTGCCGTCCTGCTCCTGCGCAGCGCGCACGGCTTCGCCCTGCCCGAATACGCAGAGCTCGTGCGGGCCCTTCTGCCCTTCAGGGGCCAGGCGCTTGCGCCCGTCTGCATCGAGAGGGAGGATGGCGGCGCCCTGGTGCTGCTCAGCGCCTCCACGCCCCTTTCCGCGGGCGAAGCGCGCGCCTTCGTCGAGGAATACCTCGCCGCGCTGGAGCTTCACGCGGGCGTCGCCGTCGGCATCGGCTCGCCCTGCGCCGATTTCATGGGCATCCCCATCTCGTACCGCGAGGCGCAGTCCGCCCTGGCCCGCTGCCTGCTACTCGAAGGCCAGGGCATCATGGAATTCAGCGCGACGGCCGAAAGCCCCTCGCCGAACGAAGGCCTGCCGCTGCTCGCCGCCGAAATGGAGGCCGTGATCGACGCGCTTCGCCGCTGCGAGGCAGAGGGCGCCTTCCAGGCGCTGGATGCGCTCTTTGCGCGCATCGCGGCGCTGCGGCTGGATCCGCCCACGGCCAAATCCCTCTGCGCACAGACCTTAATGCAGGGCATGGAACTTTGCGCCAGGTTTGACGCCACCCTGACCGCCCTGAGCGTCAGCCACCCAGAAGGCCTGCTCACCACGCTGGAGGGTCTGGAAACCCTTCGCGAGATGCGGCTCTTCGCGCGGGAGATCTTTGCCGAGCTGGTGCGCATGCTGAGCTACCGCAAGAACAACCTGGGCTCCGTGCGCCTTGCGCAGAGCGTCGTTTCCTACCTGGATGTCCACTACACAGACAGCGAGCTCAGCGCCTCAAGGCTGGCGGAAACCTTCCGGGTCAGCCCTGAGCACATCAGCCGCGTCTTTAAAGAAAACACCGGCGTGAACCTGCTCCGCTACCTCACAAAGCTGCGCATCGAGCGCGCGAAGGCCATCCTCATGGAAGAAAAATCGCCGCCGCTGGCCGTGGTGGCCGAGCGGGTGGGCTACCAGAGCGCGCAGACCTTCGCGCGCGCCTTCAAAAAGGAGGAGGGCATCCCCCCGGGGAGCTTCAAGCAGGAGCAAACCCTGGCGCGGAACGAGCAGCTGCCCTAAAGGGCGCAAAAAGCCCCCGCTTTTGATCAAAAAGCGGGGGCTTTTTGGCGCCCTTTAAAGTTCCCTGTCGCGAATGAAGCAACGCACGCAGCTACCCTTGCCCTCTTGGCTCGTCAGCTCCACCTTGCCGCCGTGGAACTCCGCGATATGCTTGACGATGGAAAGCCCAAGCCCGGTGCCGCCGGTGCGCTTGGAGCGCGACTGATCGACGCGGTAGAACCGCTCGAAGATGCGCCCCAAATGCTCCTTGGCGATGCCTATGCCGGTATCGCGCACGGCGATGACGCAGTAGCCGTCTTCCGCCTTGAGCGAAACGCCGGCCGAGCCGCCCGCACAGTTGTAGGTGATCGCGTTATCGACGAGGTTATAGAGCAGCTCGTCGAGCATGCGGCGGTTCGCCGTCACCATCAAAGGGGCGCCGGGCTCGATCTCTACCGAAACCTCGTGCTTTGCGGCCTTGTCTTTCAGGGCCTCGGCCACCGAGAAGGCGAGCTCCCGCAGATCAAAGCGGCAAAATTCCCTGACCGCGCTGCCCTCGTCGAACTCGGAAAGGCGGATGATATCCTCAATGGTGCTGATGAGGCGCCCAGCCTGGGCGTGGATTCTTTCGCCAAAGCGCGGAAGATCCTCGGGCCTGACCGTTCCGCCGGCGATCATCTCTGAAAGGGCTGAGATCGTGGTCAGCGGGGTTTTCAGCTCGTGCGAAACGTTGGCCGAAAACTCCTTGCGCTGCGCCTCAGCGGCATAGCGCTCGGTCGTTTCCACGAAGAGGATCATCGTGCCGCCGGCGCCCTCTTCCCCGCGCGCGGGATTGAAAAACACGCTGTAAACGCGCTCTTCCTTGCAAAAGACCATCTCGGTCCGGGTTCCCTCGCGGCAGACGCGCAGTTTTTCGAGGAACTCGGTTTCGCGGCAAAGCTCCACGATGTTATGGCCCGACGCTTCGCCCGCGCCCAAGATCTCGAGCGCGCTTTGGTTGGCCAAAAGCACCGTGCCGTGCCCGTCGATCAGAATCAGCCCCTCGTGTATGCTCCGCATGACCATCCGCAGGGTTTCTTCGCGCTCTTCCAGGTCGCTCCGGCGGTCGGCCAGCTCCTTTTTTTGCCGCTCAATCCGCCGAATAAAGGGCAGAAGCTCCTCGTAGGGGCCGATATCGGGGTCGTCCAGGTCGATGGCGTTGAGAGGCTCCACCAACCTGCGCGTCAACGCCCTGGCGATGAGGAAGGTTAGCAGCGCGGCCGCGAGCAGGCAGAGCAAGATCTGCGGCACAAAATGGCTGACGACCTTGCCTGCGTCATTCACGGTCAGGGCGATCCGCAAAATGTTCCCATCGCCGAGCCGCAGCGCATAGTAATGCGTCGTTTCCCCAACGGTGCCCGAAAACCTCTCGTTTTCGCTGTAGCCTTTTTCAAGGGCCTCCTGCACCTCGGGCCTGCTTAAATGGTTTTCCATCTCCGCAGGGTTTGCCTCGTTATCGAAGAGAACCCTGCCGTCCGAGGCGATCAGCGTCACGCGCAAGGAGTCGAGGCTATCCCTAATCTCGGCGCCCAGGCTTCCCGAAAAGGAGAAGAGCAGCAGTGAAAAGCTCGTGGCCATCAGAAGCACTAGAAGGCCCATATAGCGAAAAATGCGATGATTCACGGCCGGTATACCCCCCTAATTGATTGGCTGAGTGATGATTGGTCTTGGGGCTCCGCTTCCCCAAGGAGCTGGATTTTGCCGCGGGGAAGGGTAAACGAGGCGGCATCCCCTTCCTTGATGCTTTACCTTTGCCGCCGTGCTATACTCATATGGGGCTTTGGACTAAATTGGGGAATGCCCCGTTCCCATTCAAGAGGAGGAATCAAGCATGAGCAAGCATAGATGGATCGTTTTGGGCGTGGCCGCGCTATTGTGCGCGGCGATCGCGCTGCCCCTGGCGCTTTAGCGCGGGCATGAAACGCCGGCCGGCCTTCCAGCCTCCGCCGCGCCCGCGGCAACCCCGACGGCTGCGGAAAATGCGGAAAACGGCTCGGAAACCCCAAACGGGGCGGCGAGCGCCCCCGCGACGGCTTCCGCCGCGCCAAAAAGCGGCAGCTCCACGGTGCTGCTGCGCGTGAACCCGGAAGTCGAGTTTGAAATCGACGCTTCCGCCAGGATCCTGCGCGTCGCGGGCATGGATGAGGATGGCGAAAGGCTGGTCGACGGCATCCACTTCACCGGCCTTAGCTTCGAAAACGCCGCGATCATCGTCGTCAACCGGCTCATCGAAGAAAACTACCTTTCTGCCTCCAGCATCAGCGAGCGCATCTTCATTTCGGCCCATGGGGATGCCGGCTCGGCGCTGGAGCTGCTTTCCTCCGCTCTTCGGATGGCCGCCTCGCAATTTGGCTTCGATGTTGAAACGATTCCGCAGGAAGAGGGGCGGCTTGAGCTCATTTGGGGCGGCCAGCGGGCGGAAGGCGACGAGCCCGGCACCGAAAACCAGCCCACGGCCATCAAAATCGAGTACGAATTCATGAAGGATTACCCCACGGCAATCGAAAATGCCTATATCCGCTTTGGGGACGAGGAGCGCCAGCCCTACTACAAGATCCTGAAGGCGTACGACCTTGTGGGCGCGCCGCTCAATCGCGCCACGATGTGGCTGCTGCAGGGCCTGATCGAGAATGGCTACCTTACGAATTCCTTCGCCGGGCAGGTCGTTTTCGCCTTGCCCAAGGCGAGCCGCGCCATGCGCGCGGAAACCCTCGAGCTCGCTTCCCTGATGCTTCTGGACGCCGGCCTGCAGTTTGAGGCCCGCGAGAAGCGGGGGAATGTCGTTCTCTCGCCCGCGGGCGAGTTCATCCCCCGCGAGCTTTCGCGCTACACGCTCAAGCAGGTTCTGGATGTGACGCTGCCCAAGGAGCGCGCCTACGTCACCGAGCAGCAGCGGCGGATCCTGGCCCTGGCCTACCCGGAAAGCGCCTTTCAAGAGGGCGGTGCGGACGATGTTCTTCGCCCAAGGTACTTCGCGGTCGTGCCCAATTTCGTCGGCCTGAGCGAAGAGGAGGCGCTCCGGCTCTGCGCGCTGACCGGGTTCGTGCCCAGTATCGTACGGGAGCCCTACGACCTGTGGTTTCAGGGCAAATATACGGAGAAGGAGATCGGCCTCGTAATCGCGCAGGATACGGACGCGGGCGGGCTTTGGGAGGTCGGCTCCCGGTTCCAATTGAGCATACTGACGAAGTGAGGGAGGGGCACCCCTCATTCGGCCCGCAAAAGGCGCAAGGGGTTCGAAAGGGGATGTGGTTCAGGCCCGTTTCGTTTACCCGCCGATCTTATAGCCTACGTTCCGCACGGTCTTGATGTAGCCCCCAGCCGGGCCGAGCTTTTGCCGCAGCGTTTTAATGTGCATATCCACGGTGCGGCTCTCGCCCTCGTAATCGTAGCCCCAGACCGCTGCCATGAGCTTATCGCGGCTTAGGACGATCTCTACATTGAGCAGAAGATAATAGAGCAGCTCAAACTCCAAAAAGGTCAGCGGCACGGGCCCCAGCCCTTCGACGCTGACGCTGTGGCGCTCGCTGTCGAGCGTCAGGCGCTCAAAGCCGAGCTTGCTTTTCTTCTTTGGGGCGGCCGCGCCGGTGCGGCGGAGCACCGCCTGCACCCGCGCCACCATCTCGGTCACGCCAAAGGGCTTGGCGATATAATCATCGGCCCCTAAATTCAGGCCCTTGACCTTATCTGCCTCACTGCCCTTGGCCGTGAGCAAAATAACCGGCATGGAGCCATAGCGCGCGTGGGCGCGCAGGCGCTTGAGCAACGCAAGTCCGTCTTCGCCGGGCAGCATGATGTCAAGAAGCAGTAAATCCGGCAGATCCCGCGCCTTTTCGAAGCGCTTGAGGAAATCCTGCCCGGTTTCGAAACCCTCGGTCTCAAAACCCGCGGCGCTTAGGGCATACAGCGAAAGTTCGCGAATATCTTCATCGTCTTCCACGATCACGATTCTTTGCATGGCCTCGCTCAATCCCTCTCTTCCAGCGTTTCCCTGGTGTGTGTGGCGTTATGAGTGCCGTTGATTGAAAACACCACCCACTCGGCAAGGTTCACGGCGTGGTCGCCGATGCGCTCCAGATACTTGGCGATCATCAGCAAATCCATGGCCTGCTCGCCATTATCGCTGTTCTGGTGCACCAGCTCGATCAAATCCCCCTTCACCTGCGTGAAGAGTTCATCCACAACATCGTCATAGCCTATGACCCGCTCGGCCAGCACGAGATCCTTCTTCACGAAGGCATCGATGCTCTCGGTCACCATCTTGATGGCGGCCTGCGCCATCTGCGGGATGTGCTCAAACCGCGAAATCACAGGCTCGCCCGAGAGGTACATGGAGATTTCGGCGATATCCGCCGACTGGTCGCCGATGCGTTCCATATCGGTGATCATCTTCAGCGCGGCCGAGATCAGGCGCAGATCCTTCGCCACAGGGTGCTGCTGCAGCAGCAGGCGCAGGCACAGCGCCTCAATATCCTTTTCTCTTCGGTCGATCTCGCCATCGAAGCGAATCGCCTTGCGCGCAATCTCGGGATCCCCGGTCTTGAGCGCCTCAATCGCCGTGGCGATGGCCGCCTCGATGTTCCCGCCCATCTCGATGAGCTTGTTGTTGAGGGCGTCGAGCTGTTCGTCAAACTTTGAGCGCATCATCCAAACCTCCCGGTGATGTAGTCCTCGCAGCGTTTATCCTGCGGCATCGAAAAGATCTGCTCCGTCGCGCCGCATTCGATCATCTCGCCCAGCAGGAAGAAGGCGGTCTTGTCAGAGATCCGCGTGGCCTGCTGCATGTTGTGCGTGACGATCACCACGGTGTATTGCTTTTTGAGCGTCATGACCAGTTCCTCGATCTTCGAGGTAGAGATGGGGTCGAGCGCTGAGGTCGGCTCATCCATGAGGAGCACCTCGGGCTCCACGGCCAGGGCTCTGGCGATGCAAAGCCGCTGCTGCTGCCCACCCGAGAGGCCGAGGGCGCTCTTTTTGAGCCTATCCTTGGTTTCCTCCCAAATGGCCGCGTCGCGCAGCGCCTTTTCGACGGTTTCATCGAGCTTTACGCGGGATTTTACCCCGTGCGTGCGCGGGCCGAAGGCAATATTGTCGTAAACGCTCATGGGGAAGGGATTGGGCTTTTGAAAGACCATCCCCACCCGCTTACGCAGAAAGTTTATGTCTGGATCGGTATAAATATCGCCGCCATCGAGCTGAACGCTGCCGGTAATTCTGCAGCCCTCGATCAAATCGTTCATGCGGTTGAGGCTCTTGAGCAGCGTGGACTTGCCGCAGCCCGACGGGCCGATCAAAGCGGTGATCTCGTTTTCCTCAATGCGCATCGAAACCTCTTTGAGCGCCTTAAAGTCATTATACCACAGCGAAAGGTCCTCTATCTTAAACTTTTCCATCCCTTATTTACCCCTTCCCGATTCGCCTTGCCAGCGCGGCAGAAAGTGCGTTGATGACCACGACCATGACCAGCAGCACCACCGATGTGGCGTAGGCCTGCCCGGTGTAGATGCCCTCGCGCGAGAGCGCAAACATGTGCACGGCAAGCGTCCGCCCCGAGGCGAAGAGATTGCCCGGCACCTGGGCCACCGTGCCCGAGGTATAGATCAGCGCCGCGGTTTCCCCCACGATGCGCCCAATGGCCAAAATCACGCCCGCCAAAATGCCGGGCGCCGCCGAGGGCAACACCACGCGGAAGACCGTCCTCAGCCGCCCTGCGCCCAGCCCGTAAGCACCTTCGCGGAAGGCATCGGGCACGGACTTGAGACTTTCCTCCGTCGTGCGCATGATGAGCGGCAGGATCATGATCGAAAGCGTCAGCGTGCCGGCCAGCAGCGAAAAACCCCATTTGAGCCAGGTCACGAAAAAAAGCAGGCCGAACAGGCCGTAGACGATGGAGGGAATGCCCGAAAGCGTTTCGGCCGTGACCCGAACGAGCGCAACCAGCTTATTTCCCCGGCCGGCGTATTCGGTCAGGTAGATGGCCGTAAAAACGCCTAGCGGCACCGCGATGATCAGCGATAAAACCACCGTGATCACCGTGGTAAGCAGCGCCGGCATGAGGGAAACGTTGATGGAATTATATTCCCACTCAAAGAGCGAAGGCTTCAAATATGGGATTCCATTAACGAGAATATAGACGACCAAAAAGCACAGCGCGGCAAAGGTCAGCGCGGCGGAAAGCCAGGTGAAAACGGTAAAAACCAGGTCGGCGGGCTTTCTTTTCATTGGCTCCCCTCCTTGCGCAGGGTTGAAAACAGCAAATTAATCAGCAGGATGAACACGAAGAGCACCACGCCGGTGGCGATGAGCGCCTCGCGATGCAGTTCCGCGGCATAGCCCATTTCAAGGACGATGTTCGAGGTCAGCGTGCGCACGCCCTTGATCAGGCTCCTCGGGATCACCGCCTGGTTGCCCGCGACCATGATCACCGCCATGGTTTCGCCGATGGCCCGACCGATCCCAAGCACGATAGCCGCCAAAATGCCGGATTTGGCCGCCGGCAAAATCACCGCGTATACCGCGCGCTCGTGGCTCGCGCCAAGGGCTACAGCGCCGTCATAAAGCTCGTCCGGCACAGCGCGGATAGAACTTTCGGTGATGCCGATGACAGTCGGCAAGATCATCAGGCCAAGAAGGACCGACGCGGCCAGGATGCTGCTGCCGTTGCCGCCGAAAAGCACCCGCACCAGCGGCACGATCGTGACCAGCCCAAAAAAGCCGTATACCACCGAGGGAATGCCCGCCAAAAGATCGACCACCGGCTTGAGTAGGGCATAAAGGGGCTTTGGGCAAACCTTTGCCATGAACACCGCGGTGAAGATCCCCACGGGTACGCCGATTGCGACCGCGCCCGCAGTCACATACAGGCTGCCTAGGATCATCGGCAGGATGCCAAAGAGCGGCGGGATGTCGCTGGGCGACCATTCGGTGCCCGTAAAGAAGGCGATCGGTCCGATCTTGCCAATTGCGGGCAGCCCGTTAGCAAAAAGAAAAAGGCAGATCAGCGCCACCGCCAAAATGGCGGTGAGCGCTGAAATCAGAAAGACTGCCTTCATGAAATTTTCCCTCAGGCGCTGCAGCTTGGCGCCGCTCAGCCTTTGAAGCCGGGAACCACTCATTTGATGTCGCTCCAGGTGACTGCCTCGCCGGTGAAGATGGCCTTAACCTGATCCTTGCTCAGGTCGGTGGCCGGGTTTCCGCTGTTGACGATCACCGCGATGCCATCCAGCGCGATCGCGGTTGCGGTCAGCTCCGCGGCTTCGGTCTCTTTCAGCTCGCGGCTGGCCATGCCGATGTCGCAGGTGCCATCCTTGGCGGCCGTCATGCCCGCAGAAGAGTCGCTCATCTGGATTTCAATCTCGGCGCCCGCGTTGATCGCCAGATAGGCTTCCTTCAGCTTTTCCATGATCGGCGTGACCGAGGAGGAACCGGCCACGACGATCTTGCCCGCGGGCTTTGAGCCCGCATAAGGCTTGGCGGCAGCGTCAACCGCGATGTACTTGCCGTCCGTAATGACCGCCTGACCTTCCGCGGAGAGAATGAAGCCGATGAAATCCTGCGCAAGCTCGGAAATTTCGGCCTTGGTGGCGATGTTAAAGGGGCGCATAATAGCATAGCTCTTGTTTTTAACGTTCTCGACCGAGGCCACAACGCTTTCAATAGAAAGCGCTTTGACGCTATTGTCGAGCGAGCCGAGCGAAACATAGCCGATGGCATAAGGGTCGCCCGCGATGTTCGTGAGCATCACGCCGGTCTGATTCGCGATGACCGCTTCTTTCGTGGTCGTGTCTTTCTTTGAGCCGTCATCGTTCTTTACCTCGATGCCAAACAGCTCGATGAACGCGCCGCGGGTGCCGCTGCCGTCCTCGCGGGAAACCACGGTGATCGCCTTGCCGGCGTATGCGTCCTCGGCCACGGGGGCCTGCGTCGGGGCGGACGTGGCCGCAGCCGGGGTGCTCGTGGCTGGCGCGCTGCTCGGCGTCGTGGTCGCGCAGCCGGTAAAGACGGTCAGCGTCAGCGCTGCGCAAAGTGAAATTAACTTTTTCATGTTCTTCTCCTATTCTCTTTCGCATCGAGTCTTTGCAACCTTCATCGTCATCGTTGCCAGTATATCATAAAAATGCGGGGTAAAGCCCAAACGCAACGATAAGTAAAAGGCGCGTAAATTTCGCCGCGGTGGTTTTTCCTGCAGGTCAGGCAAAAATCCCTTCTTTCCCAAACCCATTCCGCCTTACGCTCCCCATTGTGCCTTCCTGCGTCCGCATAGGCACGGCTCCGCTCAAAGAAGCCCCTTTCCGTCCGCCGTCCTCAGTCCGTCGTTCCCCGCTGGGCGGAATCCACGCCGTATTTTTCCCCGATTTTTAGCCGCAGCTTCTTCCCCGTTGCGGGGAAGAAGCTGCGGCTAAAAACAAAACCCCAAGAAACGCTTTGTTTCTTAGGGTTTTTCATGGTAGCGGCGGGGAGATTTGAACTCTCGACACTCCGAGTATGAATCTACGATTCCGTCAAGAGCAATACTCAAGGAAACAAGGTGTTTTCCCTTGTATTAAAGCCTTTTCTCTCTTTCATCTGCTGTTCAATACGTTCAATATTTTCATTGCTTTATAGGTTTTATCATCCCTCGTGCAGTAAAAATGCAGTAAACGCAGTAAGACATCCACAGGGGGACGAAGCTCGTCCCTATCTGAAATATAATACTATATATATTATTTCTGTTAGATTGTTAGAATTGTTATATATAGCTTAAAAACGCTTGGATTCAGGCTTTATTTGACCTAACAATTTTTGATTTCTGAAAAATGAAATTGTCAGGTTTGTTAGGCCCTCCATGGAGGCCTTCGCCCTGTGGATGCCCTCTCACGCGTGCGAGACTGGCCGCTTAATCCATCGTTTGCGCAGTAAGGGGGCATCCTCGCTCGGTTGAATTGTCCCCACGTGTATCCGAAGGGCAAATCCGAAGCCGGAAAGCGCGGAAGCGAAGCGAGATGGCAAGGCATAGCAAACGATAGAAAAGGAAAAGGGAGCCGCTTAGCAGCCCCCCTTGGCCAGCCTTACTCCTTGGCCTCGCATTCGGCAGGGAAACCGGCAGCTATGATTTCTTCCGCGTCGGCTGCGCCTTGCAAGGCCTCGCACATGACGCCATAGAGCAGATTGCCGCGCTTTTTTTTCAGCCCATCCATCACCTCCCACAATTTCTTTTCCGCCAAATTCAAGACCGAAGCCCCACAGCCTATGGCGCGGTCACAGCTGACATATAGAGCGCCATAGCTTTTCTCTTTGTGCTGCATCGCCCGGGAAAGCTCATCAATGCCGATCTCCCAGAAAACCGCAATCGCATCGTCGACCAACTTCAGGGTGTCGTACGCTTCTCCAAGATAAATCCCCATCTCTCTGTCTGTCACGGTCAATTCCTCCTTGCAATTTGGGAGGGGCTACGGCATACTTGGCGCGTAGCCCCTCGGGGGGTGTGGTGGCTCTTTGCCTGTGCTTTTCGAGGGCGTTCAGGTAAGGGGCCTTTCCTATGCCACGATGAAGCGGCGGGTTGTGATGGTCTTGGTGTAGCGCTCGCAGAGCTCCGGGGCGCGGGCCCGCACGGCCGCTTGGTCAAGCCTTGTGGAGGTTACAGCCTTCCAGGTCACCTTCCACATGCCCACATGGAGCTCATCGGTCTGGCGGGCCTCCATCTCGGCCTTGATGCCGTCCTCCACGGCGCTGATCTCTGCGGCCAGTTCCTCGGCCATGCGCTTGAGTTCCTTCAGCTCCTTGACTTGAGCTCCCAGTTCGTTGATGCTCATGATCGGTTCTCCTTTCGATTCTGGAGGGGCGAAGCGCCTTGCGTGACTATTGCGGGGCCCTTTGGGCTGCTCACAGGGACGGCGGCTTCGGCTTGCTTTGAGCCATTGTCTTGGCTCTCCCCTCTGCTGTTGTACTTAGTATACTACTTGCGTAATTAGTTATCAATAGGTTTTTAAAAGAAATTGCGTAAGTAGTGAAATTTCTTTTGATGCTTCTAACGCTATATGATAAACTAGAATTATGAAAGGAGTGAATAGCATGCCTAAGCGACAAACGGAATGGTCAAGGGCCTATAATGAAAAGGCATATGATAGGCTTGCAATTATAGTCCCGAAGGGCGCAAAAGAGTTGGTAAAGCAGCAAGCCGAAAGGAATGGCGAAAGCATTAACGGAATGGTAAACCGCTCACTTCTTCGCGAAATGGGCTTTGAAAAGTGGCCGGATTCTCTCGGGGATGATCCGCCAGCGGAGGCCCAGCCATGAACGCCCTGCTTGCGCGCATCGATGCCAACAAAGCGGCCATCGACCAATACCGCCCGATGGAAGAACCCTTGCTCTCTCAGCTGCGGGCCTATTACCGCGTAGGCCTTACCTGGTCATCCAACGCGCTGGAGGGCTCTAGCCTGACTGAGAGCGAAACCAAGGTGCTGCTTGAGGACGGCCTGACGGTCGGTGGCAAACCCATCCGGGACTACTACGAGGCCACGGGGCATGCCGAGGCCTACGACGCCATGTTTACCCTCCTGGAGGGCCGCAGGACGCCCACAGAGGGCGACATCCTTTTGCTGCATCGGTTGTTCTATTCGCGGATAGACGAGGCCCAGGCGGGCAAATATCGAAGCCAGCGGGTATTCATCACAGGATCAGCCCACACACCACCACCGCCCGCGAATGTGCCCGGCGAAATGGAGGCCTTCCCCCTGTGGATGCGGTACGAAGCCGATGCCCTCCATCCCGTCGTGTTTGCCGCCCAGGTACACAAGCGCTTCGTGTTCATCCACCCCTTCATCGACGGCAACGGGCGGGTGGCACGGCTGCTCATGAACCTTTGCCTGCTGCGCGCCGGGTATACCCTGGCCATCGTGCCGCCGATCCTGCGCGGGGAATACATCCAAACGCTGGAGCAGGCCCACGCCGATGATGCCGCCTTCACGCACTTCATTGCGGAGAGGGTGCTGGAGACGCAGAAGGACATTCTGCGAATGCTCAAGGGGTAAGAGGATAAGCGAAAAGCCCGCCAAGCCACGGAGGCCCAGCGGGCTATTTTTATGCTCTCTCACGCGCGCGTGCGAGAAGTCAAGTTTAGTCATAGTCTCTGCATGTCCTCCATCAGCTCTTCCCGCCTGATGGCGGCCCGTTCAACGGCACTTAGGCCTGTGTTCTTCCACCCTGCGAAGCTCTGGTGGCGGTGCGGCGCGCCCTCGTACTGCGCCCGCAGCCTACGAAGCCTAGGAGCCCTTCGCAGGGCCTGGAGGCCTGCATTTCCTCGCCTGACCGCCTGCGAACGCTCTATACCTCCAGTCGGGCCGCTTCGGCGTATGAAGGGCCGCGCAGCCATTTGGCTTCTACAACCGTCCTCTGCCCATCCGAAAGCCCGCTAAGAGCCTCCCGAACGAGCCTGCGCATATCGGCGGCCTCCGCGCTTGCCTGCGGGTCTGTGGCCAGCTCGTCGAGTAGCAGGTCCTGCAGCTCGGCCCCGCTCTCGTCATCCACAGGAGCGTTCAGGGAGGTTATAGTGCTCATGCTCTCGATCGCCTTCCTGGTGGTGCGGATACCCAGCGCCCGGCGGGCCTCGTTGGCCATGTACAGCGCCGCGATGGTGAGAAAGGGCCCGCGCGTCGGGTCATGGGCCTGGGCCGCCAGCAGCATTCCCAATCGGCAAGCCTGGAGCAGGTCATCGAAATCAAGCCCACGATTGCGCGAAGCCAGCCCCGCATAGCGCAGACCCCACTTGTGGAGGAAGCCCCGATTCTGCTCGAGCAAAGCTTCGAGCTGCCAGGGCTCCCCTCGTTGAATCACCAAAGCCAGTTCCTCGTTTGACACGCCGCCGCCCTCCATGCTATGCTAAATTTGTGTTCTGCGGCTGCTTTTTGCAGTGTGAAATCAATGCCACGATAGGATGCCTTCAATGCATCGTTAGCAAATTCCAACCAACCGACACCGCGGCCTTTAAAAAATGATGCAGTAAAAATGCAGTAAATCATCATGCAAGGGCGCTTAACAGCCCAAAGAACAAAAAACAAAACCCCAAGAAACGCTTTGTTTCTTAGGGTTTTTCGTGGTAGCGGCGGGGAGATTTGAACTCTCGACACTCCGGGTATGAACCGAATGCTCTAGCCAGCTGAGCTACGCCGCCATAGAGGAGCGCGAACCACAAGGATTCGCGCTGAATTGGTTGCGGGGGTGGGATTTGAACCACACGACCTCCGGGTTATGAGCCCGACGAGCTACCAGGCTGCTCTACCCCGCGATGTTAAGCCCGCCCAAAAGCGGTATAGTTAGTATAGCCAGTGGACGGCACCTTGTCAAGCAAAAAAATCACGCCTTCTTTCCCCAAAATTCATTCCTTGGTCTTGGGCGTAAAGAGCAGGGCGACCGCGTAGCCCAGCGCGATGGCGGCGGCGATGCCGCCGGCAGCAGCAGCCGTTCCGCCGGTTAGCGCGCCTGCCAGGCCGTCCTCGCGCACGGCTTCGAGCGCTCCCTTGGCCAAAAGGTGCCCAAAGCCCGGCAGCGGCACGGTCGCGCCCGCCCCGGCGAAGTCCACCAAAGGCTGATAGAGCCCCAGCGCACTCAAAAACACGCCCAGCGTCACGAATAGCACCAGGATCTTCGCCGAACCCAGCCGCGTATAAATAAGCAGCAGCTGCCCGGCCGCGCAGATCAGCCCGCCCACCGCGAAAACCTTTAAATACATCATCATTTCAGCATACCTCCAGCGAAACCGCGTGCGCGATGCCCGGGATCGACTCGCCTTGCAGCGTCGTCGTGGGCGAAAGGAGCGCGCCCGTGGCCATGAAGAGCATCCTGCGCCTTTCGCCTCGCTCCATCTCCTTTAAAAGCTTGCCGTTGAGCACCAGGGCGGAGCAGCCGCAGCCGCTGCCCCCAGAGTACAGGTTCTGCTCCGGCGCGAAGATCTCGCTGCCGCAATCGAGGTAGCGCCCCCCAAGCTCTATCCCGTGCTCCGCGCAAAGCTCCTCGAACAAGGCCTGCCCCACGCGCCCCAGATCCCCGGTCACGATCAGGTCATAATAGTCCGCGCCACGGTTCATCTCGGCCAGATGGCTGCGCAGGGTGTCGGCCGCGGCCGGCGCCATGGCCGCGCCCATGTTGTTTTCGTCGTTCTGGTTATAGTCCACCACGGCGCCCAGGGTCAGGCTCTCTATGGCGATGGGGTAGCCTTGCTCTGCGGTCAGCGCCGTGGCGCCCGCGCCCGTGACCGTCCACTGCGCATAAGGCGGGCGCACGCTGCCCATCTCCAGAGGGAAGCGATATTGCCTTTCGGCGGTCGAGAAATGGCTGCAGGTGGCGCAGACGACGTTTTGCGCAAAGCCCCCGTCGATGAGCATCGAGCCGATCAAAAGGGACTCCGCCATGGTCGAGCAGGCGCCATACAGCCCCAAAAAGGGCACCCCGAGCTGCCGGGCCGCAAACGAGGCGGAAACGATCTGGTTTAGCAGGTCGCCGCCCAAAAAGGCGTCCACGCTCTCGGGCGAAAGCTCTTTTTTCTCAAGGCAAAGGCGGATCACGTCTTCGAGCATTCTGCTTTCGGCCCGCTCCCAGCTCTTTTCGCCCAGGGTATCGTCCGCAATCACGATATCAAACAGCCCCCTGAGCGGCCCCTCACCTTCCTTTTTTCCCGCGATGGCCGCAAAGCTCTTCACGCGCGGCTTGGAGGGCAGCAGGTAGCTCTGCCTTCCCCTTCTTTTGCTACTCACGCTCATGCCGTTCACCCCTTAAACGCGATTCTAAGAAAGAAATAGATCAGCCCGACCAGAACCGACGAGCTAATGCCATAAACCAGCACCGGCCCCGCGATCACGAACATCTTCGCGCCGACGCCGGTGATATAGCCCTCGCGCTTGAACTCCATCGCGGGCGAAACCATCGAATTGGCAAAGCCCGTGATGGGCACAATGGAACCCGCCCCCGCAAAGCGGCCAAGCTTGTCATACACGCCGAGCCCGGTCAGCAGCGCGCTCAAAAACACCAGCGAAAAGGTGCTCAACAGCGCGGCCGCGTCCTCTTCAAGCTCCAGGACCAGGCCTGCGTCGCGAATGAGCTGGCCAAGCAGGCAGATCCCCCCGCCGACCGCGAAGGCCTTGAGCAGGCTCATGGGCTTTTCGCTCTTGGGCGAAAGCCGTTTCACCCTCTCGTCATAGCTTGCGTGCTTGGATGTTTTGCCGTAGTTCATTTCAAACCCTCCCCGCCCAAAGGCCGGGCGGCGCAGACATAGACGGCCTTGGTCTGCGGCCCAGGCTTAGAACGCCCGAAGAGCCTGCCGCCAAAGCCGCACAGCAGCGCCAGCAAAGAAAGAACCAGCAGCGCCAGCGCCAAATCAAGGGCAAAATCAAGGCGAAGTTGTCGCATGCTCCCTTCCCCCTAAAAAATACTGCCCCTTCAGTTTTTCCTTCGCGGGCGATGTTATGCGCGCGGCGGAAAATCCAGGCCCTTTCGCGCCAAACGCGCGGCTATTTGCGCGGCTTTGCAAAGGGGCAGCCGGCGCAGCCCGCCCCGCCGCGGCCCTGGCAGCCCGTGCAGCCGGCCTTCTTCCCGCCCCTGCCGCCCCGGAGTAAAAAGGCCAGCGAAAGGGCCAGACCGGCCAGCAGGAGCAGGCCTAGCGCGGTGCTCGCCCCGTTGAATCCGCCTTCCATCAAAATCCCTCCCCGTTTGGATTTAGGATATCCAAAATCACCGCGCTGTCAACTCCGCGCGGCCCTTTCGCCCCCGCATCGCCCCAAATTTTTCCTCTCCGTACTTTTTCGTCCTCCCGGCGTTGAAAAGTCCCCCTCTTTTGTGTTAACATGGGCAGACAAACAGGGCCAGGCCAGATGCCGACCCCCCGCAAGGCCCAAGGAGCGTGAAGCCATGCCCGCAAAGACCTATAAATCCGCGGAGGATTACCTTGAAACCATCCTGATCCTCGAAAAAAGGCAGGGCCAGCCGCGCTCGATCGACGTGGCGGGCGAAATGGGCTTCAGCAAGCCCAGCGTCAGCCACGCCATGAAGCTGCTGCGCGAGCGGGGGCAGATCTCCGTGGATGAAAGCGGCCTGATTCATCTCAGCGCGCAGGGCCGCGCCATCGCAGAGAGGATCTATGAGCGCCACCAGCTCCTCTCGAATATGCTCATCGCCCTTGGCGTCGATGCCGAAACGGCTTACGCCGACGCCTGCAAGATCGAGCATGACGTGAGCGAAAAGAGCTTCGAAATGATCAAAAAGCATTACCGGCACCATCTCGACGGCGACCAGACCTAAGCGCCGCCCAAGGGCAAGAGGAGGGCTTTCTTGACCATTCAATGGTACCCCGGCCACATGGCAAAAACCAGGCGCATGTTGGCCGAGCAGCTCAAGGCGGTTGACGTCGTGGTGCTCCTGGTGGATGCCAGGGCACCACTGGCCAGCGCAAACCCCGATTTTGACGAGCTTTTCGCCCAAAAGCCCCGGGTTTTAATCCTCAACAAGGCGGATTTGGCCGACCCGCCGGTCACCAGGGCTTGGGCCGAGCACTTCGCGGCGTCGGGCATCCACGCGCTGCCGTTTTCGGCCGGGGCGCAAAAGGGCGTAAAGCCCGCGATCGATGCGGTGAACGCCGCGGCCGCGCCCGTCGTCGTGCGCGCGAAGGCGCGCGGCATCAAAAAGGTGGTGCGCGCGATGGTCGCGGGCATTCCCAACGTGGGCAAGTCCACCTTCGTCAACCGGCTGAAGGGCTCCGCGGCCGCCAAAGCGGGGGATACTCCGGGCGTCACGCGCGGCAGGCAATGGATTCGCCTTTCGCCCTACCTCGAGTTTTTAGACACGCCGGGCATGCTCTGGCCCAAGCTCGAAGATCAGGAGGCCGCGCGGATTCTGGCCTTCTTAGGCTCGATCCGCTCCGAAGTTACCGACGAATACGCCCTGGCCAAGGCGCTGGCCGCCTTTTTGCGGCGCGAGCGGCCGCAGGCGCTGCGTGAAAGGCTTAAGCTCAATCGGCTCGACGAGGACGACGATGTGCTGATTGAAAATGCCTGCAGGGCTCGCGGCTGGCGCCAGCAGGGCGGCGGCATGGATTTGATGCGCGGCGCGCAAGTTTTGCTCGATGAATTCCGCGCGGGCAAGATGGGGCGCATCAGCCTGCAGGCGCCCGGGGAGCCTTCGTGAGCGCGCGGGAAGGGGCGCAGGCCCGCCTTGCGCGCCTGCTCGAGCACGATTGCGCCTACCTGGCGCCAGGCCTCATCATGGGCGGCATGGACGAAGCCGGCCGCGGCCCGCTGGCCGGGCCCGTGGTGGCCGCCTGCGCCGTCATGCCCCCAAACGAGCCCATCTTGGGCGTGAACGATTCAAAAAAGCTCGGCGCCGCGGCGCGGGGGCGCCTTTTTGCCCAAATCGAAGCGCGGGCGCTGTTTTTGGGCGTCGGCATGGCCGGCGTCGAGGAAATCGAGGCCCTGAATATCCGCGCGGCCTCGCGCCTTGCGATGGAGCGCGCCGCAGAGGGCGCCCAGGCGAACTTTTTGCTCGTCGATTACGAAGAGGGACTCGCCCTTTCGCTCCCCCATCTGGGCATCGCGCACGGCGACGCGCTCTCGTACCAAATCGCCTGCGCCTCCATCGCCGCCAAGGTCACGAGGGATCGGCTCATGCTTGCGCTCGACGGGCAATACCCGGGCTACGGCTTCGCGGCGCACAAGGGCTACGGCACGGCCGCCCACTGCGAGGCGATCTTGCGCCTTGGGCCAAGCCCGGCGCACAGGCCTTCCTTCCTGCGCAAGCTGCTGGGGGGCGCATAACCTTATGGAAAACAAGGCTGCGCGCAAGGGCCGCGCGGGCGAAGACGCTGCCCTGCTCCTGCTTGAGCGCGAAGGGCTTCATTTGCTGGCCAGAAATCTTCGGCGCGCGGGCGGCGAGATCGACCTAATCATGGAAGAGGGCCTCGCCCTCGTCTTCGTGGAAGTCAAGCTCCGCAGCCGCGACGAAAACCCCGCCCGGGCGGTCGATGCGGCGAAGCAGCGGCGCGTCAGCAGGGCCGCGCTGGCCTACATGGCCGAAAACCGCTGGCTTGAGCGCCCCGCCCGCTTTGATGTGGTCGAGGTCTTCTTCCCCGGGGGCGAGATGCGGCTCAACCACATTCGGGAGGCCTTCGTCTTTGCGGGCGGCAGGAACTACTTTTTTTGAAGGGGCGCCTTAGCGCCAAGGAGGGTCGTTGCTGATGAAGATCGTGGATTTCGCCCCGGGCCATATCGAGCGGGCGGCTCTGCTCGCGCGGCAAAGCTACGACGAAGAGCGCGCGCTCGTTCCCCCGCTGCCCGAAGCTCCGTCTCTTCCGTCGCTTGAAGGCTATGCGCGCGAAGGGCGCGGCGTCGCGGCGCTTGACGGCGGCGAGCTCTTGGGCTTTTTGTGCTGGGACGAGCCTCAAGAAGGCCGTTTTGGCAGGTGCAGAGGCGCCTGGTCGCCGCTGCACGCGCACGGCGCCGCCTTGGAGGGGCGGGGCGAGATTTACGGCAGGCTTTATCAGGCCGCGGCCGGGCGGCTGGTCGCCGAGCGCGTTTTCAGCCACACGATCACGCTCTACGCCCACGACGAAGCGGCCATTTTCAGCTTTTTCCAAAACGGCTTCGGCTGCCGCTGCGTCGATGCGATGCGGGAAACGCACCCCGTCGCCTTTGCGCCCCGCGCCGGCCTGCGCTTTCGGCAGGCGACCCTTGACGATGCCGCGGCGCTCGCGCGGATGCGCAATGAAGTCGATGCCCATCTGCACGCTTCGCCGATCTTCATGCCCTCTTTCAGCCATGCCGACGCCCAAAGCACGGCCGAAGAAATGAAAGGCGGCGGGCGGCAATACTTCCTTGCGCTGCTGGATGGCGGCCCCGCAGCCTTTTTTCGCCTGCAAGAGGGCGGCGAGAACTTCGCCGCAAACGAAGCCTCGGTGGCCAATCTTTCGGGGGCCTACACCCTGCCCGCGCTGCGCGGCCGGGGCGTCGCCACGGGGCTGCTCGCCTTCGTGATGGACGAGCTCCGCGGCAGGGGAATCGCCCGCTGCGGCGTGGATTTCGAGAGCCTGAACCCCGCCGGGAGGAAGTTTTGGCAAAAGCACTTCGGAGCCTATACCGCGGGCCTCGCCCGCCGCATAGACGAGCGCATTTCTGGGTAAAATCGGCCAAAAACGAGGAGTTTTCGGCCTTTTGGCATCACAATAAAACATCGCTTGGGGGAATCACCGCATGAAAAGGCGACTGGCCCTGCTGACTGCTCTGGTCTTGGTTCTTTTGGCCCTGCCGGTTCAGGCCCTGGCGGCCGAAGGCGAAAACCTGCTCAAAAACCCCGAATTCCAAATGCAAGACGGCCGGGTTTTGGAGTGGTACTATGGCGGCTGGGAAAGCCAAACCGGTTCCTTCGCCTTTGACGTGCTCGACGAAGGCGGCGAGCGCGTGCTCTTCCTTGAGAACCTGGTGCCCAACGATGCCAGGCTCGAGCAGGAGCTTGCCCTGAGCAGGGGCAGCAACTACCGCTTCAGCGCCTTCATCAAGGCCGAGGGCTTCGCAGAGGGCGACGCTGGCGCGAACCTTTCCTTCCTCAATACCTTCGTGGCCAGCGAGGGCCTGCGCGACACGGGCGGCGAGTGGATCTATGTAGAGGTTTACGGCAAAACCGGCTTCTTCCAGGGCGGCAGCCACGTCCTTGCGCTGCGCCTTGGCTTTTATGGCAACGAGGGGCAGGGCCGTGCCTGGTTCAAAAACGTTCGCCTCGAAAAGCTGGCCAGCCTGCCCGCCGGCGTGGTTCCGCAGTCCCTGCAAACGCTTTCGCCCCAGGCCCCGGCCAAGGCAGAGGGCGAGGAGGGCGCGAATTGGGTGCCGCTCTTCGCCTTTCTCGCGGTGCTTGGCGCCGCGCTGCTCTTCTTCGGGCTGCCAAAGGCCTGCCACACGAAGCTTTCGGGCGAAGCCCTGCGCCTGGCCCTGCGCGTCGGGCTCATCCTGGCGCTGGGGCTGCGCCTCGTGCTCTCGATCAAGATCGAGGGCTACGGTGTGGATTATAGCTGCTTTACCGCCTGGGCAGCCCGCATGGCCGATGTGGGACCGCTAGGCTTCTATGCCGAGGACTATTTTGCCGATTACCCCCCGGGCTACTTCTACATCCTCTGGCCCATCGGGCTTTTGCGGAACTTCTTTGCCCTCTCGCAAGAGAGCCTTGCGCTCAAGCTCCTCATCAAGCTCCCCTCCGTGCTGGCCGATCTTGGCGCCGCCTGCTTGATCTACGCCCTGCTGCGCAAGCGGGCGGGCGAGAATGCCGCGGCCTTCGCGGCGCTCGGCTTTGCCTTCCTCCCCGCGATTTGGCTCGACAGCGCCATGTGGGGCCAGGTAGACGGCATCCTCTCGCTGCTCCTGCTGCTCAGCCTGTATTTTTACGATCGTGAAAAGCCCCTTCCCGCCAGCCTCATCTACGGCCTTGCGGTGCTGTTCAAGCCCCAGGCGCTATTGTTCGGCGTGATTCCCCTCTTCGCGTTCGCCCTGCGCATTTTAAACGATAAAAAGCAGGGCTTTAAGGAGCTTGGTGCCTGCGCCCTGAGCGCCCTAGCCTTGATTTTGGCGCTTTCCTTCCCCTTCGTGCTGCGCGCGGGGGGCTACCAATACTTGCTGGATCTCTACCTCAATACCTTGGGCAGCTACCCCTACGCGACCGTTAACGCCATGAACCTCTTCGGGTTGCTTGGCGGCAACTGGGTCGATCAAACCCTGGCCAGCCCCCTTGGCCTTTCGTGGCAGGCTTTGGGCCTGATTGGCATGGGGCTGAGCCTCGCCTTTTCGTTCTTCGTCTTTTTCAAGGGCCGCGAAAAGCGCGCCATTCCTTTGGCCGCAGCCTGCCTGCTGCTTGGCGTGTTCGTCCTGGGCGTGCGCATGCACGAACGCTACATGTTCCCCATCCTGGCACTGCTCTTCCTCGCCGCACTCGAATACGACGATCGCCGCCTGCTCCTTTGCCTGGCCGGCCTTTCGGCCACGAACGCCATCAATATCTTCATCGTGCTCAGCCACGAGCACGTCACCGCCGGGGATCGGGTCACGCAGTTGCTCATCGGCCTGGCAAATCTCTTCCTCCTAGGGCTGCTCTGGTTCACCGCCCTGCGGCTCTGCCTGCGCAAAAGGAATCTCTCTTTGAGCGATGCCGGCCGGCCGGCTGTGCTCGAAGCCCAGGTTTTGGGCCCGAAGCTGCCAAACGGCGCCGCCACGGGCGAGCCTGCGCGCTTCACCCGCTGGGATTTTCTGCTCATCGCCGCGATGATGCTGGTCTACGCCCCGCTGGCCTTCTTTGGGCTGGGCAATAGCTACGCGCCGCAAACGGTCTGGAAAGGCGCTCTTGGGCAAGAGGCCGTGCTCGACCTGGGCCAGGAGCAAAGCATCGGCCGCTTCTATTACTATGGCGACATCAACCACGGCAGGCTCGAAATCAGCTTCTCGGGCGATGGCCAAAGCTATGGCGACGCGCGCGAGCTTGAGCTTGGCACTTACTCGATGTTCAAGTGGGAAAGTTTAAAGCCCGAGACCACGGCGCGCTACGTCAAAGTCCGCGTGCTTGAAGTCAAGGAACCTGCCATGCAGATCTTCGAGCTTGCTTTGACCGATGGCGAGGGCAAGCCCTATGCGTTCGCGGCCTCGCCGGGCGCCGAAGCCCTGGCGGACGAGCAGTGGATGGTGCCCGAGCACCCAGGCTACCTAGACTCGATGTATTTTGACGAGGTCTACCACGGCCGCACCGCCTACGAGCAGCTCCACGGCATGGAATGGTACGAAAACACGCACCCGCCGCTGGGCAAGGTCTTCATGAGCTGGTCGATCGCCCTTTTTGGCATGACGCCCTTCGGCTGGCGCTTCGCGGGCACCTTGGCGGGCCTCTTGATGATCCCCGCGATGTATTTTTTAGCCAAGCAGCTCTTTAGGGGCACGGCTTTTGCGGCCATCGCCACCGGGCTTTTAACCTTTGACTTCATGCACCTGGCGCAGACGCGCCTTGCCACCATCGACTCCTACCCCGTGCTCTTCATCATCCTGAGCTTCGGCTTCATGCTGCGCTACGCCTCCATGAGCTTTTACCACCAGCCCCTGCTCAAAACCTTGGTGCCGCTCTTCTTCTCGGGCCTGTTCATGGGGCTGGGCATCGCCTCAAAATGGATCGGCCTGTATGCCGCCATCGGGCTTGCGCTGCTGTTTTTCGGGATCTTCCTCTCGCGCCTTGCCGAGTACCGGGCGGCAAGAAGGGCCGAAAAAAAGAGCGAAAGCGACGAAGCTATCCTGCGCCTCTTCCCCAAGAGCGCGCTTTATACCCTGCTAAGCTGCCTGGTCTTCTTCGTCGCCATCCCCGTGCTGATCTATGTGGGCTCGTATTATCAGTTCCTGGCCATCGACGCGCCGCGCCATGGCCTGCAAGAGGTCTGGAACTACCAAACCCACATGCTCAACTACCACAAGAACGTCTTCGCGACCCACCCCTACGAATCGCCCTGGTGGCAGTGGCCGCTGATGATCCGCCCCATTTGGTACTTCGTTTCGCAATACCCGCCCGAGGGCACGATCTCCTCGATCGCGAGCTTTGGCAACCCCGCAGTCTGGTGGCCGGGCGCTCTGGCGCTTATTTGGCTCATCATCCGGGCTCTGCGCGGTTATGGCCGGCGCGACCCCCGCATTTATTTCATCCTTCTGGGCTTTGGCGCCAACTATCTGCCCTGGGTTCTTGTTCCGCGGACGACCTTCATCTACCACTACTTCGCCTCGGTGCCCTTCATCATCCTGGCGCTGACGCTCTTTTTAGAGGATTTCTACGCCAAGCAAAAGCACGCCAAGGCCTATATCGCTTCCTTCCTCTGCGTGGTGGTGCTGCTCTTCTTCCTCTTCTATCCGGTCCTGACCGGAGTGCCCATGCCGGCCTTCCAAGGGAGCTTCCTCAAGTGGCTGCCCTCATGGACGCTATTTTAGGCGCATACCGGCCTTCACTGACCCACGGGCGAGAGGGCAACCCTCTCGCGCTCTCCCCGGGGTCGCTCCCTGCCCTTTTGGGCGCTTCCACGTCCCCATCCCAGAGCCCAAATGGGCTTCTTTGACGCAAATCCGCACCTTTTGCCCGAATCTTGCGCCCAATCCGCGCATCGTCAATCAACGCGCCCGAGGAATACGGCATCCCTTGGGTAAAGGAGGGGTCTTCCCATGGAAAAGCTTCGCGAATGGTTCCTGCAGGCAGTCAAATTCGGGCTAGTGGGCGTGCTCAACACCGCCATCGACTACAGC
The DNA here is from genome assembly GCA_031280685.1 of Christensenellaceae bacterium. Taxonomy (GTDB): domain Bacteria; phylum Bacillota; class Clostridia; order Christensenellales; family UBA1750; genus JAITGM01. Next base: position 33,363 of record JAITGM010000039.1, read on the forward strand.
GCGTTCTGGCTTTTAACCCTGCTGCCCTTCTTCAAGGCAAACTACCTGCTCGCACAGGTCATCAGCTATGGGCTGGGCCTTTGCAACAGCCTGTTTTTCAACAAGCGCTGGACCTTTGCGCAAAAATCCAAAATGAGCGGCGCGCAGCTTGCGGGCTTCCTCGCGGTGAACCTGGCCGCGCTCGGGGTTTCCTCCGGGGTGATGTATCTCCTGCGCGAAGGGCTCTTCATGAACCTCTACGGCGCGAAGCTCATCGCCACCGTCTTTTCGATGGGGGTGAACTTCGTCGGCAGCAAGCTGCTCGTCTTCAAAACCAAAGAGGGGGCGGCCTAATGCTGGCCAGAGTACAAAGCATGGGCCTAAGCGGCGTGAAGGGCTATGAGGTGCAGGTCGAGGTCGATCACCGCGAGGGCGGCATGCCGAGCTTTGAGCTCGTCGGCCTGCCGGACGCGGCTGTGAAGGAATCCCGCGAGCGGGTGCGCGCCGCGCTCAAGAATTCCGGCCTGCTCTTCCCCTATGGGCAAACGACCATCAATTTGGCCCCGGCCGATCTTCGCAAGGAGGGCCCGCGCTACGATCTGCCCATCGCGCTAGGCCTGCTTGCCGCCTCGGGGCAGCTTCCGCCCGAAGCGCTCTCCTCCACGCTGACCTTTGGCGAGCTTTCGCTCGACGGTGGCCTGCGCGCGGTTTCAGGTGCGCTGCCGATGTTGACCGCAGGGCGCGATCAGGGCCTGTCGCGCGCGCTGATTCCCTTAGAAAACGCCAAAGAGGCCGCCTGCCTAGCCGATTTTAGCTGCTACGCGGTGAGGAACATAGGCGAAGCGCTCACGTTCCTGCGTGGGCAGGCGCGGCTTTCCCCGGTCGAGCCTGAGCTGTACGCCCCCTCCGCCGCGGAGTTCACGGGCACGGATCTAAACCTCGTCCGGGGGCAGTATGCAGCCAAGCGGGCCTTGGAAATCGCGGCCAGCGGCGGGCACAACCTGCTGCTCATCGGCGCGCCGGGCTCGGGCAAGACCATGCTGGCCCGCTGCCTGCCCGGCATCCTGCCCAAAATGGGTTTTGAGGAGGCCCTTGAGGCCACCGTCGTGCATTCCGCCGCCGGTGCCGCAGGTGAAGGCCTTCTGCGCAGCCGCCCCTTCCGCGCGCCGCACCATACCGCATCGGTCGTTTCCTTGGTGGGCGGCGGGCGCTCCGCCCTGCCCGGCGAGATCTCGCGCGCGCACAACGGCGTGCTCTTCCTCGATGAGTTCCCCGAGTTCCCCCGCCAGGCGCTGGAAGCTCTTCGTCAGCCCATGGAGGATGGGCAGGTCAGCGTGGTGCGCGTGGGCGCGCAGAGCGTCTACCCCGCGCGCTTCATGTTGGTTTGTGCCATGAATCCCTGCCCCTGCGGCCATTACGGATCCAAAGCCAAGATCTGCCGCTGCTCGCAGGCCGCCATTTCGCGCTATCTCTCGCGCATCTCGGGCCCGCTGCTCGATCGGATCGATCTCATCGTCGAAATGGACGAAATCCCGGCCAGCGAGGTTCTGCGCGATGAACGCCCCCGCGAATCGAGCGAAACCGTGCGCAGCCGGGTCGAAAAAGCCAGATCCGCCGCGCGCGAGCGCTATGCCGGCAGCGGCATCTACGCCAACGCCCAGCTTTCTTCGGCCGAAATCGAGCGTTTTTGTGCCCTGAGTCCCGCATGCAAGGCCTTCATGCAGGCCGCCCTCAGCCAAATGCGCCTTTCGATGCGAGCCTATTCCAGGGTGCTCAAGCTCGCCCGCACCCTGGCCGACATGGCGGATAGTCCATCGATCGAAACCCAGCATCTGGCCGAGGCGCTCTCGTACCGCGGCGCGAACGAGAAATTTTGGAAGTAAGGCAGTCTCGCTTTCGCTCAGCGGGAACGGGCGTGCTCGCTCCGCTCGCCCGCCCCAGAGGGGTGCATTCGAGCCCCCGCGCGCAGGCGATGGCCAAACGAGCAAGGGCTGGCCGCCCCTTGGAATGAATGCCTAACGCTTGGGCCTGTGAAGCGGGATGGCCCGCAGCCTCGGGGCCAGCCGGCAGCGAAGCTGCCGCTGCCGCGTAGCGGCAGGCCGCGCGAAGCGCGGCGCTGGCCCCTGGCGGGCGGCCAACGGCAAGCGTTAGCGAGCAAAGTGCCGAAGCGCTTTTGAGCCGAAGGCGAAAAAGGGCGAGGCGCTTCACGCCTGCGCAGCAGGCGCGTTGGCCGCCCCGTGCCTCATCATTCATCCCTCCTTCATCCTCGCGGCGGCGGTAAATTCGCCCTTCCTAGGCCCGCAAGGGCGCCCAATCCCATCCCCGCACAGAAGGGAGTGCCCGGCATGACGCGTCAGGATGGCTGCCTGATCTGGCTTTCGCTCGCCGAAGGCCTTGGTTTCACGCGCACCCGCGCCCTGCTCGAGCGCTTCAGCGGCGCGGAGGGCGTCTGGGCGGCAAAGGAAGCCCAATGGGCCGAGCTCGTGGGGCCTGCCTTGGCCGGAAGGCTGCGCGCGGCCCGCGACCCCGCCAAGATCAACGACTACGTTTCTTCGATTTTAAAGCGCGGCATTCGCATTTTAACGCTCGAAGGCGAAAATTACCCCTCTCTTCTGGCCCAAACGCCGGATGCCCCCTACGTCCTGTATGCCATGGGCGATCTTTCGCTGGCCGAAAGGCCCTGTGCGGCCATCGTGGGCTCGCGGAGCTGCTCAAGCTACGGCGCGCGCGTGGCGGCCGAGTTCGCTTCGGCCATCGCGGGGGCAGGCGGGGTCGTGGTTTCTGGCCTGGCCCTTGGCATCGATGCGGCAGCCCACCGCACGGCGCTCAATGCGGGCGGCGGCACCATCGCGGTGCTGGGCAACGGCATCGAGCTCTTCTATCCGCCCGAAAACGAGGCGCTGCAGCGCGAAATCGCCCAAAAGGGGCTGCTGCTTTCGGAATACCCCCCGCACTTCCCCGTGCGGCGCTGGCAGTTCCCCGTGCGCAACCGCATCATTGCGGGCTTGAGCCGCGCCGTCCTGCTGCCCGAAGCCGGCGAAAATTCGGGCGCGCTTTCTACGGCAGAAAGCGCCATGGAATACGGCCGCGAGTGCTTCACCGTGCCGGGGCAGATCTTTTCGCCCTATTCCTTCGAAACCAATCGCCTTCTTAAAACCAGCGCGCAGGTGGCGCTGGAGCCTGCGGATCTCCTTCCCGCGCTGGGGCTGAGCCAAAGCCCCAAAATCGCCGGCAAAGCGCTAAAAACAAAGGGGGGTACCCCCACGCTTTCAAACGATGAGCGGCCGATTTATGACGCGCTTCGCGCCCAGGCCCTTTCGTTTGACGAACTAGCCCAGCTCAGCGCTTTGGAGCTTTCTGCTTTAAATTCACTCTTGACAATGATGGAGATGAAGGGAATAATAATCAGGATGCCGGGCAGAAACTATGAATTAAACGTTTAGGCCTTCGTGCAGGGCGCAATCTTTTTGGATTTTAGGAGGATTTTTTAGTGGCGGGAGCTTCTTATAAGCTGGTGATCGTGGAATCGCCGGCAAAGGCAAAGACCATCGGCAAGTTTTTAGGGCGCGGCTACCGCGTGGAGGCGAGCCAGGGCCATGTACGTGATCTGCCCAAAAGCCAGATCGGCGTAGACGTCGAAAAGGGTTTTGAGCCCAAATACATCACCATCCGCGGGCGGGGCGAGATCTTAGAGCGCATCCGCAAGGAGGCAAAAGGCGCCTCCTCCATCATTCTAGCCACCGACCCTGACCGCGAGGGCGAGGCGATTTCGTGGCACCTGGCCAACGTGCTGAAATTAGACCCGACCAAGCCCATCCGCGTCGAGTTCAACGAAGTCACCGCCCAGGCGGTCAAAAACGCGATCAAGCACCCCCGGCCAATCGACCTTTCTTTGGTCGATGCTCAGCAGGCCAGGCGCGTGCTCGACAGGCTGGTGGGCTACAAGATCAGCCCACTGCTCTGGGCGAAGGTGCGCAAGGGCCTGTCGGCCGGCAGGGTGCAGTCCGTTGCGACCGGCATGATCGTCGATCGCGAGGCCGAGATCGACGCCTTCGAACCCCGCGAATACTGGACGGTCGCCGCCCTGTTTCAGTCGGGAAGCGCCAAATTCGAAGCCAGATACTATGGCAAGGACGGAAAGCAGGCCGAGATCGGCTCAAAAGACGAGGCCGAAGCCCTGCGCGCCGGGCTTTTAAGCCGCGAATTCACCATCGCAAAGCTGCGCAAGAGCGAAAGGCGCAGGAATCCCTCCGCGCCCTTCACCACCTCGAATCTTCAGCAGGAAGCGGTGCGCAAACTCGGCTTTTCGACCAGAAAGACCATGCAGGTCGCCCAGGTTCTCTATGAGGGGCTCGATATTCCGGGCCACGGCACCGTCGGCCTCATCAGCTATATGCGCACGGACTCCACGCGCCTTTCGGAAGAAGCTTTAAGCGCCGCGCGCGAGCAGATCGCCAAGGCCTACTCGCCCGAGTACCTGCCCGCGGAGCCCAACATTTACAAGGGCCGCAGAAACGCGCAGGATGCGCACGAGGCCATCCGGCCTACCTACGCAGCCCTCACGCCGGATGAATTAAAGCCCACGCTCTCGCGCGACCAGTTCCGCCTTTATAAGCTCATTTACGAGCGCTTTTTGGCTAGCCAGATGAGCCCGGCCGTGTATGACACCCTCTCGTTCTCGCTCGAAAGCGACGGTGAGGAATTCCGCTTTTCGGGCCAAAAACTACGCTTTGCGGGCTTCACCGCGGTCTATGAAGAGGGGCAGGACGAACCCACCCAAAAGGACGCGGCCCCGCCCAAGGCCGAAAACGGCCAAAAAGTAAAGCCGGCCGAAATCAAGGCGGAGCAGCACTTTACCCAGCCTCCCCCGCGCTTCACCGAAGCCTCCCTCGTGCGCGCGATGGAAGAAAGGGGCATCGGCAGGCCCTCGACCTATGCGCCCACAATCTCGACCATCCTCGCGCGCAACTATGTCGAGGCGCACAACAAAGCCCTCGTGCCCACGGAGCTTGGCATCCTCATCACCGAGATGATGAAGGAGCATTTTAACGAGATTATGGACGAGAAGTTCACCGCCGGCCTCGAAGAAAAGCTCGACGGCGTCGAGGAGGGCCAGATCGACTGGCACGGCGTGATCAAGGACTTTTACCTGCCCTTCAGCCAGGAGCTCGAAAAGGCCGAGCAGGTCATCGAAAAGGTCGAGGTCGCGCCCGTCGTTTCCGACGTGCAGTGCGATAAATGCGGCGCGATGATGGTGGTCAAGGACGGCCGCTTTGGCAAGTTCCTGGCCTGCCCCAACTACCCGGCCTGCCGCAATACCCAGCCCATCATCGAAACCGTGCCCGCGCACTGCCCAAAGTGCGGCGGCCAGATCATCAAGCGCTCTACGCGCAAGGGCCGCGTCTTCTTCGGCTGCCAAAAGTATCCGGAGTGCGACTTTACCTCCTGGGATCAGCCGGTTGACGAGCTTTGCCCCGTCTGCGGCGCCCACATGGTGCAAAAATACGACCGTAAGCGCGGCCTGGCCGTGCATATTTGCGTGAACGAGGCCTGCCGCCACCGCGTCGAGCAGTCCGGCGACGAGGATGCCGCCGAGACGCTGCGCTGAGGCCCCAAGTGAAGAGGGCGGCCGTGGTCGGCGCGGGGCTTGCGGGCAGTGAAGCTGCCTGGCAGCTTGCCAGGCGGGGCATCGAGGTCGATCTTTACGAGATGAAGCCCCAAAAGTATTCGCCCGCGCACTCCATGGCGGGCTTTGCGGAACTGGTCTGCTCCAACTCGCTGCGCTCCAACCGGCTCGAGAACGCCGTAGGCCTGCTCAAAGAAGAGATGCGCAGGCTGGGTTCCCTCATCCTCGAGGCTGCGGATGGCAGCGCCGTTCCGGCGGGCGGCTCGCTGGCCGTCGATCGCGAGCGCTTTTCGGGCTATGTGACCAAAAGGCTCGGTGAGCACCCCCTCGTGCGCGTTCACCGCGAGGAGCTTTCGCAGCTCCCCGAGGGCAACGCGGTCGTCGCCTCCGGCCCGCTGACCAGCCAGGCCCTGGCGGACGCCATCGAGCGGCTCACAGGCCAGGGCTCGCTTTCGTTCTATGACGCAGCAGCGCCCATCGTGCAGTACGATTCCATCGACCAGGCAAAAACCTTCCGCGCCTCGCGCTATGGCCGCGGCGAGGATGATTACATCAACTGCCCCATGAACAAAGAGGAATACGACCGGTTTTATGACGCCCTGATCACGGCGGAAACCGCGGAAGTCCATGGCTTCGACGGCAGGGCGGTCTTCGAGGGCTGCATGCCGGTCGAGGTCATGGCCGCGCGCGGCAGGCAAACGCTTTGCTTCGGCCCCTTAAAGCCCAAAGGCCTGATCGACCCCAAAACCTGCAAGATGCCCTATGCCGTGCTGCAGCTGCGCCAGGACGATGCGGCGGGCAGCCTTTATAACCTGGTGGGCTTTCAAACGCGGCTCAGGTTTGGCGAGCAAAAACGCGTCTTTTCGTTGATTCCGGGCCTTGAAAGCGCGGTTTTCTTGCGCTATGGCGTCATGCACCGCAACAGCTTCCTGAACTCGCCCGCCCTGCTTGATGCGCATTACCGCCTGCGCGAGGGGCTCTACTTCGCCGGGCAAATGACGGGGGTCGAGGGCTATGTCGAGTCCGCTGCCTCCGGCCTGCTCGCCGGGCTTTCGTTGGCCTGCGATTTAGAAGGCAGGCCCCGGCCCGAGTTTGGCCCGGAAACCGCGATCGGCTCCATGGGCCTGTATATTTCCACCCCAAACCGCCATTTTCAGCCCATGAACGCTAACTTCGGCCTCATAGCGCCGCTGAATGCCAAGATTCGCGATAAGCGCCAGCGCGACCTCGCCATCGCAGAGCGCGCCTTGGCCCGTATCGACGAAGCCGCACGGTCGCTTTAGCCTTTTTCCGTCTCCTTCCCTGCCTTAAGGGGCGCGGCCGCCGCACGGGTCTCTATATTTCGGCCCCCAACCCGCCATTTTCGGCCCATGAACGCTAACTTCGGCCTCATGGCGCCGCTGAATGCCAAGATTCGCGATAAGCGCCAGCGCGACCTCGTCATCGCAGAGCGCGCCTTGGCCCGTATCGATCAAATCGAGAAAACGCTCTAGCCCTTTTTCCTGCGTCTCTCTCGCAAAAGGCAAGAGAAGTCTTTCCTTGCTTTTTATGTGCCCTATTGTAGACGTGGAAGAGGAAATGCCAAGGGGTTTAGGGGGGAATGCTCATGAGCGCGGATAATGGAATCGGCGGAGTGATTAGCTCGGTTCACAACGCATTCCCAAAAACCACTTGGGAAATCGACTCGCTAATATCGCTAATTCCCCGCGTTTTGCAGGTACCCCTCACGCCCATCGCGTTACTAACGCGATGGGCTGAGTTGCTACGTGATAAGGTTCTCGCCTTAATGGAAGAGAAGGCCGGGGCCATACCCGAGGAAAAGAGAGTAGCCATCGAGCCTCATATCGGAGTGCCCGCACTGCAAGCGCTTGCATAGTTGAGATCATTAAGCAGCTCTCACCTCTTGACGCACAAAATATCGCTCTGCTTAATGCAATAGCGATTTACCCCCTAGTCAATTACCGTCTTGTTTTCGGCCATCTTCACAATAGTTTGATATTACAGAAAAATGTTTTCTTTGGAAAGCTCCTCTGCTAGCGTCTCGACCGCTTCGGTCCCAATACCCGACCTTCATCGATTGGGATTGGTCGAAGTTGATTATCGAAGTTCTCTACCGCTCGCTACGCTTCTCCGTCAGCAACAGGGCGGGCAGCCAGCGCAAAAAAGCCCGCGCCGCAGGCCCAAAACAGGGCCGAGCGCGGGCCTTGAAGCGCCTTAACCGCATTGCCCTCGCTTATTGCAGGCTCTCGCCCGCCTTGCGGCCGGAGGCCATGGCCTTGGCCGCCGCATAGAGCGCCTGCCGCTTATAGTCGTTGTTCCAGCGGTTTAGGCTGATATAGTCGAAGATCTGCGCACCGGTATGGCGGCAGAATCTGTCCATCTGCTCTAGGCAGCTTAAGGCGCCGTTGCCGCTGCCGCCCGGGGAGGCCACCAGCAGCACGGGCTTGCCCGAAAGCGCGCCGTTTTGGCCGTATTCGCAACGGCGGAGCCGATCGAGGAAGGATTTTAGGCCCTCCGCCATCTCGCCCCAATAGACCGGGGTGATCAGGCAGAGCATCTCAGCTTCGCGCACCGCTTTTTGGGCGTCGTGAAAGCCGTCGGCCCCAAAGGCGCAGGCATGGGCCTCGCGGCAGCTTCCCCAGCCGTTGCCGCAGACCTTGCAGCGGATCAGTGAGGAGACTTCAAGCACAGAACCCTCGGCGCCGGCCTCCGTCGCGCCGCGGAGGACTTCTTCAGTAGCTGCGTGGCAGAGCCCTTCCTTCTTCGGGTTGCCGGTGACGACCAGATAGCGCATTGGGGCGACCTCCTTTTTATGGAGCTTAGCGGATCTCCTCCATGCCGCCCATGTAGGGCCGCAGGGGGGCGGGAATGGCCACGGAGCCATCCTGGCGCAGGTTGTTTTCTAAAAAGGCGATCAGCATCCGGGGCGGGGCGACGACCGTGTTGTTGAGCGTATGGGCGAAGTAGTTGCCGTTTTCGCCCTTTACGCGGATGCCCAGCCGCCGCGCCTGCGCATCGCCCAGGTTCGAGCAGCTACCCACCTCGAAATACTTTTGCTGCCTGGGCGACCAGGTCTCCACGTCAACGCTCTTGACCTTCAGGTCGGCCAGATCGCCCGAGCAGCACTCCAGGGTGCGCACGGGAATATCGAGCGTGCGGAAGAACTCGACGGTGTAACCATAGAGCTTGTGGAACCACTCCATGCTCTCTTCCGGCTCACAGACCACGACCATCTCCTGCTTTTCGAATTGATGGATGCGGTATACGCCGCGCTCCTCGATGCCGTGCGCGCCGACCTCTTTGCGGAAACAGGGCGAATAGCTCGTGAGCGCCTGCGGCAGCTCGCCTTTTTCTAAAAAGGCGTCGATGAACTTACCGATCATCGAGTGCTCGGAGGTGCCTATTAAATATAAATCCTCACCCTCGATCTTATACATCATGTTCTCCATCTCGGCAAAGCTCATCACGCCTGCGACGACCTCGCCGCGGATCATGAAGGGCGGGATGTAGTAGGTAAAGCCCTTGCCAATCATGAAATCCCGCGCATACGATAAAATGGCGGAGTGCAGCCTGGCGATGTTGCCCTTTAAGTAATAGAAGCCGTTGCCCGAGGTCTTTCTGGCGCTGTCGAGATCGACACCGTTGAGCCCTTCCATGATCTGGACATGGTAGGGCACCTCAAAAGGCGGCGTTTTGGGCTCGCCGAAGCGCTCGACCTCCACGTTTTGGGAATCGTCCCTGCCCAGAGGCACGGATTCGTCGATGATGTTGGGGATGACCAGCATCCTTTCGCGGATTTGCGCAGTGTAGCTTTCTTCATCGGCCGCGAGCCGCTCCATCTTGGGCGCGATGGCCGAAACCTGCGCCTTTAACGCCTCGGCCTCGTCTTTTTGGCCCTTGGCCATCAGCCCGCCGATCTGTTTGCTCATCACGTTGCGCTGGTTGCGCAGCGCGTCCGCCTCGGCCTTGGCGGCGCGCAAGGCAGCGTCCAGCTCGATCACCTCATCTACCAGGGGCAGCTTATAATCCTGAAACTTCTTCTTGATGTTCTCCTTCACCACTTCGGGGTTCGCGCGGAGCAGCCTGATATCCAGCATGGCGATTTCTCCCTCTTTTAAACCCCTAAGTTCAAGTCCCTAGGGGCGAATTGCTCTTGCATGGAAGTATAACACAAACCCCCCTGGCTGAAAAGCGCAGCCAAGCCCACGGGCTGCGCTTTCGCGCCATGCGCACAAGTTTGCCCCCTTTGCCATAGGATAGGGTGGCAAAACTCATTAAGGAAAGAGGGTTTGAACATGGGCGTGCTGATCGACGACAGCAACATTCGCGTGCAAAAGCCAAGGTTCCCCGCAGGCGAGGTCTTCGCGGACGAAGCCATTCTTTTGCCCGGGCCGCAGGGCCCGGAAGGCTTGAGGGGGGAGCGCGGCCCGCAGGGGCTGCCCGGCGCGCCCGGGGCGCAGGGCGAGCGCGGTTACCCCGGCCTGCCCGGCGTGCAGGGCGAAGCCGGCCCCCAAGGCCCGCAGGGGCTGCAAGGCGAGACTGGCCCGCAGGGGCCTCGGGGCGAAGCGGGGCCTCGGGGCGAACGCGGGGCGGCAGGGCCCAGGGGCTACGGCTTTGCGCCCGCCTACGGCCAGCTTCGCCTTTCGGGCGGCCTGACGCTCCAGGCAGGCGAAGAGGGCCTCGCCCCGCTCCCCTTCCCCGAAGGCGGCCTCGCGAAAGGCCTTACATACGCGGAGGGCGGCTTTACGGCCGAAAGCGCGGGCGTGTATGCCCTGCGCTTCGGGCTTTGGGGCAAGGGCCTGGGCCGCGCGGGCGCCGCACTGCTGGTGAACGGCCAGGTTGCGGAGGGCGGCCTTTCGGCGCAGGGCGGCAGCCTGCTGCTGGCGCTTAACGCCGGCGACCTGACGCAACTGGCTTTGACCGGCGCGGCCGGCCAAAGCTTCGCGCCTGAAGGCGCGCTGCTCGATCTGGTCAAGCTCGACGCGCAGCCCGGCGACGCGCCCCAAAAGGGTGGCAAGCGCGCCCCGGATCCGAAGGCCTAAGGGCGCGCAGGCACAAAAAACACGGCAAAAGCCGTGTTTTTTGCTTTGCCGCTTTTTAATTACTCCTCTTCGCCCTCATCTTCGTCTAAAAACTCGACCTGTTCGAGGTAACTTTCATATAGCGTGCTCAAGAGCGCTTCGTCTTCTACGCCCTCGTAGTGGTCGTCCCCCTCTGGGCCAGGCACGATCTTTAAGATCACCAGATCCTCGCTGCCCTCGGGCACGACCATGGCGTATTCCGCGCCCTGGTGTTCGAGGGTCAGGATGTGCTCAAAGCGCACCTCGTTGCCGTCTTCATCGAGCAAGACCACCACGGAATCCGGATCCTGCGGCATGAAAACCCCTTCTTTCGCAAGTTTTTTTGCCCCTTTTACAGCCTGCCCAGGTAGCTTTCAAGGATCAGAACCGCCGCGAGCTTATCTACGATGCCCTTGTGCTTCCTTTGGCGAAGCCCAGCCTCGTGCAGCATGCCGTGCGCGGCCCTGGAGGTCAGCCTCTCGTCAACATAGATGACGGGCAGCCCGCTTTTTTGAAAAAGCGCCTCGGCAAAGGCCTGGGTTTCCTCGGCCTGCGGGCCGAATGAGCCGTTCATGTTCAGCGGCAGGCCAACCACGAAGGCCTTCGCGCCGCGCGCGCTGGCCAAATCGCAAAGGTGGGCAAGGTCGCCCCCAAGGCCCTTGCGCGCCCAGGTTTCGATGCCCTGCGCCGTGATGCCCAGCGCGTCCGTGCCCGCCACGCCGATGCGCACGGAGCCCACATCCAGCGCCAGCACGGCCCTTTCCTTAGGGGCGCCATTCACCCCCGGTTCAAGCATCCTGATCCGTCACGTAGGACTTGACCAGCTCCTCGATGAGCTCGTCCCTCTCGAGCTGGCGGATCAAATAGCGGGCGTTGCCAAAGGAGGTGATGTAGGTGGGGTCGCCCGAAATCAAATAGCCGACGATCTGGTTGACCGGATCGTAGCCCTTTTGCTTGAGGGCGTCGTAGACCTTCATCAAAATGTCGTGCGCGTTCAACGCCTCGATGCCGCCGATTTTAAAGCGCTGGGTATCGTTAAACTGCTCGCTCATGGGGGCTGCCTCCTTATGATTCGCGGGCCTGTTCGCATCGGAACCGACTTTTACTCGTTCTAGTATACAGCAAGCGCCGCGGAAATACAAACCGAGCTTTTATCGTTGTTCGCCCGCCGCAGGCTCGCGGGCGAACTGCCTCACCCGCGCCTCCTGCACGGCGCGCAGCACGGCCCGAAGGGTCAGCGCCGCCGGAATAGAAAACAGCAGGCCGCCAAAGCCAAAAAACCAACCCCCAAGGAGCAGCACGACGATGACCACCCCGGGGTGAAGCTGCGCAGCCTCGCCCAAAACCCGGGGGCCGACGACGAGGTTTTCGATCTGCTGGGCAAGGAGCACCACGCAAAGCGCCAGCAGGGCGGTCATCAAGCCGCTGGGCAGCGCAAAGGTGAGGATGGGGATGCAAGCCAAAAACGGCCCGAAGTAAGGGATCATGTTACAAAGCACCATGATGAGGCCCATCACCAGCCAGGAGGGCATGCCGATGAGCAAAAGGCCAAGCGCCGTAATCGCCCCGCTGATGAGCGAAACCAGAATCTGGCCGCGCACATAGGCGCCGATCTCGGTTTTGACCCGCAGGCCGACCTCCATGGCCCGGTAGCGCAGCCGCGAGGGCAAGAGGCGCTGCAGCCAGCTAAAAAGGCGATCCTTATCGCGCAGCATGTAGTAGCCGACCACCGGCGCGAGCAGCATATAGCTGCCGTCGGCCAGGGCGTTGCCCCACTTAAGCGCCCTTTCGGCCATCGCCTTGGCGCTGCCGGCCAGCATGGCGCCCAGCTGCGCTTCGATTTGGGCCAGCAGTTCCTCGCCGATGCCCATGGCGGCAGCGCGCTCTTTAAGCCCCTTTGCGACCGAGGCTGCGGCCGAAAGAAGGGCGGGCAGGCTCTCGTTGATGCCCTTGAGCTGGCGAAGCAGCGCGGGGACGCCCAAAAAAAGCAGCCCCAGCAGCATGAGCAGCACGAGCAGGAAGGCCATCAGCGCGGAAATACCGGGCTTTAGGGGGATTCTGCGCGCGAGGGGCTCCACCAGGTAGGCGAGCGTGGCCGAAACGAGCAAAAAGAGCAAAAGACGCGAAAACGCCCCGCGAAACGCGAAAAGCAGCGCGGCCGCGCCCAGGACCCACAGTGCGCTCTTCCAGGATCGCAAAAGGCCCACCACCTTCCTCCCCGCGGACTACACATCGCTCGCGACGGCCCTGCGGGGCCCCCTCTCGCTAGCTGCGCCGCGGCTCGTCTTCCGCAAAAGGTCACGCTCGCTTCGCCTTCTCGCTTGTAAACGCGCTCGCGACGGCTCCCGCTCGCTACCAACCTTTTGCGGGCCCGGGCGGCTGCGTCGCCCGGGGTTGCGCCGCCCGCGGCGGCGCCGGTCGCCTCGCTTCGCTCGGCGGGAGCGGGGCGCGCTCGCCCCCGAAGCCGCAATTCGAGCCCCTGCGTTGAAGCAGGGCAAGCGGAATTTAAAGGCTTCCGCAAGCGCGGAGCCCTTCCAGGCTGGCTCGGGGGCGCAATTCAGCCCCCCGCTTGCCGATCCAAAAGAAAAGCGCATGGCGCGGCTTTCGCTTCCATGCACTTACTCTATTCCATTTTGGCCTTTATTATCCCGCGTTCGATGAAACGATCGCCACAAGCGCCGTGACCAGGCCAAACAGCGCCAAAAGCCCGATGACCACGCAAGAAAAGACGATGGCGGCTCTGCGGAAGAAGCGCGCGGCGGGGTCTTGCTTCCTCTTGCCCACCGGCTGGCTCAATGCCCGCATCAGCGCGTTTTCCGTGCGGGATCTCTCTTCAAAGGCGCTTTGCACCCTTTCGGCGTTCAGCCTTCGCCTTTCTTCGAAGGCGCCGAATTTGCGGTCAAGCTCCTCCAGCGCCGGAATAGCCGAAATTTCGGCCTGTTGCGCCGCCTGGGCGACCTGGCGGCGCTCCTGCGTTACCCTGCGGGCCTGCTCGGCGGCAATGTGATGTATTTCCTCGGCCCTGCGCCGCCGCTGGGCTTCTTCCGCGGCCGCGCGCTCTTCCTCTACCCTGCGGGCCTGCTCGGCGGCAACGTGATGTGTTTCCGCGGCCCTGCGCCGCCGCAGGGCTTCTTCCGCGGCCGCGCGCTCTTGCTCCGCCCTCTTTGCCATTTCGGCGGCCAGGCGGCGCTCTTCCTCGGCCCTGCGCGCGGCTTCCTTCTTACGCAGCTCTTCCTGCTCAATTTCATAGATCCTACGGGCCTCGTCAATCAGCCCAGCCAGGCGCTGCTCGTCATAAAGGTGGATCCCAAGCTCCCGGGCCGCTGTGTAGCTGTTCTTCGTAAAGCTCGAGCTTGTGATGATCCACGCTTCATCCAGATGGAGGATCTTCCTGCCGGATTCGGTCTTCCACACATCCTGGAAGCTCACCGAACCCTTCCAGTTCTTGCACTGCACGCCGATCTTCTTGCCGTTTGCGTCCCGCATCGTGATGTCGATACCAAAATCGCCGCTCGCCCGCGTCACGACCACATCCCGGTAGCCTAGCGCCCGGAGCAGCTCCCCGCAGTAGTATTCAAAGTCGAGCCCACGCAGATCGCGGCGGATGCGATCCAGCGCGCTGCGGCTCCCGCTTGCGGGCCGCTGATCGCGCTGATCTGGCTGCGATATGGGGGGGGATTTTTATCATGCCCCTTTCGAGGCCCCTTCTTCCAGCGCCGCCGGCCAGCGCAAAAAGCGCTTTCGGCCCGAAAAAAAGGGCAAAACAGGCGCAAACGCCCAGCAAAGCAGCGCAGAAAGCCCCGAACACCATGGGTCATCCCCTCCCCCAAGCGTTTTTCCTTCAAGAGGTTTCATTTTTCATCCTCTTTCACTAGTATATCACATTTTTACTGTTACGCAGCAGCTAGGCGAAGGATGGGAAGAACTCAGCTCAGCACGCCGGCGGGTAGCTCAGCCCAGGCGGTGCCGGGCTGAATCCGCCTTGCGCCCTCAACGCGCAGGGGCTTTAGCTCAATGCTCTCCGCGCTTAAAAAGGGCTCGAGTTTTTCGTCAAAGAGCACCCTCGCGGCCCTGAGTGCGATGGGGAAATCCTCATAACCCGCGTCGTTAAACGCATCCGGCAGCTCGGCTTCCAGAAGCGTTCCGGTCACCTCAAGGGTTTGGGGATCGAGCTCCAAAAGCGAAAAGCCATTGTCGCTCTCGCGCCAAAAGCGAAGTTCCACGGCGGCAAAATGGGTTTGCCCGCCCTTTTCGTAGCTGTAAAGCACCGCGCTCTCGCTGAGCTGGCCATAATCCCAGTCGCCCGTGACGACCCGCGGCAGGTTGGGCAGCTCGCCTTCGCCGCTTGGCCGATAGAGGAAGTACAGCGGGCTGTAGTCCTCCATATGGCCGCTGACTACATAGCGAATAACAAGGAGGGAATTGCCGCCCTGGCCCGGCCGGACGACGAGCGCGTCAATGCCGGCCAGCGAAAGGCCTGCTTCGCGCAGCGCCTCCATGCCCTCGATCCGCTCGTCGGCGATGGCGTCCATGTTGCGGATGTGCTCCTCGACGATGGGGCGATAGAGCGCCCAGCCGGCAGGTTCTGCGGGGGGTTGCGTGGTGGCGGGCGCGGTGGGCGGCCATGTGGCGGGCGGCGCCTCGCGGGGCTCCAGGCAGGCCGTAAGCTGCAGCGCAAGGCAGAGCAGAAGCGTCAAGAGGCAGGCGGTTTTGGCGGCGCGCATTGAGATTCCTCCCTTTTTTGACCAAATTTCCTTATATTTTGAGTATAGCCGGGAATCCGGCCGCCCGCAAGGCACGAGTACGGCCCCCAGTTTTTGCAAAACGGGGCTCCGCCTTGCATTTGCGCCCGCCCTCTGGTATGCTAGATTATAGATTAAGAGCAATTTTAGGGAGTGTTTGACTTGACCGAGGACGAAGCCAAGCAGGAAGCCGCGCCTGAGGCTGAAAAGCCGGCCGCAGAACCGCCTTCAGAGCCGCCGGCCGAAGAAAAACCCGAGCCCGCGGAACCCGGGGACGGCGAACCGATCGCCGAAAAGCCCGAGGAGCAGGGCTACCCGCCGGTGCGCAGGGCTCTGCGCGCCATCTCGCTCGCCGCCCTGGCCGCGCTCATCCTGGCCTGCATCGTGCTCCTTTTGCCAAGGCTCATCGAAAGGCCGCGCTACGCCTTCAGCGAGGCGGGGCTTTTTGCGGCGGAAAGCGCGGCTGGCGGCCTGCGCGCCGCGCACCCAGCATTCCTGATCCAGGCCCAAAGCAGCGAAGCCCTGCTGCTCAGCGACGGGAAATATCGTCTCAGCCTCTTTTTTGAGGATGTAAGCGCCCCCTTGCAAGAGAGCCTTGCCCTTGGCTACAGCCAAGAGGAGGCCGACGCGGCCCTTTTTGCCGCGGCGCGGCAGGTGCTGGCTGGCGACGAGCTGCCCGGCGCCAGCCAGCACCTGGCCGATGGCTCCGTGCGCTTCGACTTTGGCTCCGACGAGGGCGTGCCCTTTAGCTGCCGCGTCGAAAAGCTTGCATTAGGCCAAAAAACCGTGCTGGCCGCGGTGGTTTACCCCAGCTACGACGAAGAAAGCGCGCTCAAGCTCTTTTCCGCCGTGAAGGGCAGCCTGAAGACCGGCCCCTAGCGCGCCGTTTGCGCGCGCCGCTCATAAAAAAGGAGGATTTCCCCATGCCTTATTTGAAGCTCAGCGTCAACCGCGATCTCTCGGCCGATGAAAAGCACGGCCTTTGCGAGGAAATCGGGAAGTTAATGCCGCTCATCCCCGGGAAAACCCGCGAAAACACCATGATGGACATCGTAACCGGTGCCTACATCGAAATGGGCGACGCTTCGCCCGCGCTGAACCTCGAGGTGCGGCTCTTCCGCGCCGCGCCCAAAGAGAACAAGCAGAACTTCGTGCGCGAAATCAGCGCCCTTCTTGAGAAGGCGACCGGCGTGCGGCCAGCCCGCATGTATATTAACCTCATCGAGCACGAGAGCTGGGCTTCCGGCGGGGGATACAGGGAATAGGAACCAAATAACGCGATGCGAAAGAAAAACCCGGCGTTGCCACTCGCCTTGGCGCTTTTGCTTTGCTTTTCGTTAAGCGGCTGCGCGCTGCTGCCCGCCGGGAGCAGCGAGAGCGCCTTTGCGAAAAACCTGGGCGGCGGGGTCGGCCAAGCCCTTCGGCAAAGCCTGACGCGCAAGCTTTCCCCCGTGAGCGAAAGCTACGAGAGTCTCTTTTCTCTCGACGCCCTGGCCGATGGCCCTGCCCGCGCCCTCCTTGGCCAAGAGCTGGAAGCCCTTGACGGTGCCGCGCCCTATTTGCGCCAGCTCGCGCAGAAGGCGCTAGGCGAAGGGCGAGCCCTCGATCTGCGCGATGGGGTTCCGGGCGGCGGCGAGCTGCTCGGCCGCCTGCTCAGCGCTGACCATGGTTTTTTTGCCCAAAGCGCCGCCATAAAAAACAGCCCGGACGGCCGCCTTTTCATCGAAAACGGTTTGCTCGCCGCGCTGCGAGTCCTCTTTGGCGACGAGGAGCCGGCCGGCCTTTTTGACCTTGAGCAAGACGAAAAAAACGGCGGCCTGCTTTTTTTGCCGAATCAAAGCCCCAGGCTGTTGCTGCGCCTGCTTTCCGCGCGCGGGGCCTTCCCGGGCCAAACGGCGGGCGAAGTTCGCCTGGAATTTGAGTTGAGCGCAAAAGGCGACGCGCTGGGCTTCGTCTTCATCGACGTCCTGGCCGACGAAGGCTCGCCCTTTGGGCTGCGCGCGCTCCGGGTGGAGCCTTTCCCCGGTGAAACGCGGCCCGATATCCACTTCCTTACAGACGGCGCGGCTACCGGCGGCGCGGGCGAGAGGCAGGCCTATCCGGGCCTTGGCCTGAGCCTGATGCGGCCCGAATCCCTCCTCGCCGAGGAGCAGGGCGGCGCACTTAGCCTGAGCATCTTGCCCAAGGGGGTTCATCGCGTCGCGCGCGGCGGGCCCGGCCGGAGCGGCGGCGAGCCCAGGGCGACGCTGACCATCCTCTCGGCCCTGGGCGAAGGCTTCCGGCCCGAGGACTCGGCTTATGCCTCCGCCGAAGCCGCACAAAAGGGCTATGCCGCGCAGGGCGCGGCCCTCTATGGGCTTTCCATTGCGCAAACCCCCTTTTTAGGCCAAAGCGATGCGTTTTTGCTGAGCTATGAGGCGAGCGATGGCGCCGCGCTCCGCCAGAGCGTGCGGCATTACATCCTCAAAGGCCCAAACCGCAGGCTGTATCACTTCGTCTTCCTCTATAGCCGCGGCGCGACCGAGGAAGAGCGGGACCTGCTGCAAAAAGCCGCCGCATCGCTGCGCTTTTTGTAGACCCTCCAGGCCTTCACAAGGGGCCATGGATGCGATCAGCCCCCCGCGGGTTATTTCATATCTCCTCCCGGTCGTCCTTGCATTGCCGCGCCGCCTGCGCTTCTCGCAATGGCAGCGAGGCAATCCGGCGGCCTTCCTTAGTTAAGGAGGGCTGCCTTTGTTTAGGCCCGCTTTCGGAATGTCGCGCAGCGACAAATAGACGACGCAACGCGCGGGGCTGATCGGCCACCGATGCGATGCTTTCCCCCGCCATTGCGAGCGCCGGCGAAGCAATCCAGCGTTCTTCCTCTTTGCTGCCCCTCTCTGGATTGCCGCTCCGCTCCTGGCGCATAGGTCGGCTATCCTCTTTTTAGGGGGCACATGGAGGGAACCACAGCACCCGCCCGCTCTTTGCTCCATCTCATAACAGCGAATTGGCTACGCTGGAAGCCTTGCCGCTAGAGGGGGAGGCGGAATCCCCCTCCGCAAAGGCGCCGCCGCGCCGCAGTTCACAAACTGTTGGATTTTTCTTCACGCCGCGTTTAAAATAAGGCTGTATGATAAAAGGGGCGCCGGATTTTGAGCGTTACGCTTTAGGAGGTTGAAAATATGAGCAATTTTCGCGGGACCACGATTTTGGCCGTGCAGCGCGGCGGCCAAACCGCCATCGCGGGCGATGGGCAGGTGACGATGGGCGAGCACACCATCATGAAGCATGGGGCGAAGAAGGTTCGAAGGCTCTACGGCGGCAGGGTCGTGGTGGGGTTTGCGGGTTCGGTGGCCGACGCTTTCGCCCTGAGCGAAAAATTCGAGACCTGCCTCGAGCAATACGCGGGCAATCTTTCCCGCGCGGCGGTGGAACTGGCCCAAACCTGGCGGATGGACAAGGCCATGCGCAGGCTCGAAGCCATGCTGCTCGCCGCAGACGGCAAGGAGCTTCTTCTGATCTCGGGCACGGGCGAGGTCATCGCGCCGGACGATGGAGTTCTGGCCATCGGCTCTGGCGGCAACTACGCCTTGGCGGCCGCGCGGGCGCTGACGCGCAACACAGAGCTTTCGGCGCGGGAGATCGCCCAAAAGGGGCTTGAGATCGCCGCGGAAATCTGCGTATACACCAACGACCACATCAGCGTGGAAGAAGTATAAAGGGGGACGGCAAGCATGCAGCTCACGCCAAGGCAGATCGTGGAGGCGCTCGATAGCTACATCGTCGGCCAGCAGGAGGCCAAGCGCGCCGTGGCCATCGCCCTGCGCAACCGCTACCGCCGCTCGCGCCTGGAAGAAGCGCAGCGCGAGGAGATTACGCCAAAGAACATCCTGATGGTCGGGCCGACCGGCGTGGGCAAGACCGAGATCGCCCGCCGACTGGCCAAGCTGGTGGACGCACCCTTCGTGAAAGTGGAGGCGACGAAGTTCACCGAGGTCGGCTACGTGGGGCGCGACGTGGACTCGATGGTGCGCGACCTGGTCGAAACCTCGCTGCGCCTGGTGAAAGACAGGATGGGCAAGGACGTTGAAAACGCGGCCGAGCAGAACGCGCAGGAGCGCATTCTCGACGCCCTTTTGGAGCAGGAGCGCGGCGCGGTGAAAAAGCCGCCGCAAAACCCGATCGAGGCGCTTTTGACCCCCTCGCGCGAACCGCAGCTTCCCCCCGAAGAGCACGAAAGGCGCAAAACCCGCCGCGAGGAGCTTCGCCTGCGCCTGCTTGCCGGGGACTTAGAAGGGCAGATCATCGAAATCGAGGTCGAAGACCAGCAGCCTGGCGATACCATCCCGGGAACCGACATGAGCATGAGCGACATGCTCGGCTCCTTCATGCCAAAGAAGAAGAAGCTGCGCAAGGTTTCCGTCATGGAGGCGCGGCGCGTCCTGAAGGCGGAAGAGGCCCAGAAGCTCATCGACATGGACGCGGCCACGTCTGAAGCCGTCTATCGCGCGGAGCAGGACGGCATCATCTTCCTCGACGAGATCGACAAGATCGCCGGGCGGGCGCAGTCGGGCCAGCCCGACGTGTCCCGCGAGGGCGTGCAGCGCGATATTCTGCCCCTGGTCGAAGGCTCAACCGTGAACACCAAATATGGCCCCGTGCGCACCGATCACATCCTCTTCATCGCGGCGGGCGCCTTCCACGTGGCCAAGGTCAGCGACCTCATCCCCGAGCTGCAGGGGCGCTTCCCCGTGCAGGTCAATCTACAGCCCTTGACGGTGGACGACCTGCGGCAGATCCTCACGCAGCCCAAAAACGCCCTGATTAAGCAATACGCCATGCTCTTGGGCGTGGATGGCGTGGCGCTCGAGTTCCGCGAAGAGGCGCTTGACGAGATCGCCGAGCTTTGCGTGCGCGTCAACGAAGCCAAAGAGAACATCGGCGCGCGGCGGCTGCACACCCTGCTCGAATACGTCTTGCAGGATCTAGCCTTCAGTGCGGGCGAAAGCGGGCCCGAAACCGTCGCAATCGACCGGGACTACGTGCGCGCCAAGCTCAGCCACATGGCCGAAGAGTTTGACCTGAGCCGGCAGATCATTTAAGGGGCGAAAGGTCGCCTAAATACATCAAAAAAGGCCGAAACCGGCCTTTTTTGCGCTTGCGCAACGTGTTCACGACGCGGCACTCCAGCCTTCAACCCACTTCGGGCTCCCTCGCGATGGCGGGAAGCGAGCCGAGGGTGGCGGCGAAAGGCGTTGCGCATCGCGTTGCGGTTGTGCCCCTCGCCAAAGCGGTGTACAATAGCGTGAGCGGCGCCTGGCGCCGCGTAAAGGGGGCCTTTTTGTGGAAACCTTGCTGCTCATCGATGGATATTCCCTGGTGCATCGCGCCTTTTACGCCATGCCGCCGCTGACGAACGCCGACGGCCTGTACACCAACGCGGTTTTTGGCTTTTTCAGCATGCTTTTGCGGGTTTTGCGCGAAGCGCGGCCCGAATACCTTTGCGTGGCGCTCGACGCCCACGCAAAGACCTTCCGGCATGAAAAGTTCGAGGAATATAAGGGCACGCGCAAGCCCATGCCCGAGGAACTGCGCCCCCAGCTTGCCCTTCTGCGCGAAACGCTGGACGCCATCGGCATCCATAAGCTTGAGCTGGCCGGCTTCGAGGCGGACGACATTTTGGGCACGCTGGCAAAAAGGGCCGAAGGGCAGGGCCTGCGCTCGGTCATCGTCAGCGGGGATCGGGATACCTTCCAGCTGATTGACGCGCACACCGAGGTCTGGATGACGCGCAAGGGCATCTCCGAAACCGAGCGGCTCACGCCCGAAAGTTTAAAGGAAAAATATAGCTTAGCGCCTTGGCAAGTGCCCGATTTGAAGGGCCTAATGGGCGATGGTTCCGATAATATTCCGGGCGTGCCCGGCGTGGGCGAAAAGACCGCCCAAAAGCTGATCCTAGAGCACCAAACCCTAGAAAATGTGCTAGAAGCGGCGCCGAGCATCAAGGGCAAGCTGGGCGAGCGCCTGCGCGAAAACGCCGGCAAGGCGGTTTTGAGCAAGTGGCTGGCAACGATCAACCGCGATGTGCCGATTGAGGACGAGATTTCCTCGATGCGCACTCCGCCGCTCGAAAGCGCGCGGGAGCCTTTTTTGAAGCTGCGCTTTGTTTCGCTGGCCGAAAGGCTGCCAAAGGGCGACGAAGCAGCGGAAGCGCCCCGGGAAGAGCCTGCCAAGGCCTGTGACGATGGATGGAAGGCGCCGCTGCGCCTTTCTTCCCCCGAGGAGATTCAAGCGGCGTTTGCGGGCGCCTCCGCGAGGGAATGGTCGCTGCTTGAGGCAGGCGGCGCGCTGCTCATCGCGGGCGGCGATGGCTTTACAGCCGAAATCGCCCTGGGCGGCGGAGATCTTTTGCAGCCGGGGCTTGACGGCGCGCAGGCCTTCGAGGCCCTGCGCCCGCTGCTCGTTTCGCGGGCAAGAAAGAGGGTTTTTGACGGAAAAAACCTGCGCACGAGGCTCAAGCGGCAGGGAATCGAACTCAATGGCGAACTCTTTGACGCCGCGCTGGCCGCGTACCTGCTGAAGGCCGGCCAGGCGCAAAGCGCCGAGGGACTGATGGCGGCCCGTGGGCGCGCGCCGACGCCGGGCGGCTTTTACGCCCTCTGCGACGAGATGCGAACCGGGCTTGAATCGCTGGGCATGCTCCCGCTCTATGAGGAGATCGAGCTGCCGCTGGCTGATGTGCTCTATGCGATGGAGCAGCTTGGCTTTCAGGTCGATCGCGAAGCGCTGAGCGCCCTGCAGGCCGAGTTCGGCGCCAAGCTGATGGAACTGCAGGCGCGGATCTACGAGCTGGCGGGGAAGAGCTTCAACATCAACTCGCCAAAGCAGCTGGGCGAGCTGCTTTTCGGAACCCTAAAGCTGCCCGCAGGGAAGAAAACCAAGAGCGGCTACTCGACCGACGCCGAAGTCTTGGAAGGGATTGCCGACCTGCACCCCGTCGTGCCCGCCGTGCTCGAGTACCGCGGCCTTTCCAAGCTCAAATCAACCTATGTGGATGGGCTTTTGATGCTTTCGGGCCGCGACTGCATCATCCACACGAGCCTGAACCAGACCGTGACGCTGACCGGGCGCATCTCATCGGCCGAGCCGAACCTGCAGAACATTCCCGTGCGCACCGAGCTTGGCCGGGTCATTCGCAAGGCCTTCGTGCCGCGCGAAGGCAACCTCTTGGTCGATGCGGACTATTCCCAGATCGAGCTTCGCGTGCTGGCGCACATGGCGGGCGAAACGAACATGATCGCGGCCTTCAAAAACGGCGAAGACATCCACGCTTCCACCGCCGCGCAGGTCTACGGCGTACCCTTAAACGAGGTGACGGGCGCGATGCGCTCGAGCGCTAAGGCGGTCAATTTCGGTATCGTCTACGGCATTTCGGACTTTGGGCTAGCGAAGAACATCGGCGTTTCCAGGCGCGAGGCGGCCGAGTTCATCGAGCGCTATTTTGCCAAATACCCAGCGGTAAAGACCTTTATGGAGCGCTGCGTGGCACTCGCGCGCGAGCAGGGCTACGTCAGCACGATGTTTGGCCGCAGGCGCGAGATCCCTGAAATTCGCTCGCCCAACTACAATACCCGCTCCTTCGGCGAGCGTGCCGCAATGAATACCCCTATCCAGGGCAGCGCGGCCGATATCATCAAGATCGCTATGGTGCGCGTCCACCGCGCGCTTGAGACCGAGGGCTTTTCGGCGCGGCTGATCCTGCAGGTGCACGACGAGCTGATTGTGGATGCGCCAAGAGGCGAGGCCGACGCCGTGGCGGCCTTGCTGAAAAGGGAGATGCAGGCCGCAGCGAGCCTTAGCGTCCCGCTCGTCGCGGACGTGAAGACTGGGCAAAGCTGGTATGAAACGAAGTGAAGTTTCCCCTCCTCGTTCCTCCTCGCGGGCTGCGCTCGCGAGGGCTCTGGCTCGCTGCCAGCCTTTTGCATCCCCGGGCGGCATAGCCGCCCGGGGATGCGCCATGCGCCGCCTTCGCGGCGTTTGGGCGCGCGCTCCGCTCGTCTCCAGACGGGAGAGCATCTCTCCCGCACCCTCTCTAGGGTAAGTTTAAGGCAATTACCGCTCCGCGTAACGCCGATAGGCCGATCATATTCCACTGACCCGCCGCCTACGGGCGGGATCTAACCACACGAAGCGTCTAGCGAACGAAAGCGAGATTAAATCGCCCTGAATCCACAAAAAAACGCCCCTCCTTGCCAGTTGCGCAGCCATCGCATGCGGCGCCAAGCTCAGCGATGGCGCTCGAGTTACGCCCTCGGGGGGCGGGCCCGGAGCTTC
>JAITGM010000022.1 GCA_031280685.1 Christensenellaceae bacterium
CGCTGCGTTGGGCGGGGGCGGCGCCCGGGCCGGGCCAAAGCCCGGGGCGGAACGCCGGGTAATGGGCCAGGCCCGGGCAAAAGGTAGGCCCCCGCCGCGCTTTGCGCGGCGGGGGCCTCCCTTTTGCCAACTAAAACCCGTTTTCATGCGGGTTCTTTCTTGAAATGGGTTAGCTTTTGAGGAACTCCTTCATGCACTCGCCAAGGATTTTCAGGCCCCTTTCCATCTGCTCGTCGCTCGGGGTTGAGAAGTTCAGGCGGAAGGAGGGGCTGGGGGCATCCGGATTCACGGCGAAGGCACTGCCCGGCACGATGGCCACATTGCGCTTTGCGGCCAGCACGCAAAACGGGAAGGCGTCTTCACGAGGCGAGCG
The DNA here is from genome assembly GCA_031280685.1 of Christensenellaceae bacterium. Taxonomy (GTDB): domain Bacteria; phylum Bacillota; class Clostridia; order Christensenellales; family UBA1750; genus JAITGM01. Next base: position 374 of record JAITGM010000022.1, read on the forward strand.
CACCCAAACGAAGAGGCCGCCCTCGGGCTCGACAAAGCTGCATTCGGGCAGGTTCGCCCGAACGCCCTCGAGCATGAGCGCGGCTTTTTGCCGATACAGGCCCTGAATGCCGCGCACGTGGGCATCCAAATCGTGCTTTTGCATAAAGGCGTGCAGCAGCACCTGGGCGTAGCTGTTGGTGTGCACATCCGCGACCTGCTTACCAAGGGCGATGCGCCGCGAGATCTCGGGCGACGCAAAGCTGAAGCCAATGCGGATGCCGGCCGAAAAAATCTTCGAAAAAGAGCCGCAATAGACCACCAGGCCTTCGTCGTCAAAGGATTTGATGGGCGGAATCGCCTCGCCCTTGAAGCGCAGCTCCCCATAGGGGTTATCCTCGATGAGGACTATGCCGTACTTTTTGCAAAGGGCATAGATCGCCTTGCGCTTTTCGAGCGAGGTGGTCACGCCCGAGGGGTTTTGGAAGTTTGGAATGACGTAGAGGAGTTTTACCCGCTTCTCCGTTTTCAAAAGCTCTTCCAGGTGCTCCGGGTCGAGTCCGTCCGAGGAACCCCGGACGCCGACCAGCCTTGCGTTATAGGACCTGAAGATGTTCAGGGCGCCCATGTAGCTCGGATCCTCGCAGAGCACGACGTCATTTTCGTCGAGAAAGGCACGGCAGGTCAAATCCACCGCCTGCTGTGAGCCCGAGGTGATAACGAGCTCGTTCCCGGCCCCTTGGGGAAGGCTAAACTGCCCCGAAAGCCTGGCCAAAACGGCCTCGCGCAGCGGAACGTAGCCTTCACTGACGCCGTATTGGAATATCTCGTTGGCCTTATCCGTGAGGATTTCGGCCGAAAGCTCGCGAATCTCCTTCAGCGGGAAGGATTCGGCCGCCGGGTTGCCGCCCGCGAGCATGATCCGATCCGGGGAGTTGAAGTTCTTCATGATCTCTCGGATGGCAGAGGGCCTCAGCGCGCGCATTCTGGCCGAAAAAGCGTAGTCCATCGTGGGAACCTCCTTAATTTGTGCGGTAAGAAAAAGCAAGGGACGCCCTCAGGCTCCCTTGCCGCTTGCCCAAAGCATACGGAAGGAATCGCCGCTTGTCAAGCCCCTCCTTATTTGCCGGCCGAGCGCTTTACCTTGGGCGAGCTCTATGTAAACAATCGCAAAAGCCCGGCATTTGGTGCTTGACAAGTCACCGGCGGGTGCATATTATGCTAGTAATCGCTTCGGCCGGCCGGGAGACCCCGGCGCCAGGGCGGGTGGGCAAAGGTTATCAACGGGGATAAGAAACCGCGGCTTTACGCGGCTCTTATCCCCGTTTTTTAGCAAAAATCAGGGGCATTGAGAGGATGTAAGGGTATGAAGGTGGTCGTCTTTCAGCAGGAGGCAATCGGCGGGGAGCCAAGGCGCGAGGAATTAATCGCGGAATGGAAGCGGCGGTTCGCCGCCGTTCCCGGCGTGGATGAACTCGTCTTCCACAACCCGCCCGGCATGGAGGGCATAGACGAACTGATTGGCGACGCGGACGCGCTGCTGGGCATGTGGATTCGCGATCACGCCATCAGCGAAGAATTCCTCGGCAGGCACCCGAAGCTCAAATACATCGCGACCCTCGGGCATGGCTTTGGCGCAATCGACAACGATCTGACCCGCGCGCGCGGCCTGACCGTCACCAACACCATCTATGGGGATTGGACCATCGCGCAGTACGCCATCGCCCTGCTCTTAGATCTTTGCCACAACATCGCCGGGCAGGATGATTTCTATCGCAACAAGGTCTGGTCCCTGCCGCCGCAAGAGGCCGGCCGCCCGCCGATGCGGGTGGTGAGCCGGCAAATCGAGCTGTATGAAAAGACCTTCGGCGTCTGGGGTTTGGGCAGCATCGGCCTTCGAGCCGCGCAGATGGCGGTGGGCCTGGGCATGAAGGTCATCGGCTGCTCGAGGACGAAAAAACAGGGCCCGCAGTGGGATTTCATCGAGCAGGTTCCCCTGAACGAACTGCTCTTACGCAGCGACGTGATCTCGCTGCACGTGCCGCTCAGCAAAGAGAGCGCGGGAATCGTGAATAAAGAGAGCATCGCCAGGATGAAGGACGGCGTCATCCTCATCAACACCGCGCGCGGCGCCCTCATCGACGAAAACGATCTGATCGAAGCCCTAAAGAGCGGCAAGGTCTATGCCGCGGGGCTTGACGTGCTGGCAGGCGAGCCGCTGAAGGCGCCCGCGCCCATCATGGCCCTGCCCAACACCCGCATAACCCAGCATATCGCCTGGGCGCCGGCGGAGGCCAGGCTGCGCACCATCCGGGTGGCGGTAGAGAACTTCAAAAACTGGCTTGAGGGCCACCCGACGAGCGTCGTCAACTAGGAAACCGAATAGGGCACAAGGATAAGGGGGCGAAAGGAATGGCCAAGGCAAAAATCACGGACGGCGCCGCAAGAATGGGCAGCCAGGCCTTGCTGCCCCTCCTGCTTTCGATGGCGGGGCCGGGCATCCTCAGCTCCTTGACCGCCTTCCTTTACATGAACATCAACCGCAAGTTCGTCGGGGATTTCGTGGGCCCCAGCGCGCTTGGCGTCTTTGGGGTGATGAACCCCATCACCAACATCGTCACGGCGCTGAGCCTCTTCATCACCGTGGGCGGCGCCTCGATGCTCTCTTTAAGCCTTGGGCGCGGCGACCGCGAGCGGGCAGACAGGCTCTTTACCAACATCGTGCTGCAGTCCGTCGGGATGGCGGGCATCTTAAGCGCGGTCTTCCTCCTCTTCAAGCATCAGCTGGTCGCCGCCTGCGGCGCCGCGCCGGGCAGCGAAATTTACGGCTATGCGGTGGAGTATTTAGAGATCACGGCCTGGGGCCAGGTGCCCAATCTCATCAACGTGGGGCTGGCCTCGGTCATCCGGGCGCAGGGCAATACACGGTATTCGATGATGGCGACCCTCATCGGCGCCTTCGTCAACGTGGGGCTGAATTTCGTCGTCGTCGCCGGCATGCCCCTTTCGCTGGGCGTGCGCGGCGCGGCCATGGCTACGGTGGCCAGCCAAACGGTGGGCGCGCTGGTTTCAATCGCCTACTTCGCTTTTGGCAAAAGCCCGCTCCGCTTCCTGGGGCTGAAGGCCGCAAGCCTTTGGCAAATGCTCTCGATCGCCAAGATGGGGATCGCCCCTTCGATCTTCCAGATGCTGAGCTTCGTTTATAACCTCATCATCAACCGAGCCCTGCAAAATTTCGGTGCCCTCGATGCCCGGCTCAACGCCCTGAGCGGCGGCCGCGGCGGCGACTTGGCCCTTTCTATCTTCACGGTCGTCGCCACGCTCGATGGCTTCGTCGTTACCTTGGGCATGGGCGTAAACCAGGCGGCCTCGCCCATCATCAGCTATAACTACGGCGCGCGGCGTTTCGCCAGGGTGCGAAAGGCCTCGCTGCTCTCACAGGGCCTGGGCTTCATCTTCGCCATCGGCATTTGGCTGCTCGCCATGCTGGCTCCGGAGCCGATCTTCCGCTTCTTTGGCATTGCAGACCCCGAGCTTCTGCGCTTTGGCGCGAGCGCCATGCGCCTTTCGAAGCCCTTTCTGCTCTTTGGCATTTTCCAGATGCTCGTGTCGATGTACTTTTCGGGCATCGGCAAGCCCGAGGTAGCCACGCTGGTTTCGCTCTCGCGCAGCGGTGTCTTCCTCATCCCAGGCCTGCTGATTTTCCCCCGCTTTTTCGGTCTGGACGGCGTTTTTTACGCAAACCCGGTTTCGGATTGCCTCTCGCTGCTGGTGGTCGGCTTCTTATATTACCGCGAGATGCGGCGTCTCTCGTCCCTGGAAGAGGGGGAGGCCATCCACGACAAAGGCCTGATCAGGGAACTGGTTTTTGGGAAAAAGCGCAAAAATGGACGCCCCCAGATCGAACGGGGGCAGGATTAGGGTTTCATTCTTCATCATCTCTCGTCAACAATGGCGTTGCACGGGGCCGCAAGGCCCCTGGCAGCGCCTTTTTGTTTCCAAACCAAGCATAGGGGGGAGCCAAGATGCTCAAAACCATCCTCAAGCGGGTTCTCGTCGGCGTGGCGACCATGTTCGTGCTCATCACGGTGACCTTCTTCCTGGTTCGGCTGATGCCGGGCAGCCCCTTCGAGGCCGAAAACGTTTCAGCCCAGATGATCGCTTCGCTCGAGAAGGAGTACGGCCTTGACCAGCCGCTGCTCAACCAATACCTGCTCTATTTAGAAAAGGTTCTGCACGGCGACCTGGGGATCTCTTACAAGAAGAACATCTCCGTGGTCACGCTAATCGGCAGGGGCATGCCGGCCACGATGCAAATCGGGCTTTTGGCCTTTTTGCTGGCCGCCGTCGTGGGCATCGGCCTTGGCATCTGGCAGGCCAGCACCAAGAGCGGCTTCATCCGCGGGCTTCTGGTTTCCTACGCGACGCTGGGCGTCAGCCTGCCGGGCTTCGTGACCGCTCTTTTGCTCATCGTGGTGTTCGGGGCCTGGCTGCAGGCGCTGCCGGTGGTCGGGCTGACCAGCCCCAAGCATTACATCCTGCCGGTGATCGCGCAGGCCTTCGGGCCGATTGCCACGATCTCCAGGCTCGTCAAGAGCAGCTACTCAGAGGCCATGCAGATGGACTACGTAACCATGGCCCGGGCCAAGGGCCTGCGGCCCTGGCAGATCTCGCTCAAACACATCCTCAAAAACGCGATTCTGCCCGTCATCACCTACTTCGGCCCGGCGATCGCCTTCCTGCTCACGGGCTCCTTCGTGGTCGAAAGCCTCTTTTCCATCCCCGGCATCGGCAAGGAATTCGTCAGCGCCATCTCAAACCGCGATTACACCTTGGTTTTAGGCCTTTCCATCTTCATCGGCGGGGTGATCATCGTCGCGAACCTCGTGGTGGATCTGCTCTGCGCGGTCGTGGATCCGCGCATCAAGCTCAACGATTAAACAAGGAGGTGCCCCCAATGGAAACCCCCAAAAAGGGCTTTTGGTTTGAACCCATCGAGCCTGAGCTGCAAAACAGCGAGTTTATCGCCGTTGAGTCCAAGGGCTTTCTAGCCGAGGCCTCGGCGCGCTTCCTTCGCAACAAGCGCGCGGTGTTTGGCCTGGCCATCCTCGTCTTCTTCGCCGCGTTGGCGCTGTTTGGGCCCTTCCTCGTGCCCTACAGCTACGATGGGCAGTCCCCCGCCTTCGTCAACGCGCCGCCTTCCGCCGCGCACTGGCTCGGGGCGGATAAGTTCGGCAGGGATCTCTTCGTCAGGCTCTGCTACGGCGCGAGAATCAGCCTGTTCATCGGCTTTGCCAGCGCGCTGATCAACCTGGTCATCGGCTGCGTGCTGGGCGGCATTTCGGGCTACGCGGGCGGCAAGGTCGATCTGATCATCATGCGCGCGGTCGATATCATCTATGCGGTGCCCTCGATGCTCTATGTCATCCTCATCATGATGGCGCTCGGGGCCAACACCAAGTCCATCCTCATCGGCATCTGCATCCCCGGCTGGATCGGCATGGCCAGGCAGGTGCGTGGGCAGATCATCTCATTGAAGCAGCAGGAATTTTCGATGGCCGCGCTGGTGCTCGGCGCGGGCGACGGCCGCATCCTCTTTAAGCATCTGATGATCAACGCGATCGGCCCGATCATCGTGCAGCTAACCTTCCTGGTGCCGCAGGCGATCTTTACCGAGGCCTTTTTGAGCTTCGTGGGCGTGGGCATCTCGGCGCCGCTGGCCTCCTGGGGCTCGATGTGCCAAAGCGCGCGGGAGTTCATCACCCTTTACCCCTTGCAGATGCTCTGGCCCACGCTCTCGATCTCGCTGACCATCTTCTCGCTGAACTTCCTGGGCGAGGGCATCGGCGACGCGCTGAACCCCCGCAGCAAATAACGAAAGGAGCGTTCCCTGCATGAGCCTTTTAGAGATCAGGCACCTTAGCACCCACTTCCAGACCGCCCAGGGCACGGTGAAGGCCCTTCGCGATGTTTCTTTCAGGGTTTCGCCCGGCGAGGTTTTCGGGCTGGTCGGGGAATCCGGCTCGGGCAAGAGCGTGTCGATGCTCAGCCTGATGGGCCTGCTGGGGGAAAACAGCGTAATCCCCGAGGGGGAGATCCTCTTTGGCGGCCGCGATATTTCCCCCTCGGAGCTTAACACGAAGAAAAAACGCCGCGAGTACGAAAAAAAGATGCGCAAGCTGCGCGGCGGCGAGATCTCGATGATCTTTCAGGACCCGATGACCTTCCTAAACCCCGTTTTGAAGATCGGCACCCAGATCTGCGAGGGCATTTTAGCCCATATCCACTGCTCGCGGGAGGAAGCGCGGATCCGCGCCATCGAGCTGATGCGCCAGGTGGGCATTCCCAGCCCCGAAAAGCGGCTGGAGCAGTACCCCTTCGAGTTCTCGGGCGGGATGCGGCAGCGCATCATCATCGCGGCCGCGCTGGCCTGCAAGCCCAAGCTGATCATCGCGGATGAACCCACCACCGCCCTTGACGTAACCGTGCAGGCGCAGATCCTGGAGCTGATCCAGACCCTCACCGATGAAAGCGGCGCCGCGGTCATCATGATTACCCACGATTTGGGGGTCGTGGCCACGCTTTGCGACCGGATCGCCATCCTCTATGCCGGGCGGGTGATGGAAGAGGGCCTGACGGAAGAGATCTTCTACAACCCCAAGCACCCCTACACCAGGGGCCTGCTGGGCAGCATCAACAATTCCGAAAAGGATGGCAACGAGCCCTTGCGGCCCATCCCCGGCACGCCGCCGGACCTGCTGAAGCTGCCCGCGGGCTGCGCCTTCATGCCCAGGTGCCAAGAAGCCCTGCGCATCTGCGCCGCGCAGGAGCCGCCCGAAAGCTCCTTTTCGGGCACGCATCGCTGCTTCTGCTGGCAAAACTCCATGGATGCTTCGCTCATCACGGTTCCCACGCCGGCCGCGGCGAAAAGGGCCCCAAGCGAAGCCGAAGCCCAAAATTTGGCGCTGAGCGCCGCTCGGGAGGGATAAGTCAGTGGCTGAAAAGCTCTTGGAGGTCACCGACCTGTGCAAGTATTTTGAGCTCAAGCGCGGCCTGAAAGGCACGCAGGTAGTCAAGGCCGTAGACCACGTTTCCTTCGAGATCGCAAAGGGCGAAACCCTGGGCCTTGTGGGCGAGAGCGGCTGCGGCAAGTCCAGTCTCGGGCGCACGCTGCTGCGCATCTACGAGCCCACGGCGGGCGAGATCCTCTACTGCGGCAAGGATCTGGCCAGGCTCTCGCGCAGGGGGTTTTTGCCCTACCGCCGCAAAATCCAGATGATCTTTCAGGATCCCTACGCTTCGCTCAACCCGCGCCTGACCGTGGGCGAGATCATCGGCGAAGGCATGCAGATCCACAAGCTCTGCACGAAGGCCCAGGCCACGCGCCGCGTGCAGGAACTGCTCGAGCTGGTGGGCCTAAAGCCAGACCATATCCGCCGCTACCCGCATGAGTTCTCGGGCGGGCAGAGGCAGCGCATCTGCATCGCGCGGACGCTGAGCCTCGACCCTGAGTTCATCGTCTGCGACGAACCGATCTCGGCGCTTGATGTTTCCATCCAGGCCCAGGTCATCAACCTTTTGGAACTCATCCAGAAGGAGCGCGGCATCAGCTACCTCTTCATCGCGCACGATTTGGGCATGGTCAAGCACATTTCACACCGCATCGGGGTGATGTATCTGGGCCACATGGTGGAAACCGGCCCCTCGAACGACGTTTACCACGACCCGCTCCACCCCTACACCCGCGCGCTGCTCTCGGCGGAGCCGATTCCGGACCCTAGGGCGGCCCACTTAAAGAAGCGCATCCTCTTGGAGGGCGAGATCCCAAGCCCGATCCATCCGCCAAAGGGCTGCCCCTTCGTCACCCGCTGCCCCTATGCCATGGAGGTCTGCGCGGCCATTCAGCCGCCGAGCTTCGAGCTGGAAAACCGCAAGGTTTCCTGCTTCCTCTACGAGCAGTGGCGCATCCGCGAGCGCGGGGGCAAAGGCCTGGCCTCCCTTCCCCAAAAAGCCCCCGCCCAACCGCCCGCAAACGCCTAAAATAGGCGCGGAGAATAAACACTTACGAGGAGGTTTTCGAAAATGACCCGTTTTGCAAAGCTTTTGAGCGTTTTTTTGATCCTTTCCCTGCTCGCGCTGAGCTTGGCCGCCTGCGGCGGCGCACAGGCCCCCGAAACAAGCCCGGCAGGCGCTGCCGCCTCCCCCTCGGGCGGAGGCGAAAGGGAGATCACCATACGCATGGAGCCTGAAACCGGCACCCTGGACCCCGCGGGCAATTCCTCGATCACATACTGGGGCTACGCGGCCTACGCGCTGGCTCCGCTGGTCGAGCTGGCGCCGGACGGCTCCTACGACTATATCATCGCCGAAAGCTGCGACATCAATGAAGACAATACGGTCTTCACCTTCCACTTCCGCGAGGGCGCGGCCTGGTCCGACGGCAGCCCCTGCACCCCCGCGGACTACATCAACACCATGAAAAGGGCTCTTGATCCCGCCTGCGGCTCGGGCTATTCCGACTTCCTTTTTAAGGTCAAGAACGGCAAGGCCATCTATGAGGGCAGCGCCGACCCCGATACCTTAGGCGTTTCCGCGCCGGATGACAAGACCCTGGTCATCACGCTGGAGGAACCCTGCCAGTACTTCCTCGACCTGCTCTTTCTGCCCGTTTTCTACCCTTCTCATGCCGAAAAGGCCACCGAAACCAACGGCGACTGGTGCTTTGACCCGGCGCGCAGCCTGGCCAACGGCCCCTTCTACCTGGCCGAGTATGTGCCCGAGCAGTATATCCTGCTAAAGAAGAACCCCTACTACGTGCAGAAGGAGCGCATCAGCCTGGATTCCATCAAGCTGCTCGCCATCGCGGATACCCAGTCGGCCATCAGCGCGTATAAGACCGGCGAGGTGGACGTGACCAGCGCGGACTACACGGTTCTGGCAGAGTATGAGGGCGAGGACGATCTGGTCATCCTGCCGAGCATGACGAGCTACTACACCCTGCTCAACTGGGACCGCGAGCCCCTCAGCAACCCGCTGGTGCGCGAGGCGCTCTCTATCTCAATTGATCGCGACGCGATCGCGGCCTCGGCGGGCAAGGGCAGCTACGAGCCCACGAGTTTCTTCGTCGCCAGGTACATGACCAGCAAGCTCGGCGGCGGCGAAGGCAAAAAGTGGGGCGAAGAGGTTGACCCCTTGCTGGCGCTGAATATCGAGCGGGCGCAGCAGCTCCTGGCTGAGGCCGGCTACCCGGGCGGCGAGGGCTTCCCGGAGCTGAGCTTCAAATACCCTGCCATGGAGGTCGAGGCTGCCATCGCGCAGTCGATGCAGGCGCAATGGAAGCAGAACCTGGGCATCACGGTCAACCTCGAAGCGCAGGAGTACCAGGTCAACATCTCGGACCGCAGGGCCGGCGATTTCGATATTTGCCGCATGCGCTGGACTGCGGACTATGCGGATCCGACGACCTTCCTGAGCATGTACACGGCCAGCGCCAGCTATAACGACAGCGGCGTCGCCAGCGCGAAGTACGAGGAGCTTCTGGCCCTTTCCGAGCGCGAAGGCGAGCCCTCGAAGCGCTTCCAGCTCCTGCACGATACGGAAAAGGTTCTCGTCGCGGAGGAGTTCGCCTTCATCCCGACGCTGGCCGGCATTGGCGTGACGCTGCGCAGCCCAAAACTTGGAAATATCGTCATCAACCCCAGCCGCAACACCCCGTTCTATAAATACGCCACCCTCGCGGACTAAACTTTTTGCTTGACTTCGCGCAGGCGCTCGCGTACAATCAAACAAAGCGTGGTAAGCCTATCTGTTTACTTTGTTTCCGAGGGGCGAAGGGATTCGCCCCTCGGGGCCTTCCACCCGCAAGGAGGAAAAACCATGCCTGACTTCGAATCGCTCATCAAACCCGCGCTTTTGGCCATGCCGCTCTTTCGGCCCTCAGCGGCCGCCGCGGATGTGATGAAGAAATATAACCTAAGCTCCGTAACCAAGCTGAGCATGAACGAAAACCAGTACGGCCCTTCGCCAAGGGCCATCGAAGCCATGATCGGCGAGGCGAAATCCCACGCCTTCCAATATCCGGATCGCCAGGGCGAACTGCTCCGGGCAATCGCTCAAAAGCACGGCGTCACGCCGCAAGGCCTCGCCATTTCGGCGGGCGCTTCGGGCATCCTCAACGCAATTGGCGATACCTTCATCCTTCCGGGCGACGAGGTCATCCTCTCGTCGATGCCCTACCAGCAATATCCCATGGTCGTGGCCCGCAACGATGGAAAGATCGTGACCATCCCCGTGCGGGAGGATTTAAGGCAGGATTTGGACGCCACGCTTGCCGCCATCGGCGGCAAGACCAAGCTCATCATGCTCTGCAACCCGGGCAATCCAAGCTCCGTAGCCGAAAATACGGCGGAATTGGAGGCCTTCATCCAAAAAGTGCCCGAAAGGGTCATCCTGATGGTGGATGAAGCCTACCTCGACTTCGCCACCGACCCGGAGCGCAAAAAGTCCATGATCCCAAACATAGAACGGCACCCCAACCTCATCGTCGTGCGCACCTTTTCCAAGCTCTACGGCCTGGCCGGGCTGCGCATCGGCTACGGCGTTTCAAGCCCCGAGCTCATCGCCTGCTTATCGCGCGGCGGGGCGCTCAGTTCGGTCAACCGCCTGGCCATGGCGGCCGCCATCGCGGCGCTCGAAGACGAAAGCTATCAGCGCTTCATCTACGATTCCATCACTGAGGATCGCGAAATGCTCGCCGAGCGCTTCAGGGGCTATGGCTGGGCGGTTTACCCCTCTTCGACGAACTTCCTCTACTTCAAAACCGGCCTTGACGCGGGCGCCCTGCTGGAAGCGCTGCAAGCGCGCGGCATCCTCATCCGCAATTTCGAGTTCAACCGCATTTCCGTCGGCACCAGGGAGCAAAACCGCGCGCTGCTCGGCGCGCTTGACGAGATTCTCCACTCGGGCGCGCTAAACAGGGCGGCGCGCAGCGCGTAACGTTTCTTATGCGCGGGCCGATCCGCGCGGATATAAGGGGGAATATGACCATGGCGTTTGATTTCGACAAGCCAATCGACCGGAGCGCGACGCGCAGCGGCAAGTGGGCCGACCCGGAGCTGCTGCCCCTTTGGGTGGCGGATATGGACTTTGAAAGCCCGCCCGTGGTGCAGGAGGCGATCGCGGCGCGCGCCGCGCACAACCTCTATGGCTACGACCGCCTGCCCGAGAACTACTTCCCCGCGCTGCAGGGCTGGTTCAAGGCCCGCCAGGGCTACGAACTAAAGGAGGATTGGCTGATCGCCACCTCGGGGGTGGTGAACGCGCTGCACCTGGCCGTGCAGGCGCTTTCGCTGCCCGGCGACGAGGTCGTCATCCAGCCGCCGGTCTACCATCCCTTCCCCCGCGCGATTCTAAACAGCGGCCGCCAGCTCGTCACCAGCCCGCTTCGGCGCGTTGAGAGCCGCTACGAGATCGACTTTGACGACCTCGAAGCCAAGTTCGCGCGCCGCAGGGTGAAGCTCTTCATTCTTTGCAACCCGCACAACCCAATCGGCAAGGTCTATAGCCGCCAAGAGCTTAAGACCATCGGCGAATTGGCCCTCAAGCACGGCGTCGTCGTTGTTTCCGACGAGATCCACGGCGATCTCATCCTGCCCGGCCACGAGTTCACGCCCTTCGCCTCACTCGGCGGCGAGCATCTCAACAATTCCGTGATCGCCACCGCCCCGAGCAAGACCTTTAACCTCGCGGGCCTTGGCACCTCGAATATCTTCATCGCAAACCCGGGTCTGCGGGACCAATTCGCTCGCTTTGGCGAAGGGCTGGGCCTGCACGGCGGTTCGCTCTATGGCTTCATCGCCTGCGAGGCAGCCTACCGTGCCGGCGGGCCCTGGCTAGATGAGCTGCTGGCCTATTTGCAGGGCAACGCCCAGCTCGTGCAGGGCTTTTTCAAGGCTGAGCTTCCCGAAATCAAGGCGGACGAATTGCAGGGCAGCTACCTGCAGTGGGTCGATTTCAGCGCCCTTGGGCTGGATGACGAGGCCCTGGAAGCCTTGATGCGCGAGCGGGCGAAACTCTGGGTTTCGCCTGGCATCCAGTTCGGCGAAGGCGGCTCGGGCTTTCTCCGCCTGAACCTGGCCACCCAAAGGTCGAGGCTCCAAACCGCTCTTGAGCGCATCAAGGCCGCGGTGCGCGGGCAATGATTGGCTTGGCGCGCTGCGAAGCTGCCGATTGCGGCAGGCTCGCGCTGATGAACCGCCAGCTCATCCAGGATGAGGGCAGCCCAAATCCCATGAGCGCCGAGGAATTGGCCCAGCGCATGCAGGGCTTTCTTCAAGGCGAATAGCGCGTTTTTCTTCGAAGACGAGGGGAAAATCATAGGCTACGCCCTGCTGCGCCTCAATGAAGCGCCTCCCTACCTGCGGCAGTTCTTCATCTGCCGCGAGCGGCGCCGCGAGGGGCTAAGGCGCGCAGCCTTCGGCGCGTTGCTTCGGGAGCTTTCGCTCACTTCGCTGCAGCTCGAGGTGCTCGAAGGCAACGCGCGCGGCCTAGCCTTTTGGCAAGCCATGGGCTTTGAGGGCTATAGCCGCAGCCTGCGCCTTTCCGGGCGGAGATAGCGCCGGCGCTCGGCGAATCGCCGCCTAAAACGGGCTGCCTGCCCCTGAGGGAGTGCGAGGGAGTTGCTCCCTCGCCCTTGGCGCGAAGGCAAAGCCCTGAGCGCCTTCATTCAAGGGCATTCCGCTTGCGAAATGCCTTCCACGGACTTAAAAGAGCCCGGCCGAGCTTCGCTCGGCCGGGCTCTTTTAAGTGATTTCTCAGGGTTCGGTTAGCCCAAGGCGATGGCCTTGTTGCGCACGATGTCGAAGCGCTCGCGGCCAAGATCCGGGGGTACGGTGCAGTCCGCTCCCAAGATGACGCCGATTTTGCCCGCGTCAGAAAGGATTTTTTCCACTTCGGCTTCGATTTCGGCTCGGCCCCCCTTGTGAAGGAGCTTGCCCGCGCGGTTGTCGAACCCGCCAATGACCGCCTTGCCGCCAAAGAGCGCCTTCCCTTCGGCCAGGGAAACCCCTTCGATGGCCGTAGCCCAGTTGACCGCCTTGGCGTCGTAGTCCTTCCAAATGCTCAGGTCGTTCTTGTTGTCGCCATAGCCGCAGCAATGCAGGATGTTATTGGGCGTGAGCGCGTTCGCGGCGGCCAGAACCGCCTTGTCGCTCGGGGCGATAAACTCGGAGTAATCGGCCGGAGAAATGTGGTTTTCGGGGTTTTGCACGCTCAAATAGATGCCGTCGGCTCCGCCCTCTTCGATGGCGAGCCTAGCCAGCAGCGAAAGATCCTCCGCGATGACGCCCGCGGCGAAGGCCACGGCAGCCTTATCCTCATTCCAGATGCGGAAAAAAGGCTCGTAGCCGATGTTGATGCGCAGGATATTCGCGGGGGCGAAAAGATTATAAAAGCAGCAAGCGCCGTCAAGCTTTTCGACCACGCTCTTGACGATTTTGACCTGATCGCGGATCCAAGGGTGATCGGCGCCGACCGGCTTGAAGCGATAGAGGTCGGCCGCGGTTTGGGGGGCGATCTCGCTCACCCTCGGGTAAAGAAAGTAGCCGTCAGACATGATCTTGACGAAATCAGGCTCAAAGTCCCCGATATATTTTTGGTGCGCGCTGATGTTTTGCTCCAAAAGGCGGAGCTGCGGGTGCGTCAGCGCCTGGCTTAATTCTTCTTCGCCAAGAAAATGGAACCAAAAACCAACGGGAACCCGATCTACGGCCTGGTTGTTGAAGGCTTTGAGCACGCGCTCGCGCTTCGTCATCGCGTTCATATTGAGCCACTCCTTGTCCAATCCATATTGTTATTGAAGAGATTCGTCAAGGAGGCGGCGTTTCCTTCATTTTTTCGCCGAAAAGCCAAGAAAATAATCCGTAGAAACCTTATAGCATCTACAGAGCGTGACCAAATGGCGGAGCGGCAGCTCGTTTACGCCGCGCTCGTAGCGAGCGTACATCGTCTGGGAGGTGCCCAGCAAGCGCGCGACCTGGGCCTGGGTCATGTCGTGGTCCTCACGAAGGTCGCGCATTCGCTTGAGGTAGTCGAGAGCGTCAAGGCGCATGCTTTTCCCACCTTAAAAAAGATTGTCTAACTCTATTTTAGGGAGGAAACGCCGTTTTTATGAGAAAAGGGAAAGATATTTACTGCAATGAAGAATTCCTCGTCCTTTCAGAGAGGATTTCGACGATAAGAGCCACAAAAAAAGCATAAAGGCGAAGGGAATAAAAAGGCGCCGCTTCCCGGCAACGGGGAGCGGCGCCCTTTCCAAAAGTGACCCGGGCAATTAAATGACGACGTAATCGCCATTGTTCTTGGCAGCGGAATTTTCCGCCCACCACTTCTCGATGCGCTCGCGGTCCTCTTCGAAAGTGAGGTATTGGAAATTCTTCGTGCTCGGCGCGGTCTTGAACCAGTTGAGGAAGTCCTCGAAAATGTCTTTGCGCCAGACGGAGTGCACCTCGTGGATGCGGTAGGTGCCCTCATCGAGGCGCTGGAAGCAGAACTCATCCTTGAAGTGGGTCTTTTCGCCCTCGGCGACGACTTCTTCTGCGATGTGCGGCGGGATGAACAGCACGCCCTGCGCGGTGGCATAGACCACATCGCCGGGCAGGCAGGTCGCGTCGCCCACGCGCACGGGGCCGTTCACGGTGGAAAGCGTCACGTCGCGGATGCCGGAAGCGTCGTCATCGACATAATAGATCTGCAGCTCGTCCAGCTCGCGGATCTGGCCCACGTCGCGGATGCCGCCCCAGACGACCAGCCCGCCGCCTTTGGTGTTGTAGGCCACCGCCTTGGCGAGGTTGCCGCCCACGAAGGTGCCCTCTTTAATCTTGCCAAAAAGGTCGATCACGCCCACGTCGCCTGGCTGCAGGGCATCGACCACCCACTGGTTCTGGCCCGCCTTAAAGCCCATCTTCGTGCCGTAATCCATGATGACCTGATTATAATCCTGGCGCGTCGGCAGCATGGCGCAGGTATAGGCGCGGCCAACGAGGATCTCTTTTTCGGGCTGCATATGGGTGCGCTTGAGGCCCATCTGGTAGGTCTTGGGGTAGCCATACTTCATGTTCATCGGGTCCCAGGCTTCTTCCAGGATGATGTGGCGGAAGCGCTCGAGAATCGCGTCGGATACCTTGGGGCGGCCGTCGTCGAAACGCTCCCCCTTCCAAAGCGGGGTCAGGGCGATGACTTGTTCCTTCGTGTAGAAATTCATGGTCTTTGCCTCCCTGTTTTCGGCGGGCACAGGCCCGCTTCTATTGCCTCCATCATAGACCATTCTTTCCGAAAAAGCAATCTTCGTAAAAAGGATTGTTTCATCGATTTCATCAGGCGAAATTCGGGGATTTTTTACACGCAGGGGCTGCCTTGCCAAGGCCGCGATCACAGCGCGGCCAGCTTTGCCCGCAAAGCCCTCAAGGGCGTTCGCGTCCTGGGTGTTGTGCCGGGCGCAAAGCGCCGCAATCCCTTCGTTGCCGCGCGGCAAGGGCCTTGCCCTCGTCTTTACCCCCTCCCCCTTTTTTTCGCCCATAATACAATTCAGCATGCCCTTTTGCCGGGCGTTTTTTGGGGTAAGGAAGTTAAAAAATGTGGCGCGCGGGCTTTCCTCGCCCGCCATCGCTTCCCTTTTTGGGGGCGAAAGCTTATAATAGGCTTGGCATGGGCCGCAACCATGGGCTGGAGGGCAAAAAATGGAGTTTCAGGGCTTCCCCACAGCGATGTTCGAGTTCTTCATGGCGATTTCGTTCAACAACAACGTCGAATTCTTCGAGGCGAACCGCGAGCGCTACGAAAGCGACGTCAAGCGCCCGCTCTATGCCTTCGCCGAGGGCTTGGCGCCCGCCGCGCGGGCAGTGGACGCGGACATGGAGCTGAGGCCTTCGAAGGCCGTTTCAAGGCTGCGGCGCGATACGAGGTTTACCCGCGACAAGCTCCCCTACCGCGACCACATGTGGATTGGCTTCCGCAGGCAGGGCAACCCGAAGGGCGAGTGCTTCTCGCTCTATTTCGAGATCGGCTGCGGAGCGCTGCGCTATGGCGCCGGCTGGTATGACGATGACGCGCGCCGGGCCAAGGCCCTGCGGGCCGCCATCACGCGCAGGCAAAGGGACTTTCAGGCGATCGCCGAAGACCCCGCGCTGACCGGCGAATTTACGCTGAAAACCAGCCCCTATAAGCGCATCGAGCTGCCAAACGGGCTGCCGCAAAGCCTCATCCCTTATTACACGGCCAAGGGCTTCTATTTTGAGCACGAGGAAAAGACCGGCGCGCAGGCGCTGCGCCCCGCGCTCCTTGACCAGGTTTCGAAGGGCTTCCTCGCGCTGAAGCCCGTCTATCAATTCATGTTGGAAGAAACATGGAAGCTCGGCGAGGAGCCGGAGCGCGAAAAGAGCAGGTGGGAGGGCTTCTTTTGAGCGAATATTTGGGCCTTTTAAGCGGGAGCGACATCCGCGGAACGGCGATTGACCTGGGTGCCGGCGTCGATTTGACGCCCGAAATCGCGGCGATGGCTGCTGCGGCCTTTGCGCGCAGGCTCAAGGCCGGCGGCTGCGCAAACCCCGCCGTTGCGCTGGGGCGCGACCCGCGGCTTTCGGGCCCGGCGCTGCTCGAGGGCGCTGCGCGGGGCCTTTTGAGCGAGGGCGCGGCCGTGCTGGATCTCGGCCTTTCGACCACGCCGGCCCTGTTCATGGCCACGCAAGATCTCTCTGCGGACGGCTCCATCATGGTGACGGCCAGCCATCTGCCCTATGAGCGCAACGGCTTAAAATTCATCACGAAGGGCGGCGGGCTGCCCTCCTCGGCGGTTAAAGCGCTGCTTTGCGATCTGCGGCCGCTTCAACAAGGAAAAATCGATGAAAATCAGCGTAAAACCGTCGCTTTTCTGCCGCTTTATGCCCAGGGCCTGCTCGACTATATCCGCGCCGAAACCGGCGAGGCCCAGCCGCTGCGCGGCAGACGCATCGTGCTCGATGCGGGCAACGGCTCCGGCGGGTTTTTCGCCGAATCCGTTCTAAAGCCCCTCGGCGCCGACATCACGGGCAGCGTAAACCTGCGGCCCGACGGCAGCTTCCCGGCCCACAGCCCCAACCCGGAGGATGGCGCCGCCATGGCGGCAGCCGGGCGGGCAGTGCTCGAAGCCAGGGCTGACCTTGGCGTGATTTTCGACGCGGACTGTGACCGCGCGGCCCTCATCGGCCCCGACGGCGCGCCCGTGAACCGCAACCGGCTCGTGGCGCTGGTCGCCGCCGCCGAGCTGCAAAGAAACCCCGGCGCCGCCATCGTGACCGACTCCGTGACCAGCCTTGGCCTGACCGCCTTCATCGAAAGCCTGGGCGGCGTGCACCGCCGCTTCAAGCGGGGCTACAACAACGTCATCGGCGAAGCCCGGCGGCTGAACGAGAGCGGCGTCAACTGCCCGATGGCGATGGAAACCTCGGGGCACTGCGCCTTCCGCGACCATTTCTTCCTCGACGATGGCGCCTTCATGGTCTGCCGGGCGCTGGCGGCGCTGAACGGCAGAAGGCCCATGGACCTCATTTCCGGCCTGCAAGAGCCCCTGGAAGAGGGCGAGTTCCGCCTAAGGCTCAAAAACGCGGACTTCCGCGCGGACGGGCAGGCGGCCATCGGCCTTCTTCGCGCCGCCATCGGCCGGGGCGAGTTTTTGCCCGATGAGGACTTTGAGGGCGTGCGCGCGCTCGACGGGCAGGGCGGCTACATCCTCCTGCGGCTCTCGCTGCACGACCCCGTTCTGCCCGTGAATCTCGAATCCGCGCAAAAGGGCGGCCTAAATCGCCTAAAAGCGCGCCTTTTCGATCTGCTAAGGCCCCTGGAGGGTGCGATCGGTCTTGAGCCTCTAAGCAAAGAGTAACGAATCAAGATATGGAGGGATCCACCATGAAGCAAAACGAGCAAGCATTCATCAACGCCATCCGCAGCCTGTCGGCAGACGCGATCGAAAAGGCCAAATCCGGCCACCCCGGCACGCCGCTGGGCGCCGCGCCCCTGGCCTACGTCCTGTATGGCCGGGCGATGCGCCATAACCCCTTTGACGCGAACTGGCCCAATCGCGACCGCTTCGTGCTCTCGGCCGGGCACGCCTCGATGCTGCTCTACAGCCTCAACCATCTTTTGGGCTATGGCCTTTCGATGGATGACATCAAGGCCTTCCGCCAATGGGGTTCACTGACCCCCGGCCACCCGGAATACGGCCACACGCCCTTCGTGGAGATCACCACCGGGCCGCTCGGGCAGGGCATCGCCAACGCGGCGGGCATGGCGATGGCCGAAAAGCTGCTGGCCAAGAAGTTCAACCGCGAAGGCTTTGCCATCGTAGATCATTACAGCTTCGTGCTCATGGGCGACGGCTGCATTATGGAGGGCATCTCGGGCGAAGCTTCGTCTTTGGCCGCGACCTTGGGCCTTTCCAAGCTCATCGCGATCTATGACCAAAACGCGGTTTCCATCGAGGGCGGGATCGACATCGCCATGGCGGAAAGCGTCGCCAAGCGCTACGAGGCCTACGGCTGGCAGGTGCAGGAATTGCCCGACGGCAACGATGTGGACACCCTCGCCGCGGCCCTTGAAAGTGCCAAGGCAGACCCGCGGCCCTCGCTGATCATCGCGCACACCAAAATCGGCGCGTTTTCGCCTAAAGAAGGCTCAGAAAGCTCCCACGGCGCGCCGCTGGGCGAGGAAAACGTGCGCAAGATGAAGGAAGCGCTGGGCCTGAACCCAGACGAGCACTTTTCCGTGCCCGAGGAGGCCTACGCCCTGGGCCGCGAGATCGCCCAAAAGGGCGCGGCCGCGCAAAAAGAATGGGAAACCCTTCTGGGCGCCTACGCAAAACAATACCCGGAGCTTTACGCAGAATACCAGGCCTGGATGAAGGGTTTTTCGCCGGATCTCCTCCATGACGAAACCTTCTTCGACTTCGACAAGCCCGATTCTACCCGCAGCGCCTCAAACAAGCTGCTGGGCAGGCTCGCCGAGCGCGTGCCCAACCTCATCGGCGGCTCAGCCGACCTGGCACCCTCGAATATGTCTTACCTCGAGGGGCGCGGGGACTTTTCGGCCCAAAATCCGCTGGGCATGAACCTGCACTTCGGCGTGCGCGAGCAGGCCATGGCCGCAATCGTTAACGGAATGCAGGCGCATGGCGGCCTGCAGACCTATTGCGCCACCTTCCTGGTCTTTTCTGACTATTTAAAGGCCGGCATCCGGCTTTCCGCCCTGATGAAGCTGCCCGTGCTCTATGTGCTCACCCACGATTCCATCGGCGTGGGCGAGGATGGGCCGACCCACCAGCCCATCGAGCACCTGGCGGCATTGCGCTCAATGCCCGGGGTCACGCTCTTCCGCCCGGCGGACTGCCGCGAAACCGCGGCCGCCTACGCGCTTTCGCTGACGCGCAAGGGTCCGACCTGCCTTGCGCTCTCTCGCCAAACCCTGCCCCTCTATGAGGGCAGCGGGAAGGGGGCGCTCAAGGGCGGCTATGTGCTTATTGAGAGCGGCAAGCAAGTGCCCGATCTCATCCTGCTGGCCTCGGGTTCCGAGGTGGAGCTGATCGTCAAGGCCCGCGAGTTGCTGCTCAAGGAAGGCATCGACGCGCGCGTGGTTTCGATGCCCTCCTTCGAGCTCTTTGAGGAGCAGAGCGAGAGCTACAAAGAGAGCGTTCTGCCCAAGGGCCTGCGCGCCCGCGTGGCCGTGGAGGCGGCGACCGGCTTTGGCTGGCACAAATACGCAGGGCTTGACGGCGCCCTGGTCACCATCGACCATTTTGGCGCTTCCGCCCCGGCAGGCAGGCTGTTTGAGGAGTTCGGCATGACCGCGGACGCGGTCGTGAAGGCCGCCAAGGGCGTTTTGAAGGGCTAAACGAAAAAGCGCACGCCGTCTTCGCGAAAAACGCAGGAGGCGCGCTCGCTCCGCTCGCGCGCCGGGGGGCCAGCTCCGCGCTGCGCGCGGCCTGCCGCTGCGCGGCAGCGGCAGCTTCGCTGCCGGCTGGCCCCACGAGCTGCAGGCCGTGCTGACTGCGCTGGCGCCTCCCCGTTGCCGCCCGCCGGAAGAGGGACGGCACGCTGGATTGCTTCGGGTTCCCCTCGCAGTAGCGGGCAGGATGGAACAAGCTCCGTCGCACACAAGGAGGGCGCCTGCGGGTTTTAGGAGGAATCTACATTGAACATGCTGATTTTGGGCTTCGCGCTGGACTGCGCCGACGCGGACGCCCTCGCGGACTTTTACGCGAGACTCTTAGGCACTGAAAAAACGCTTTCGGGCGGCGGCTGGGCGGGGATTCATTGCCCGCAGGGCTTCATCTTGGCTTTTCAGACGGTTGAAGGCTATATTCCCCCGGTCTGGCCCTGGGCCGAAGGGGAACAGCAGCAGATGGCGCACATCGACTTCTTCGTCGAGGATCTGCAAGCTGCGGTGGAGCACGCCGTCGCTTGCGGCGCAAAAAAGGCGGGAGCGCAGTATTTCGAAGAGTCCACCGTGATGCTCGACCCGGCCGGCCACCCCTTCTGCCTCTCTACCACGAAGCAATAGCGGCCTTGGAATCCCCAGCAGGCGGGTTAAGGGCTAAACAGCAAAACGCCCCCGGCGCCGATCGGCGCCGGGGGCGTTTTTTTCGCGGCCGTCGGCCTGGCCGCGCCCGCTTTGGCAAAAGGGATTGCCGCGCCGTGCCAGGGCCGCTGTTACAAAAAAAGGCCGCCCACTTAGGCCCGGGGGGCAAGCCGCGCAAAGTGCTGGGGATGCGGCCCTATCTCTATTCCATTTGCGACCGTTCTGCATGCCGCCCTGTTGCAGTTTGGGCTTGGCTGCGGCGGCCTGTTCGTCTGTTATGTGCGCGAGGGGCCGCGCAGGATGCTTTACGGCGCCCTGCTGGTGCCGGCGCTTTATTTCAGCGTAACCCAACGGACTGGCGTTGTTCCTGCCCAACCAGCCCCCCTGTCCGGGGGGGGGGATAAAGCTTCGGCGCGCCGCTCACGCGCAGGGAAAGACTCTCGGTGGCGTATATTTTGCCCCTGGCCTTCGGGCTGGCCGGCATCGCATGGCCGCTTTCGTATCTCTTCCTCCTTTTTTATGCTCCTGAATTCGTCGGAGCCGCCGCTGACCCTGATGCGAATCCAGCCCACGCTTTCTGAAGTTTCACCCTATGTGCCGGGAATGCTGGCCGCCGTGCTGTTCCAGTCGCTGGTGTATGCCGCGCTGCCAAAGCCTAAGGCCTGCGGTTTCATCCTGGTGCCGGGCGCGGGGTTCAGGGCGGCGAAGCCGTGACGCCCCTGCTCGCGAACCGGCTCGACCGGGCAATCCGCCGGCAAAAAAGCGGCTTCGTTCGTGGTTTCGGGCGGGCAAGGCCCGGATGAACGGGTTTCGGAGACCTTCACCATGAGGCAGTACCTGCCGAAGAGGGGCATCCCCGGCGAGCAAATCATCTTGGAGGATCGCTCGAGGAACACCAACGAAAATACCCGCTTTTCAAAGGCGATCATGAGCCAAAAAAGAAGGAAGGCTTTTGCTGCGCGATCGCCACCTGCAGCTACCGCGTGCCGCGCGCTGTAATCCTGGCCAAAAATCGCGTGCCGGACGCGCAGGGCATCGGCGGCAGAACCGCGCCGTATTCCCTGCCCGCAGCCTTCATTCGCGAATACGCCGCGATCCTCCTGGCTTCGCTCCCCAGGCTGCTGCTATAGGGGCGGCGGCGCGCCGGCTTCGTCGAGGCCTTCGTTTAAAAGGCCGCGGAGTTCGTCTGCCGTCAGCCTATATTTCTTGTTGCAAAAGTGGCAGGAAAGCTCGGCGCCGCCCTGCTTTTTGATCATGTCCTCCAGCTCGGCCGCGCCCATCGAAAGAAGAGCGCGCTGGATGCGCTCCATCGAGCAGTCACAGCGCCAGACTGGTTTGACGGATTCGAGGATCTCGTATTCGAGCCCGGGCAGGCAGAGCGCCGTCAGCTCGGCCGCGGAGCCGCCGGCTTCCTTGCTGAGGTTTGAGATGTTCGCAAGGCGCTCGGCCAGCCCCTCGAGCCTTTGCAAAAGCTCTTCGCCGCAGCCGGGCAGGGGCTGGATGAGCACGCCGCCGGAGCTTACGACCTTGCCCTCCTCAAGGCGAACGCCCAGGGCCAGGAGCGAGGGCGTTTGCTCTGAAGCGCTCAGATATAGGGCGATATCCTCGGCAATTTCGCCCGAAACCAGCCGGGTTTGCCCCACGTAAGGCTCGCGCAGGCCAAGATCGCGCACCACGATGAGCCTGCCTTCGCGGCCCACGCCGCCGCCCACGTCCAGCTTGCCATTGGGCTTTAAGGGCAATTCGAGCGAGCCGTTTTCGAGGTAGCCCTTGACCTCCCCCTTGCCGTTGCCCAGCACCACCACCGGGGAAAGCGGGCCGTCGCCGCGAAAGGTCATGGTCAAGCGGTCTTTTTCGTTCTTTTGCAGGGCGCCCAGCATGGCGGCGCCCGTCAAGGCGCGGCCAAGCGCCGCCGACGCCAGGTGCGAAAGGCCGTGGATGCGCTGGGCCTCGGCCGCCAGCGCGCTCGAAACGCAGACCAGCGCGCGGGCCTGTCCAAGCTCGATTTCAACATGCAGAATCTCATCCATATCGCTTTAAAGCTTCCTTTCAGAGGAGGTTTTCGCTAACGAAGGGGCTTGCGGCAGAGGAAGTGCACGCGCTCGTCGCCCTTTTTGGGCTCCTCGCGGGTCATGCGCGAAAAGACCTGCACATCCGCAAAGCCACTTTCGGTCAAAATCTGGCTAAGCTCGGCGATCTCATGCGCGCGCTGCAGCTGCGATTCGTAGAATTTTCGATAAAGCCCGCCCTCCTGACGGACGAAGACGCTCAAATCCATCTGCAGAAGGTTCGTTTCGCGCTCGAAGCGGTTAAACCAGAGGTAGCTGATCTCGACGCGATCCTCGCCATACATCTGCGAATCCATCAACAGAAGCTTGCCGAAGGTCGAAACATCGAAGCAGAAGCGGCCGCCCGGCTCGAGATTCTGAAAGACCGAGGCGAAGCAGCCGCGCACGGCCTTTAAGCTGGTTAGGTAGTTGACCACGTCGCAGGGCGCGATGATGACCGGCACCTGCCTTGGAAGATCTAGATTTTCGATGTTTTGGCGTGCAAATTGCGGCTTCAGCCCCGCCGCCCTGGCCTTTTCCTGCGCGACGCCGAGCATGCGGTAGGAAAGATCGAGCCCGAGCACCTCAAAGTCCATCTTCGCCAGGCGCAACGAGAAGTTGCCGGTGCCGCAGCCCAGCTCCACGATGCGTGAACGGGGCGTGGGCTGGGTGAGCTCCAGGTAGTATTTAAGCCAGCGGTCGTAATTGATGTCGTCCATCAGCAAATCGTAAACATGGGCAAAATCCGTGTAGGAAGGCATGGTCCTCGCCCCTTTCGCGCCATTTTTTTGCCCTTACTTCTTGGGCTCATCCTCGTATTCGTCATCGTCAATATCGACGTATTCGTATTCGTCCTCAGGCGGCTTGTACATACCCCTGCCGATCTCCGCACCCTCGACGCGGGGGTTGATGTAAAGATCGAAGGCGCTGTTGGTGTAAGAAACGTTAACGAAGGCGTGGAAGGCATAGCCAATAAGGAAATAATAGACCAGGGCGATGGGGAAAAAAAGGCAGATCACGGCCGGAACCAGCCCGATGATAAAATAGAGCAGGGTGAAGGGCAGCCTGCCAATGGCCATGATCAGCGAGTTCTGCAGGATGGCGCGCAGCCCCATCTCGTAGCCCACCAGCATGGGCCAGGCATAGAGGTTGACGAAGTAGGCGATCAGGGCGATGAGCCCCACCAAAACCTCAAGAACGAAATAGAGCAGCCCCTGGGCGGCCATGCCGCTGTAGAACAGGAAGGCGAAGGGCAGGAGCAGGAAGAGCAGGCCGTTGAGCAGCCCCAGCAGCAGCCCTTGCTTGAGGTTGGCGCGGAAGGCATACCAAAAGTCGCTCCAGGCGGAGGCGTGGTCGTCCATGGCCCACTTGCGCACGAGGTATTTCAGCGCCGCCTTCGCGGGGCCCTGCAGCAACAGGCAGGGCACCATGGCGATGAGGAAGACCGCCATGTACCCCTCACTGAAGAAGGGGCGGATGCCTTCGAGCGTCATCCCGTCGGCCGAAGCCTGGGCCATGTCGATCAGGATGCGCGCATGCGCCCAAATGTTGATCCACATCGGGATGGTGAAGAGGAAATAGATAGAATTTGCCTTCACGAGGTTCCAAAGGTTGAGCTTGAGCATCTCAAAAAAGAGCTCTCGGCGGTTCTTTGGCAGCATCTCCTTGGTGAATTCCGCCTTGTTAGGGTTGCCGGTGAAGAAGTTTTGAAAAAAGCCGGCCATGGGCAGTCCTCCTTCGAAGTCCTTTTGGCCCTAGGGGTTTTGGGCCAGGCGAAGATAGAAATCCAGCGCGGGGAGCAGCGCTTCCTCGTCAAAGCAGAATCGGTCGGAGTGCAGGGGCGCATCGTCTTCGCCCCGGCCGACGCCCGCGAAGGCGAAAAAGCCCGGGCGCTCGTTTAAGTAGCACGAAAAATCCTCGGCAATCATCTGGCGGGGCTGGGGAAGGAGCAGCCCTTCAGGCAGCAGAGGCAGCGCCCTGCCCACCGCCGCCTGGTCGTTGACCACGGGAGGGTACTGCCTTTCGTCAAAGAGGACTTCGGCGCGGGCGCCAAAGCTGGCGGCCGCGGCAGCCGAGCACTCCTTGATGACCGCGTGCAGTTCGTCGCGGCGTTTCAGGCTGAAATAGCGCAGCGTGCCGCGGAGCGTCGTCTCGCCCGCGAGCTGGTTGCGCACGGCGCCGCCCTGAATCTGCCCGAAGGTCAGAAGCGAGGGTTCCTCGGCCGAAAGGCGGGTGAGCCGCGCCTCTAAGCTCAGGGCGACCTGCGCGGCCGCCAAAATCGAATCCACGCCAAGATGCGGAGCGGCGCCGTGGGCGCTTCTGCCCAGCACGCGGATGTCCAGGCTTGTGTTGCCCGCCATGACCGGCCCTGCCGAAAGACCGATGGTGCCCGCCCTGTAGCTTGGCATCACGTGCAGGCCGTAGATTTCATCTATGCGGGGATCTTCCAAAATGCCGGCGCGCACCATATCCCGCGCGCCGAGGAGGTTTTCTTCGCCCGGCTGGAAGATGGCCGCGATATTGTGGGGAAGTTCCCGCCGCCGGGCGGAAATCAGGCCTAAAAAGGTCAATAGAAGCGCCATGTGCCCATCGTGCCCGCAGGCGTGCATAAAGCCCGGGTTTTGCGAGCAAAAGGGCAGGCCGGTTTGCTCCAAAATGGGCAGCGCGTCCATATCCGCGCGGAAGCCCAGGGTTTTTGCCCCCTCTTTGCCGCAAAAGAACACGGCTTTGATCCCGGTGCCGCCATAGCAGCGCAAAAGATCCGGCTTCAGCGCGTGCAGCGCCTTTAAAAGAAACTTCTTGGTTTCAAATTCGCCATTGGCGATTTCTGGAATGCGGTGCAGGGCGCGCCGATGCGCGCGAAGGGTTTCCAGGGCGTTTTCTCGGCCTTGCACGGCGGCGTCCCCCTTCTTTCGTTTTGCCTATGGTACCATGTTTTTGGCCAAAATGAAAGAGTGCCGTTGACGGAGGGCGGGGTTTGTGCTAATCTGCCCCTGTGACGATGGGGTCGCGCCGAAAAAGGCGCGACCCCTTTTGTTTTACCTTGCCCCATCCCAAGAACACGAAAACTTTACAGGGCGCGAAACAAAAAGAGATTGACATAGCCGCGGGCGTGCATATACTGGTGATAAACTAACCAAACAAGTATGAATGATATGTTTTATGAGAAGGAGGAAGTTCGATGGGCAGGCCATGGCGCCCCAGCCTAAAGGAGCGATGTCGCGGCTTCAGGCAAAAAGGCTATTCTTGCAATCCCAGCACATCCAAAGCAATAGGAGGAACCACACGATGATCAATACGACCAAAAAAGCACTTTCCCTGCTGCTGGCGCTGGCGCTCCTGGCCATACTGGCCGGCTGCGCCACGCCCAGCGCCACGCCCGCATCCTCGGCCCCGGCCGCAAGCGCGGGCGAAACCGCCACGGCCGAACCCGAATCCTCCGCGCCGTCCGAAGGCGGCCAGACGCGCCCGAACATCGTGCACCTTGCCCTCGAGGGCGAGGCCGCCACGCTCGACACCCTGAAGGCGGAAGACACCATCGCCCTGACCGTGAGCGGCGCGCTGAACGTGGGCCTGTATATCCGCGACGCGGATGGCGTAGCCCGCCTTGCGCTGGCCGAGAGCGTGGATAAGAGCGAAGATAACCTCGTTTTCACCTACCACCTAAAGGACGCGGTTTGGTCAAACGGCGAGGCCATCACCGCCCACGACTTCGTCTTTTCCTGGCGCGAGCTGGCGGATCCGGCAAACGCCCTGCAATACTCCATCCTGCTGCGCACGGCGGCCGTGCTCAACGCCAACCAGGTCATCGACGGCGAGCTGCCCAAGGAAGAGCTCGGCATCAGCGCCCTGGACGATAAAACCCTGGAAGTGCGCTTTGAAAGGCCGATTCCTTACGTAGAAACCGTGCTTTCGATGGGCAGCTTCTTCCCCGTGAACGAAGCCTTTTACAAGGCGCAGGGCGACAGCTACGGCACCTCGCCCGAAACCACGCTTTCAAACGGCGCCTTCCTGCTCAAGAGCTACCAGCCCTCTGCCACCTTCATCGAAATGACCAAAAACCCGGATTACGTCTTCGCAGAGCGCATCAGCGTGGACGGGCTGACCTACCAGGTCGTCAAAGATAGCCAGCAGGCCGTTTTGGCCTATGAAAACGGCGATATCGATGTGGTGGTTCTGGGCGGCGAGCAGGCCGAGCTTTATAGCGACGCCCCTGAGTTCACCCCGGTTTTGACCGGCGCGCTCTGGTTTCTGAGCCCGAACGTCGCGGTTCCCGGGCTCGATAATCTCAACCTGCGCAAGGCGCTCGCCCTCTCGTTCGATAAGGAGGCGCTGGTCAAGACCGTCCTGAAGGACGGCTCCATCCCGGCCGACTATGTCGTGACCAGGCTCACCCACGTCACCGCGGACGGAGCGGACTTCCGCGACCTAACGCAGCCCATTTTGCAGGCCGACAAGGCGCTGGCCAAGGAATTTTGGCAAAAGGCCCAGGAGGAGCTTGGCCTGAGCGAGGTTAGCTTCACCCTGCTGGTGGAAGATAACGAAGCCACCATAAACGCCTCGCAATACCTGCAGGCGCAGATTCAAGAGAACCTGCCCGGCGTGACCATCACCATCGAGCAGATGCCCAAAAAGAACCGCGTCGAGCGGATGGCGGCGCAGGACTATGAGCTGGCGCTGACCCGCTGGGGCCCCGACTATTCCGACGCCACGACCTTCCTGGACCTCTTCCTGACCGGCAGCACCTATAACTACGGCGGCTGGTCAAACGCGGAATACGACGGCCTGGTCAAGGCAGCCTCGGCAGAGCTGGTGAACGACATCCCGGCGCGCCTGAAAGCCTTGCAGGATGCCGAGCAGATCATCGGCGCGGAGGCAGCAATCTTCCCCGTTTACCAGAAGGCCAATGCCTACCTCATCAAGCCCTACGTGAAGGGCATCGAGTTCACGACCACCGGCGCGCTGATCTCGCGCTATGCCGTGATCGAGCAATAACCCAAACGCAAAGCGCTTCGCCGGGGAGAAAGGGGCCAAAGGCCTTTTTCTCCCCGCGGCATAAAAAAGACTGAAAAAGGAGGGCTGAAGGCATGGCGGCCTACATCTTTAAGCGGGCCTTGATCGCGGTGCTGACGCTCTTGCTCATCGTGTTGATCCTCTTCGTGCTGATGGCCTTTCTGCCAGGCTCCCCATTCAACGACGAGCGGCTCACCGTTGAGCAAATCGCCACGCTTCGGGCAAAATACGGGCTGGATCAACCCCTTTTGGCGCAGTTTTGGAGCTTCGTCAAAAACACCTTCAGCGGTGATTTCGGCGTTTCCTACGCGATTCAAAAAAACGTGCCCATCTCGAGCCTTTTAAGCGGCAGGCTGCCGGTTTCCATGCGCATCGGCGGCCAGGCCATCCTGCTGGGCAGCCTTTTGGGGCTGGTTCTGGGCGTTATCGCGGCGCTGAAGCACAACACCGTTTGGGATACTTTCTGCACGGTGCTCTCGGTTGTGGGGGTGAGCATTCCCTCGTATGTGTTCGCGCTTGGGCTTTCGTATCTCTTCGGCTTCAAGCTCAAGTGGTTCCCCATCCTCTATCAGTCCGCCCTGCCCTTTCACTCCTCGGTGCTGGCGACGGTGGCCCTGAGCCTCTTTACCATGGCCTCCATCGCGCGCTTTACCCGCACCGAGCTTTTAGAGGTCCTAAGCTCGGACTATATCCTCTTCGCGCAGAGCCGCGGCATCGACGGCTTCCGCCTCATCGCCCGCCATGCGCTGCGCAACGCGCTCATCCCCGTCATCACGGTGCTCGCTCCCCTCGTCGTGGGGCTGATGACCGGCAGCCTGGTGGTCGAGCGCATCTTCTCGGTGCCCGGGGTCGGCCAGCTCTTGGTCGAGGGCATTCAGGCCAACGATTATTCGGTGGTCACGGCGCTTTCCTTCGTCTATAGCCTGATCTACATCGCCATCATGCTGGGCGTAGACATCCTCTATGGCGTCATCGATCCAAGGATCCGCCTGGCGAAGGGGGAGGTGCAGCCATGACGATGCAAGCCGAAAAAAAGGCCGAAAATTCGGCCGCCGAAGCGCTCGCGGCTGAGGAATTCGCGTTTGACGAGCACGATTTCGAGTTCGCCGCGCAGGGCGTGGCCGCGGTTCGCGCGGCGGAGCCGGTTCTGCCCGTTTCCTTCACCAAGGAGGCGCTCCTGCGCCTGGCGAAGAACCGGGGCGCGCTCTGCTCGCTCTTCTTCATCCTCCTCATCGTGCTGCTGGCCCTCGTCGGCCCGCTCGTCAGCGGCTACGGCTACAGCCAGCAGCTCACCGGGCACGACAACATGGCCCCGCGCATCCAGGGGCTTGAGAAGCTGGGTATTTTTAATGGCAGCGAGGCCGTGCCGATGGCGACCGGCGTGAAGATCGTCAACAAATACGAAAAGCTCCAAGGCGGCGAGAAGGTCTACCACTGGTTCGGCACCGACGTGCTCGGCCGCGACCTCTTCACCAGAACCTGGGAGGGCACCAGGATCTCGCTGTTCATCGCGCTGGTCGCCGTGCTGATCGATATGCTCTTTGGCATGAGCTACGGGCTGATCTCGGGCTATTTCGGCGGCAAGGTCGATCTGGTCATGCAGCGCATCGTAGAGGTTCTGCACGGCATCCCCAACCTCATCATCATCACCCTGCTCATCATCGTCCTAAAGCCCGGCCTGCCCACCATCATCCTGGCGCTGATGCTCACTGGCTGGATCGGCATGAGCCGCGTCGCAAGGGCGCAGATGCTCAAGCTCAAGGAGCAGGAATTCGTGCTGGCGGCGCGCACCCTGGGCGCCAGGCCCTTCTTCCTCATTTCCAAGGAGGTACTGCCCAACATCATCGGCCAGCTGCTGGTCATGTCGATGTTCTCGATCCCCAGCGCGATCTTTTCAGAGGCCTTTCTGGCCTTCATCGGCATCGGCATCCCCGTGCCGATGGCTTCGCTCGGCACCATCATTTCAGACTCGTTCAAGTCCCTCACCGCCCACCCCTACATGATGGCCTTTCCCGTGGTGGTGCTGGGGCTTTTGATGCTGAGCTTCAATCTTCTGGCGGACGGGCTTCGCGACGCGCTCGACCCCAGGATGAAGGATAGGTGAGCGGAATGAGCGATCAAAAACGAGCGGATTCTGCGCAAAACGAGCTGTTTTTGGCCGAAAATGCGCTGCTTTCGGTGCGGAACCTCACGGTGCGGTTCAAGACTGGCTACGGCGTGGTGGGCGCCGTGCGCGGCGTGGATTTTGACCTGAAAAAGGGTAAAACCCTGGCCATCGTGGGCGAGAGCGGCAGCGGCAAGTCGGTGACGGTGAAGGCGCTGGCCGGCCTGCTGGGCGAGAACGCCGCAATCGAATCCGGCAGCGCGGTTCTGCGCGGCCCAAATGGCGAAAAAACCGATCTTTTTTCGCTAAAACGCCGCGAAATGCGCCGCCAGATCAACGGCAGGCGCATCGCCATGGTGTTTCAGGATCCGATGACCTCACTCGACCCCACGATGCCCATCGGCAAGCAATTGATGGAAGGCCTGCGCGACCATCTTCACTTGGGGCGCGAAAAGGCGACGGAAGAAGCCGTCCGCCTGCTCAAGCTGGTCGAGATTCCGGAGGCGGAAAGCCGCATGCGCAGCTACCCGCACCAGCTCTCGGGCGGGATGCGGCAAAGGGTGGTCATCGCGATGGCGCTTTCGTGCAACCCGGAAATCCTCATCTGCGACGAGCCGACCACGGCGCTTGACGTGACGATTCAGTCGCGCATTCTTGAATTGATTCAGGATCTGCAGCGAAAGCTCGGCCTTTCGGTGATCTACATCACCCACGACCTGGGCGTCGTAGCCAAGGTGGCCGACGAAATCGCCGTAATGTATGCCGGGCGCATCGTGGAAAGGGGCCTTGCGGACGAGATCTTTTACGATCCGCGCCACCCCTATACCTGGGGCCTGCTCCTGGCCATGCCGGATGTGGAGATGGACTCGGGCGAGCTGTACACCATCCCCGGCAACCCGCCCAATATGGTGGGGCAAACCGTGGGCGAACCCTTCGCCCCGCGCAACGAATACGCCCTGAACATCGACTTTAGGCGCGAAGCGCCGATGTTTAAGCTGAGCGAAACGCATTACGCCGCGACCTGGCTCCTGCACGAAAAAGCGCCCGAAGTCGCGCGGCCGGCGCGCTTTGGCAGGCCGCCAAAACGCCTTAATTAAGGAGGGAAAGCGGATGGAGCCCTTACTGGAAGTAAAGGACTTGAAGCAGCATTTTAGGCCGAGCAAGAAGCTGACCGTCAAGGCGGTGGATGGGGTGAGCTTTTCGATTGAACGCGGGCAGACCTACGGGCTGGTGGGCGAAAGCGGCAGCGGCAAATCCACCATCGGGCGCTCGCTGATCCGCCTTTATACGCCCACGGCGGGGCGGATTCGCTTCAACGGCAAGGAAATCGCGGGCAGGCTCGACGGCGAAACCAGCAAGATGCTCCGCCTGAAAATGCAGATGATCTTTCAGGACCCTTCGGCCTCGCTGAACCCACGCCGCAAGGTGCTCGACCTCATCGCCGAGGGCCTGGACATCAATCGGCTTTGCAGCAGCGCGGCCGAGCGCAAAGAAAGGGTCTTTTCGCTGCTTGAGCGGGTCGGCCTGAGCCCCGAGCACGCCCTGCGCTTCCCGCACCAATTTTCGGGTGGGCAAAAGCAGCGCGTGGGCATCGCGCGGGCGCTGATCATGAACCCCGACCTCATCATCGCGGACGAGGCGATCTCCGCGCTCGACGTTTCGGTGCAGGCGCAGGTGGTGAACCTCATGAAGGCCATCCAGCGCGAAACCGGGATCGCGCTCCTGTTCATCTCGCACGACCTTTCCATGGTCAAATACATCTCGGATCAAATCGGCGTGCTGCACCGGGGCAAGCTCGTGGAATACGGCCCGACCGAGGCGATTTTTCAAAACCCCGTGCATCCCTATACCCGGTCGCTGCTCAGCGCCATCCCCAGGCCCGACCCAAGGCTGGAGCGCATCCGCAAAACCCTGCGCTACGACCCCCGCGCGGAAGGGATTGACTACGGTGAGGGCGAATACCATGGGGCCGGGGAAGGGCACTTCGTTCTGGCCACGGACGATGCGTTCAGGCGCTGGGGCGAGAACCCCTGGAATCAAGGCTTGGAGGCGAACTTCATATGAGCTGGGCCATTTTTGAAAGCCGCATCCGTCGCACGCAGGCGGAAATGCAGGGGCTTGGAATCGACCTCTTCGTGGCGGGCGCGTCCTCGAACCTCTTCTATTTGACGGGCTACCCCCCGCGCGGGGACGAGCGGCTGCTCGCCCTCGTGCTGCCAAGGGAGGGGGAGCCCTTTTTCATCGCCAACCTGCTCTATCGCCTGCAGGTCGAGCGCCTGCCCGTGAAGGAGCAGCTCTATTGGGCGGATGGCCAAGACCCTTATGGCCTGCTCAAATCCGCGGTCGAAGCGCGCGGATTCAAGACTGGCAAGGTCGCACTGGAAGCTTCGCTGCCCGCGCGCTTCGCGCTGGCGATTCAACAAGCCCTGAAGGGTTCGAGCTTCCTCCTGGGCGACGCCTTGACCGAAAACCAGCGCCTGATCAAGGATGAAAGCGAGCTTTCGGCCATCCGCAGGGCGAGCGCCGGGGCGGACGAAGCCCTCCGCGCCGTCTTAAAACGCGGACGGGCATGGATCGGCGAGACCGAGAGGGCGTTTTCAGACGCGCTGACCGCCGAAATGCGCGCGCTGGGCCTTGAAGCCTACGGCGCGCTGATCGCCGTGGGCGCGGGCGCGGCGGAACCGCACCACCGCACGGGCGAAACCAAAATCGAGGATGGAAGCTGCCTTCTGGCCGACTTTGGCGGCCGGGTGGAAGGCTATTGCAGCGACATCACGCGCACGGTGCACTTTGGCAAGCCCTGCCCCGAATTTGAAAGGGTCTACGGCATCGTTTTGGAGGCGCATCTGCGCGCCGAGGCGGCCGCCAGGCCCGGCGGCATCCTGGGCGAGGTGGACGACGCCGCGCGGGAGTACATCGCAGGCCAGGGCTATGGCGAAGCCTTCACGCACCGGCTAGGCCACGGCATCGGCCTGGACGTGCACGAGGGCCCCTCGGCGGTGCGCGGCGAAAAAACCGTCATTCGCCCTGGCATGGTGTTTTCGAACGAGCCCGGCATCTATTTGCCCGGGCGTTTTGGCGTGCGGATAGAGAACCTGCTGGCGATCGGCCAAAGCGGTGCCGAGGCGCTGAACCGCTTCCCCCGGGAGCTGGTCGTGATCGGCTAAAGGCCGGTCTTAAAATAACAAGGAGGGCGCAACATGGGCGAAGAAACGCGGAAAAAGGTGCGCGGCTGGCTGGAAGAAAAAAGGCCGCAGATCGTTCAAAACATCCTCAGGCTGGCGCGAATCCCAAGCGTCAGCGTTTCGGGCGCACAGCCCGGCCCCTACGGCCAGGCCTGCCGCGACGCGCTGGATGAAGCTCTGAAGCTGGGCGCGGAGCTCGGTTTCTTCACGCAAAACTACGATTACAGGGTCGGCGCGCTCTGGCTGGGCGAAGGCGAAACCGCGGGCGGCAGCGTCGGCATCTGGGGGCATCTCGACGTGGTTCCCCCAGGCGGGAACTGGCTGCATACGGAGCCTTTTTCGCCAATTGAAAAGCAGGGTTATCTCATCGGCCGCGGCGTGGGCGACAATAAGGGCCCCGCAGTCGCCGCGCTCTATGCCGCGCTGGCCATGAAGGAGCTTGGCCTTCGGCCCGCAAAGCCCCTGCGCATCTTCCTTGGCTGCAGCGAAGAAACCGGCATGGACGACGTGACGCATTACGTCGCCCATTACGAAGCCCCGGCGCTTTCGCTGGTGGCGGACGGCGCCTTCCCCGTGGGCTTTGCCGAAAAGGGCATCATCGAGGTCAATCTGCTGGGCGATGCGCCCCTAAGCGAAAGCGTTTTGGCGCTGAGTGGCGGGCAGGCCAGCAACATCGTGCCGGATCTGGCACAAATCGAGTTGAAAGCGAACGAGGCGCTCGCCGAAAGGCTCAAAAATGGTCTTCCCGAAGGCCTTGAAGCACAAGTGGGCGAAAACGCCGTCACCATTCGCGCGCACGGCGTGGCCAGCCACTCGGCCAGGCCCGAGGCCGGCGTGAACGCCATCCAAAAGCTGCTGCGGGGGCTGTTCTTCGCGGGGATCTTAAGCGATGAGGACGAAAGCGCGCTGGCCTTTTTGCTCAAGGCGGGCATCGGCACCGGCGGCCATGGCCTTGGCATCGCCTGCGCGGACGAGATCAGCGGCGCGCTGACCGCCGTGGGCAGCCTTTTGCGCCTTGACGCGCGGCGGCAGCCCATCCTGCACCTCAATATCCGCTACCCGGTCACGGCGAGGCTGGAAGGGCTTTTGGCGGGCATCGCTAAGGCTTGCGAGCAGGGCGGCTACAAGGCGCAGCTTACGCAGGCGAACAAGCCCAACCACTTCCCCAAGGAAAGCCCTGCGGTGGCTGCGCTGACGAAGGCCTTTAACGAGGTCGCGGGCGCGCAGGCCGAGCCTTACGCCATGAGCGGCGGCACCTACGCGCGCAAGCTGCCCAACGGGTTGGTCTTTGGCATGGGCCTGCCCAAGGGCCTGGGGCATGAAAACGACCCCTCTCTCTTCCCGCCCGGGCACGGCGGCGCCCACGCGCCGGACGAAGCCCTTTTCATCGACGACTTGCTCAAGGGCATGGAAATCTATATTTTGGCGCTCACGGAGTGGTCGGGCGAGATCTAAGCCTGGCCGCGCCCCTCCAGGGCTTTGAATGGGGACGCTGCGCCGTGCGCGCGGACCGGGCGCGCGCACGCGTAGCGTTGCGTAAACGAGGCGGGGAGCGCGCAAAACGGCCTCTTCCCGTCATTGCGAGGGGAACCGAAGCAAGCCAGCGCGCTTCCTTCCTGAGGAAGCGCGCTTTTCCAGGCAAAGCCCGCTACTTCGGCGCGTCGCCCCCGCGCCTGGCAATGGCGGCGGGAAGCAGTCCGCGCGAGCGGAGCGAGCGCGCCGCCCGCTATAACCCCTCCTCAAAATGACAGCGGGAAGTCGTCGGTGCGCGAAGGGGATCTCCGCTCCCCACGCGAAAGTCCGGAGAGCCGCGCAGTGTCGAAGGTTAAAATCCTATAAAACGAATCGGAATAGCTTGACGGCTCGGACGGGCCGTGCTATCCTAAGGCCGTAAAAATCCGATGGTTTCACTCGGCATTGGAGGGGATGAAATGAAGCTTTCCACGAAGGGCCGCTATGGCGTGCGGGCAATGTATGAGCTGGCGCTGGGCTTTGGCAGCGGGCCGCTCTCGGTCAAGGAGATTGCCGGGCGGCAGGGCGTGCCGGAAGCGTATCTGGAACAGCTCGTTGCCCCTCTGCGGCGCGCGGGGCTGGTGAAGTCGATTCGAGGAGCGCAGGGCGGCTACGAGCTGGCCAAGCCCCCTGATGAGATCTCGGCTTACGCGATAATCACGGCGCTGGAAGGCCCGACGGCCCCGGCCAACTGCGTGCTCGACGAAGAGCAGTGCGAAAACAGCATGAATTGCGCAATGCACAGCCTTTGGCAGCGCATTCACGACGGGGTAAACGACGTTTTGCTCTCAATCACCCTGCAGGATCTGCTTAAAGACGCTTCCCCGGCAGCGCTCTGCGCCGAGGAATCCCAAAAGCTCGGCGTTTAAGCGGCGCCGCCGCGAGCCCATCAACAGAGGAGGCAGCAAGCCATGAATAGGATTTATCTCGACAACGCGGCCACCACGAGAGTGCGCCCCGAGGTTCTGGAAGCCATTCTGCCCACGCTGCAGAACGACTTTGGCAACCCCTCGAGCGTGTACTCGACCGGCCGCGAGGCCAAGCGAAGGCTTGAGGAGGCCCGTGAAAAGGTCGCCAAGGCCCTGGGCGCGGCCAAGGAAGAGATTTACTTCACTTCGGGCGGCAGCGAAGCCGATAACTGGGCCATCAAGGGCGTGGCGCACAGGGCGGGTAAGGGCCACATCATCACCAGCGCGATCGAGCACCACGCGGTGCTCCACACCTGCGAGACGCTGGCGAAGGAAGGCTTTGAGGTTAGCTACCTTC
The DNA here is from genome assembly GCA_031280685.1 of Christensenellaceae bacterium. Lineage (GTDB taxonomy): Bacteria > Bacillota > Clostridia > Christensenellales > UBA1750 > JAITGM01. Next base: position 36,081 of record JAITGM010000022.1, read on the forward strand.
CGGTGGACGAGTTCGGCCTGATCAGCCTGGAGGGGCTAGAAAAAGCCCTGCGGCCCGATACGATCCTGGTTTCGATCATGACCGCCAACAACGAGATCGGCACCATTGAGCCCATCGCCGAAATCGGCGCCCTCTGCAAGAGCAGGGGTATCCCCTTCCACACCGATGCCGTGCAGGCCATCGGCCACATGGCCATCGACGTCAAAGCCCAAAACATCGACCTGCTCTCGCTCTCGGGCCACAAGATCGGCGCGCCAAAGGGCATCGGGGCGCTCTACGTCCGCAAGGGGCTGCGCCTGGCCAACCTCATCGACGGCGGCGGGCAGGAACGCTCCCGCAGGGCCGGAACCGAGAACATGCCCGGCATCGTGGCCCTTGGCACGGCCATCGAGTTGGCCGCCAAAGAGATGGGCGAGAGCGTCGGCAAAGAGAGCGAGCTGCGCGACTACCTCATCCAAAGCCTTTTAGAAAAGATCCCGGATGTCAGGCTCAACGGCCACCCGACGCTGCGGCTGCCGGGCAACGTCAACGTCTGCATTCGCTTCATCGAAGGCGAATCGCTCCTCCTGCTGCTCGATTTGGCGGGCATCGCGGCCTCGTCCGGCTCCGCCTGCACCTCGGGCTCGCTCGATCCATCGCACGTGCTGCTGGCCATCGGCCTGCCGCACGAGATAGCGCACGGCTCGTTGCGATTGACCCTCTCGAAGGAGAACACCAGGGAAGAAATCGACGCCACCGTGGAGGAACTCATCAAAATCGTCGAGCGGCTCCGGCAAATGTCGCCGCTCTTTAGCCAAGAAAAGGGAGGCGCTCAGCTTGTATAGCGAAAAGGTCATGGATCACTTCATGCACCCGAGAAACGTGGGCGAAATCGAAAACGCTTCGGGTCAGGGCACTGTGGGCAACGCCAAGTGCGGCGACATCATGCAAATGTTTTTGAAGATTGACGATAATGTGATTACCGACGTCAAGTTCAAGACCTTCGGCTGCGGCGCCGCGATCGCGACCAGCTCGATGGCCACGGAATTGGTCATAGGCAAAACGATCAGCGAAGCGCTAAAGCTCACCAACGCAGCCGTGGCCGAAGCTTTGGATGGCCTGCCGCCCGTAAAGATGCACTGCTCGCTGCTGGCCGAGCAGGCCCTGAAAACCGCGCTGGAAGACTACTTCAACAAGAATAATATCCCCCTTCCCGAGGGCTTTTCCAAGCCCAATGTGGACGAAGACGAGGATGAGGAGTAGGCCATGAACCTGCAGAGCGGCATCCCCCTTTCGAGCGGCTATGAGATGCCGATTTTGGGGCTCGGCGTGTTCAAGGCCCAGGGCGAAGAGGCCTACACCGCCGTACGCTGGGCGCTCGAAAATGGCTACCGCCACATCGACACGGCGGCCTATTACGGCAACGAAGAAGATGTGGGAAGGGCCGTTCGCGAGAGCGGCCTTCCCCGCGAGGAAATCTTCGTGACGACGAAGCTCTGGAACCAGCGCATTCGCGACCACGAGGAGGAAGCGGCCTTTGAAGAAAGCCTCCAAAAGCTCGATATCGGCTATATCGACCTTTTCTTGATCCATTGGCCCGTGCGCGAAGAAAATGGCTACCTGCGGGCCTGGCCACTGCTCGAAAAACTGCAAAGAGGCGGAAAATTGCGCTCCATTGGCGTTTCGAACTACAATATCCGCCATCTGGAGGAGCTTTTCCGCATCTGCGAGGTCAAACCCGCTGTAAACCAGGTCGAATGCCACCCCGAGCTTAGCCAGACCGAGCTTGCTCGGTTCTGCCAGCAAAACGGCGTCGTCTTTGAGCCCTGGAGCCCGCTTGGGCGGGGTAAGGTGCTGAGCGACCCCGTTTTGGCCGCCATCGCGGCCGCGCACGGCAAAAGCTCCGCACAAGTCGTGCTGCGCTGGGGGCTGCAGAGGGGCTTTGTGAACATCCCCAAGTCCATCCACAAGGAAAGGATTTTAGAAAATGCCGACCTGTTCGACTTTGAACTGAGCGCGGCCGAGATGGAGCGCATCTTTGCGCTGAACAAAAACGAGCGCATCGGTGCCGATCCAGAAACCTTCCCCTTTTAAGCCAAAAACGCAAGGCGAAGCCCCAAAAGGCCGGCCCGGAATTCCGGGCCGGCCTTTTGGGATCACAGAAAATCGCCCTGCCCGCAATGTTAAAAAACATCGGCCAATTTATAAAAGAACAAGTAAAAATGTTGAAATATTAATATTAATGCTCTTTCAAAAATAGATAATCCTCTCTTATAAGCGCTTCGAACCCACGGGCCTTTAGATGATTTAACGCGCAATATAAAGGGTTTTTTATCAAATTCCATCGGAAGCTTGAGGATTTCGCCCCTCAAAGGTGAAATCGGGAGAATTATTCTTAGCTTTCCTCCTTGACAGTTCGGTAACCTAAGAATAACATAGATTACACTTCCATAGATGATTGGGATGGATTTGAGAGCTTGAGGAGGAGGAAAAGGGATGACCGCACAGTCTTTGGCCGGCTTGCGCAGGGCGCGCAGGAATATTTGGCGGGAGATCTACAACTACCGCTGGATCTACCTGATGATCATTCCCACACTGGTCTTCATCTTTTTGTTTAAATACGTGCCGATGTACGGCATCCAGCTCGCCTTTAAGAATTATAAGCTCGCTGGCATCGCCGCGAGCCCCTGGAACGACCTTGCCCACTTCAAATACATGATGAACGAGCCTGAGTTCCTGCCCGCGTTGCGCAACACGGTCGTGATTTCCTTCATGCGCATCCTGGTGGGCTTCCCCTTCCCGATCTTTTTGGCGCTGCTCATCAACGAGTGCTATACGCCGCGCTACCGCCGCGTTCTGCAAACGGTTTACACCTTCCCCCACTTCCTTTCGTGGGTGCTGCTGGCCGGCATCATGCTCAACCTGCTGGGCTCGACGGGCATGGTGCGCAAAGTGGTCATGATCATCAACCCCGAGATGGGCCAGAATTGGAACTTCCTCTACGACGGGAACATCTACCGCTGGGTGCTGGTTCTTTCCGACGTGTGGAAGGAGGCCGGCTGGGGCACGATCATCTACCTGGCCGCGATTTCCGGCATCGACCAATCCCTTTACGAGGCCGCTGTGATCGACGGCTGCAACCGCTGGCACAAGATCCTCTACATTACCCTGCCGGGCATCGTGAGCATGATCTCAATCCAGTTCGTGCTGCGCGTGGGCTACATCATGGAGGGTGGCTTCGACCAGGTTTTTAACACCTACACCCCGCCCGTGTATGAAAAGGGCGACATTATCGACACCTACATATACAGAATCTCGTTTGTGCGCACCTCGGGCGTGGACTTGGGCTTTTCCACCGCCGTTGGCCTGTTTAAGAACGTCATCAACTTCATCATGATGCTCTCGGGCAACCTCTTCGTGCGCTCGCTTGGCCAGGAAGCCGTTCTGTAAGGAGGGAAGAAAGATGGCACAAACCGCAATCACCAAGTCTGTGACCGACAGGGTTCTAAAAGAGAATCGCATCCGACGCTTTGGCGCCATTGATTTCGTCATCCTGTTGTTTTTGAGCCTTTGGGGGCTGCTCATCCTTTATCCCTTCTATAACGCCGTGCTGGTTTCCATCGTGCCAAACACGGTCTACCAGCGCTATCAGGGCTTCATGCTCCTGCCGCCCGCGGTCACCTGGGATTCCTACGCCTTCACCTTCAAAAACTCCCTCATCTGGACGGGTTACCGCACCACCCTCGCCGTAACCGTGCTGGGCACCGCCTACAACATGGCCATGACCATCCTCTGCGGCTACGCGCTAACCAAAACCGCCATGCCGGGCATCAAGGTCATGCGCTTTTTGCTGGTTTTCACCATGTGGTTCTCGGGCGGGCTGATCCCCTACTACCTGCAGATTAAGAACCTGCACCTGACCGATAATCTCCTCGTCATGGTGTTGCCCATGGGCGTCAATTTGATGTATCTGCTCATCATTTCAGATAATTTCCGCTCCATCCCGGCTTCGCTCGAGGAATCGGCCAAGATCGACGGCGCAAACGACTGGACGGTCCTCATCCGCATCATCCTGCCCCTTTGCCTGCCGCTGCTGGCCACCTTTACGCTCTATTACGCCGTCGAGCGCTGGAATGAATGGTACCACGCCATGCTCTTCATCAAGACCTCGAGCAAGTGGCCGCTGCAAAACGTGCTGCGCACCATCATCAACGATGTCAACATGCTCGCCACAATGAACATCCCCGGCCAGGTCAGGCCGGACGTGCAGGGCGATTCCATCAAGATGAGCTCCATCGTCGTTTCGATGCTGCCCATGATGTGCCTCTACCCCTTCCTGCAGCGCTACTTCCTTTCGGGCCTCACCCTCGGCGCCGTGAAGGAATAGCCTTCCCCCCTTTTTTCGCCCCTTATGAAGGGAACCCCTTTTTTAGATACCGAGAGGAGGAGAATCATGAAAAGATTGTTGACCTTGGGCCTGGCGCTCTTGCTCGTGCTGAGCATGGCGGCCTGCCAATCCCCGTCGCCCGGTGGCGAGCCCACGGCGGCCCCGGCGACCGATAAGCCGGCGACCAGCGCCCCGGCCACCGGCGACGCGACCGAAGCCCCGGCAGCCGGCCCGGACTACAGCACCCCGCTGACGGTTTCAATGAACGTGCTCAACGCCGAAAAGAATGGCATCGACGTGCGGCATGAGATCGTCAAAGAGATCTTCAACCTGAGCTTTGACTATGTTCCCATCGACTGGAGCGACTGGAACACGAAGATTTCGACCTGGGTCGCCACTGACGATGCCCCCGACCTGATTTGGTGGGATCTTAAGGGCGCGCAGGCCCAGCAGTTCGCCGATTGGGCCCGCCAGGGCGCCTTCGCCCCGCTGGACGCGCAATACTTCAGCGAAAGCCGCCCTAACCTCAAGCAGACCTACGATACCTCCAAGTCAATCGATGCGCTGAGCGTTGATGGCACCCTGTATGCCTGGCCTGCGATGCGCGCTAACTCCCCCGAGGCGCAGAACTGCTATACCTCGCACTGGTCCTATCGCAGGGACTGGGCGAGGGCGGTCGGCCTGTATAAGGAGGGCGATATCTACACCTGGGATGAGTGGATAGCCCTGCTCACCGCCATCCGCGATCAGGATCCCGGCGGAAACAAGGACGCCAACGCGGTTTTGGTCATGCCTACCTGGGGCTTCCCGCACGCTGCTGCCTTGTTCATCGGCCCGCCCGCAGCGGAAGGCAACGAAACCAGCTCCTACATCAAGGACGCCAGCGGCAAGTATATTTGGCCCTGCGCAACCGAGGATTTCAAAAAGGGCGTCAAGATCACCTACGACATGTACCAGCAAGGCCTGATCTACAAGGATAATATCCTGTTCAACGCCTCAGAAGCCGAGAACATGATCAAGTCGGGCTTGGCCTTTGCCAACTACAACGTCACCGGCTCCCTCAATGCCTGGACCGACACCATGATCACGGATGGCGTCATCAAAGAGCGCTCTGATTTTGGTATCGCAATCGTTCAGGCTTGGGATGGCAACTGGTACATGACCCAGACCGAGGATTACTGGACCGTCACCGCCATGAGCCACAAAATCAGCGAAGAGAAAATCAATCGCGTTTTGGACTTCTGGGAGTATCTGCACACCACAGACGGCATGCGGATGCGTACCTGGGGCCGCGAGGGCGTGGACTTTGAAGTCACCGGGCCGGATCCCGTGGATGTGAAGATCCTCTGGCCCTTCGATGAAAGCCTGCAGGCCTATATCAACCCCTTCACCAATATTTCTGAGTTTGGCGAATCGAACGCGGCCTGCGGCAGCAAGATCAACTCCCTCCTCATCGGGCCGGATGCCATTCCCTACATGTTCGAGGAACGCAACAGGCTCTGGAGCACCATGGGCGCGGGCGAAATTCCCGTGGTCATCAAGGAATTCGACTATGACGTTTCCTTCGGCTCCGCCCCGAACAAAGACAAGAATGGTTCCTTCGGCTCCACCTCGAAAGAAAAGCTGGTCGCCCTGCTGGCACAGCCCGGTATCGACATCGAGGCCGAGTGGGATAAGGTCGTTGCCTCCATGATGCCCGAAGTGCAAAAGGTTCTGGACGAACTCAACAACGGCGAGCTTAAGTAAGCTTCCGAATTCGGTGAAAACGATCCCCTCCTGGCCCCAAAGCTATGCTTTGGGGCCCGTTTTATGCAGCTCCGTCGCTTCGCGGGGCACGTTGCCCTCCGCGCAACCCCAACTGGATGCCTCTCACACTTTATTCCACCCCAAGCGGGGAAGCAACTTCCCCGCACCCCTTCAGGGATGGGCCTAGGGCAATTCTCGCTTCGCGAAACGCTGTTTTAGGCCTAACAAACTCTTCGAGCCCGCCGCCTGCGGGCGGGATTTAACCACACGAAGCGTCTAGCGAACGAAAGCGAGATTAAATCGGCCTGAATCCACAAAAAAACGCCGCCCTTGCCAGTTGCGCAGCCATGGCATGCGGCGGCAAGCTCAGCGATGGTGCACGAGTTACGCCCTCGGGGGGCGGGCCCGGAAGTTCCTACCGGGGGCGGCTGCATAAAGGCTCAGGCCGACCCCACAGGTTCGAAGCCTGAGCCTTTATGCAGCCGCCAGCCGCGCGACGCGCGGCGCCCGCCCATTGGCGCGCTCGCGGAAGCGAGCCCGCCTTCGTTCCCTTGCCCCCCTCAGCGACGAAACGGATCGCGCCGGGAAGCTTTATTCCCAGAAGCGAGCCAAAATCGGCCTAGAATGGAGCCTTTTGAATGCGTTCCATGGCTTCGAGCACGGCCTCGCGCTCGCCGAAGGCGGTCAGCCGCAAGTAGCCTTCGCCCATCTTGCCAAAGCCCGCGCCCGGCGTGCCCACGATCTGCAGATCATTGAGCAGGTAATCGAAATAGGCCCAGGATTTCAGGCCATTCGGGCACTTCAGCCAGATATAGGGCGACTGGGAACCACCAAAGTACTTCGTGAAGGAGCCGATGGCCTTGCCCATGATGGCCGCGTTCTCTTTATAAAAGGCGATGGCCTCCATGCACTGGGCATAGCCCTCCTTGCCAAAGGCAGCCTCGGCGCCGCGCTGCACCGGGTAGGAAACACCGTTGAACTTGGTGGCCTGGCGGCGCAGCCAAAGCGCGCCGATGCTCTGCCCGCCGCGGGAAAGCTCCTTGGGGATGATGGTATAGCCGCAGCGCACGCCGGTGAACCCAGCGGTCTTTGACATGGAGCACATCTCGACCGCGCAAGTGCGCGCACCTTCGATCGAGAAGATGCTGCGCGGCAGGGCGGGATCTGAAATAAAGGCCTCGTAGGCAGCGTCATAGAGGATGACAGCGCCCTGATCATTCGCGTAATCGACCCAAGCCTTCAAGCCTTCCCTGGTGTAGACCGCGCCGGTCGGGTTGTTGGGCGAGCAAAGGTAGATAATGTCTGCCCGCACGCTCGGATCCGGCAAGGGCAGGAAGCCGTTTTCTTCGCTTCCGTTCATGTAGAGGATGCGGCGGCCGCTCATGAGATTGGAGTCGAGATAGACCGGGTAGACCGGATCCGGCATCAAAACCGCGTTGTCCACATCGAAAATATCGCCAAAATTACCCGCGTCGGACTTCGCTCCGTCGTTGACGTAGACCTCTGAAGGGTCAGTCCGAACCCCCAGGGTGGCGTAGTAGGCGGCGATGGCCTCGCGGAGGAAGTCATAACCCTCATAGGGCGGGTAGCCCCTGAAGCCCTGCTTTTGGCCAAGCTCGGCAGCGGCCTTTTGCATGGCTTCGACCACGACGGGCGCGAGCGGGCCCGACACATCGCCGATGCCCATGCGCAGCACCTTCTTGCCGGGGTTTGCCTTAACGTAGTCGCTCGTGCGCTTGCCGACCTCGGCAAAGAGGTAGTTTTGGGGCATCTTCTCGAAGTTTGTGTTGATCTTCATGCGCGGAATCCTCCTAATTTGGGGTTTTACTCCTCAAGCGTGGCCTGAATGAAGGCCCTAAAGAGCGGATGCGCCCGGTTGGGGCGGGATTTGAACTCGGGGTGGTATTGCACCCCTACGAAGAAGCGCTGCCCGGGCAGCTCAATGGCTTCGACCAGGCGGCCATCGGGCGAAAGGCCGCTCAAGAGCATGCCGTGCTTGGTCATTTCCTCGCGGTAGTCGTTGTTGAACTCGTAGCGGTGGCGGTGGCGCTCGGCGATGAGGGGCAGGCCGTAGGCTTCCGCCATCCTGGAGCCAGGCGCGATGGCGCAGGGGTAGGCGCCCAGGCGCATGGTGCCGCCCTTGGGCAGGTTGCCCTGTTGGTCGGGCATCAGGTCGATCACGCTGCGCAGGCCGTTTTCGGCGAACTCGCTCGAGTTTGCGTCAGGCATGTTCAGCACGTGGCGGGCAAACTCGATCACCGCGATTTGCAGCCCCAGGCAGATGCCCAGGTAGGGGGTTTTGTTTTCCCTCGCGTAGCGCGCCGCCAGGATCATCCCCTCGATGCCGCGCTCGCCAAAGCCGCCGGGCACCAGGATGCCATCGCAAGAGGCCAAAATCTCGCCCACGTTCGCCGGGCTGATCTCCTCCGCGTCGATCCAGTCGATCTCGACCGTGGCCGCGTTTTCGTAGCCCGCGTGCTGCAGCGCCTCCGCGACCGAAAGGTAGGCGTCGTGCAACTTGATGTACTTGCCCACCAAGGCGATTTTTACGCTCTTGCTGCGCGCGCGGATGCGGCCGAGCATGTCGTACCAATCGCTCAAATCGGGGCCCTTGTTGGTCAGGCCAAGCTCGCGCAGCACGTTGCGCGCAAGGCCGGCGTCTTCGAGCATGATGGGGCACTCATAGAGCACCGGCAGGGTGATGTTGGGAATGACGCAATCTGGCTTGACGTTGCAAAACAGCGAGATCTTGCGCACAATATCGTCCTGCAGGGGCTCATCGCAGCGGGCCACGATGATATCGGGGAAGATGCCCATGGCCTGCAGCTCCCTGACCGAATGCTGCGTGGGCTTGGATTTATATTCGCCGCTCGATTTGATGTAGGGCACCAGGGTGACGTGGATGAAAAGGCAGTTATCGCGGCCATGCTCGATCGCCACCTGGCGGATTGCCTCTAAAAAGGGCTGGCTCTCGATATCGCCAATGGTGCCGCCCAGCTCGGTTAGAACGATCTCCGCACCCGATCGCTCGGCCACGGAATGGATAAAGCCCTTGATCTCGTTGGTGATGTGCGGAATGACCTGCACGGTTTCGCCCAGAAACTCTCCGCTTCTTTCCTTCGTGAGGACGTTCCAATAGACCTTGCCCATGGTCAGGTTCGAGAACGTGTTGAGGTCTTCATCGATGAAGCGCTCATAGTGGCCAAGGTCGAGGTCGGTTTCCGCGCCATCCTCGGTGACGAAGACTTCCCCGTGCTGATAAGGGCTCATGGTGCCCGGATCGACGTTGATGTAGGGGTCGAGCTTCTGCGCGCTGACCTTGAAGCCGCGGGCCTTGAGCAGCCTGCCCAGCGAAGCTGCCGTGATTCCCTTGCCCAGGCCCGAAACGACGCCGCCAGTTATGAAGATGTACTTCACCATTACCCCGAGTCCTCCTTCGAAATTCCCTTGTTTAAAGATAAAGATCAGGCAGAGCCCTAAATATACAAATCCAAAATGTCTTGCGCAGCCTGCCGCTTGGGGATGCGCTGATCCATGGCCTGTTTTTCGATGAAATGGTGGGCCTGCGGCTCGGTCAGGCCGCGCTGCTCGATCAGCAGCCATTTCGCGCGGTTTACCAGGCGCTGTTCGTCTAAGCGCTCGTACAACCTGCGGTTTTCTTCCCGCAGGGCGGCGATCTTGACGTGCGCGGCCAGCGCAAGGCGCACCGCCTGCAAAAAGTTTTGCCCGTTGATCGGCTTGCCCAGGGTCAGCACCCCGGAATCGCCCATCGAGGCGGCCGCGCCGTCAAGCTCTTCCTGACGAACGAGCAAGAGCGAGGCAAGACCCAGAGTAGAAGCCGCAAAAAGGGCGAGCTCCGGGCCGTTTTCTCCGTTTAAAGGAGCGTTGACCACCACGATGGAAAAGGGCCTGTTCGTGAGCAGCCGCCTGGCCTCGCTGCCGGAGGCCGCGGTTTCGATGGAGGGAAGGCGAATCTCTTCCAGCAGCGAGCGAAGGGCTAGGCGCCCCTTTTCGCTGGAGGAAATCAGCAAAGCGCCGCCGGTCAAAGTTGCACCCCCTTTCCGGTTCAGCGGGGAGGATCAAATCACGGGGAAGTCGTTTTCGATCTCGAAGCTCTCGGCGTCGCCCGAGCGGAACATCCTCTCGTACTCGCTGAGCTTGTGCGAAAGGAAGGGCCCCGCAAAGCGCTGGGGCAGGGCTTTTTTAACCAGATCCGAGCGCCGCGCCAGGCTCACCGCCTCTTCCAGACTGGCCGGCAGGCTGCCCAGCACCTCGCCCTCAGGCTCAAGCGCAAGCCGCCTTTCGATGCCCTCGGCCCCAGCCTCGAGCAGCAGCGCAAAGCCGATGTAGGGGTTCATGGCAGGGTCTGGCGAGCGAAGCTCGATGTGGGCGCTCCCGCCGCCCGCCTGCGGCACGCGCAAGAGCTGCGCCAGGTTCTGGTTCGACCAGGCGATCTCGCCCGGGGCATCAAATCGCCCGAGGCGCGAATACGAACCCGGCAGTGGGTTTAAGAAGGCGCTGATCTCGGCCACGCGCGAGAGAATGCCCTGCATGAAGGCCTGGGCGACCTCGGTCAGGCCATTTTCGCCCTTGATGACGTTCTCGCCGTCCTTTTCCAGGGCGATGGAAACGTGCAGGCCGCTGCCACTCTGCTCCTTGAGCGGCTTGGGGAGGAGCGACGCGTAAAGCCCAAAGCTTGAAGCCACGGTTTTGGCCACGTTCGTGAAGGCGACGTAAGCGTCCGCCATCTTGATCGGGCTTCTGCGGTGCAGGTCGATCTCGTTTTGCCCGGGGCCGGACTCGTGCAGCGAGGAGGAAGGCCTAATGCCCATCTGCTCAAGATTCAGGCAGATCTCACGGCGGACGTTTTCGCCCTTATCGAGCGGAGCGAAGTCCAGATAGCCGGCCTGGTCGTGCGGCGCGAGGATGGGCTGGCCCTGATCGCCCAAATTGAAGAGGTAAAACTCGCACTCCAGGGCGATCTTTGCCGTGTAGCCAAGCGCGAAAAGGCGCTTTACGCTGCTCTTGAGGATGCGCCTGCCGTCGAGTTCGAAGGGCTCGCCGCTGGAATAGAGGATGTCGCAATACACCCTGGCGACCCTGCCGCCCTGCTGCGGGCGCCAGGGAAGCAGCGCCATGGTTGAAAGATCCGGCATCAAGATGAGGTCGGATCCCTTGGTATCGACAAAGCCAAAGATGCCCGAGGCATCGAAGCTCTTGCCGAAGGCCGCCACGTTCTCGAACTCGTCTGCCATGATGGAGATGCTCTTGAGCCTGCCGAACAGATCACAGAAAGCCAGTCGGATGAACTTCACGTCGTTTTCGCCCAAAAATGCGCCGGTGTCTTCGGTCATGGCCTATTCCTCCTTCATGGCTCGTAAAATAGAAGGCCCCGCGGCGCCTTTGGCGGAGGAGCGGGGCGATGAGCGCTGTGCTTTGGGCCAAGGCCCAGTCTATTTTAAAAGATGCGGCGAAAAGTTGCAAGCGGCTTTTGCGGCCGGGCCGTAAAAAGCTGCTTTTTGAAGGCCTAATAAACGGTATAGAGCCGCTTATAGGGGTTTTTGGAGTTCGGGCTGAGCAGGGTGAACTCCCCTTGCAAAATCGCGCCCGCATCGCCGCCGAAGGCAGCGCAAAAGGCCTCGACATCGCCGCGAATCAGCTCCAGGTCGGCCCTTTCGGCGGATCTAGCCTCGACCTGGCTGGGCAGCACCGCGCTGCCCAGGCCGCCGCGCACATAGATGCGGCCGCCGTGCATCCCCGTGGCGCAAAAATCGCCCACCGGGGTTGCACCGGCGAGGTTCAGCACCACGATGCGCCCGCCCGCCTGGTACTCGCCCAGGAAGGAGCCTGCCCTGCCGCCCATGACGATGACGGGCACCTTCTCTCTATATTCCTTCATGTGGATGCCGCAGCGGTAACCCACGTTGCCCTTGATCAGAATGCGCCCGCCGCGCATCGCGTAGCCCACGGCATCGCCGCAAGAGCCGTTGACCACGATCTCGCCATCGTTCATCGTGTCGCCCACGGCATCCTGCGCGTTGCCGCCCACGAGGATGCGCGCGCCGTTCATGTAGGCGCCCAGCGCGTTGCCGGGCACGCCCTGCAGCCTGAGCGTCTTGCCCGAAAGCCCGGCGCCGATGTAGCGCTGCCCCGTGACCCCGGTCACGGTCAGCTCCGCCGCGGAAGCCGCCTTAATCTCTTCGTTTAAGGCCCTGAAGACCTTGCCGCTTGCCTGAATCGTCATGCTTTGTTCCCTCCAGCCAGCATTTTCGCCCTCTCGGCCTTGGAAAAGGCCATGAGCTGGGGCTTTTGCGCGATGAGCCCAAAGTCGATGGTGCTCAAGGGCGTCTGGTCGCGAATCAAGGACGTGTAGATGCCCGCGCGGCGCACATCGCCCAGCAAAAGGTAGCCCACGAGCCTGTCATCCTTGATAAAGAGCTTCTTAACGCCGCCCTCGTTGGGCAAAATAAGGCATTCGCCCTGGTAGCTGCCCGCCGTGATGAGATGCAGGCCGAAAAAGCCGCCGGCGTTCATGGGGAAGGCGTTTTCGAAGTTTGAAGCCAGGCCCGCCATGTTCTGCCCGGCGGTATAGCCCTGGGTGTAGGCATTGGGCAGCACCGCCAGGACTTTTTCGCTGCCGCCGTCACTGACATCGTGGCTCAGGGTCAAATCGCCTGCCGCGTAGACGCCGGGCAGGCTGGTCTGCATGTGGGAATCGACCTTCACGCCGCGCGCGATCTCGGCGCCCGCAGCCTGAAGCAACGCCGTGTTCGGCCGCACGCCGACCGCCAGCACCAGCACGTCGAATTCGACGGTCTCGCCGCTCTTGAGTTTTGCACTGTTGCCCGTGAAGCGCTCGACCGAATCGCCTAAGTAAAAACGGCAGTTGTTTTCTTCCATTTTGGCCTGCACGATGGCCGCGCAGTCCTCATCGAGCACGGCGGGCAACACCCGCGGCATCATCTCGACGATGGAAACCGAGGCCACGCGCTCGGCGATGCCCTCGGCGCACTTGGTGCCGATGAGCCCCGCGCCGATGATGAGCACGCGGCTTTTTTCGTTGATCAGGCTCTCGAGCCGCAGGGCATCGTCAAGGTTTAGAAAGCCGGCCTTTTTTTCGACGCTCTCTAGCCCCTCCATCGGCGGCACGAAGGGCACCGAACCCGTCGCCACAAGAAGCTTATCGTAGGGGATTTCCTCGCCGGCCGCAGTGCGAACCGTCTTTTGGGCCGCGTCGATAGATAAAACCTCGGTGTTCAGGCGCAGTTCCGCCCCATGGTCGGCAAAGAAGCTCTCGGGCCTGTAGGAGATGTGCTCTAGGTCCGTCTTGCCTTCTAAATAGTACGAGATCAGCGGCCTGCCGTAGGGCCTGTGCCCTTCTTTTGAAAGCAGGGTGATCTGCCCTTCCGCATCCTGGGAGCGGATGCCCTCCACGCAGGCAATGCCCGCGTGCGAGGCCCCGATGATGAGATACTTCACGCAAACGCCTCCCTGTCTTCAAAGATGATGGCGCGGTTTGGGCAGCCTTCCACGCAGGCCGGGATGCCCTGATGGTTTTGCATGCACAGGTCGCATTTTTGCACCGCAGTGCCATCCGAGGGCATCACGGCGCCGAAGGGGCAGGCCATGATGCAGGAATAGCAGCCCACGCACTTTTCCTGATCGATGGTCACCTGGCCGTTTTCGAACTTGAGCGCCCCCGAAATGCAGGCCTTTTGGCAGAAGGGATCGTCACAATGGCGGCAGGAAACCGCAAAGGAGATGCCGCCACCCTCCTCGATGCGGATGCGGGGATTGATCTCGCGATCCTTGAGCGCCTTGGCCATATCGTCCCTGCCGGACGTGGCGTTGGCAAAGGCGCAGTTGTACTCGCATAAACGGCAGCCCAGGCACCACTTTTCATCCACATAGATGCGTTTCATCGCTTTACCCCCTCTTGATGTAGGCAGACCGCTCGGGCCCGACGGAAACATACTCGATCGGCACGCCGATCTTCTCTTCCACGAAGGCGATATAGTCGCGCGCAGCCCGGGGAAGCTCCTCCTCGCTGCGGCAGGCGGAAATGTCTTCCTTCCAGCCGGGCAGGGTTCGCAAAATCGGCTTGGCGCGGGTCAATTTGGCGCCGTAGGGGAAATCCGTGACGCGTTCGCCGTCGATCTCATAGGCCACGCAGACCCGAATCTCGTCCATGAACGAGAGCACGTCGAGCAGGGTCAGCGCGATGGAATCCGCGCCCTGCACCCTGGCGCCATAGGCCGTGGCCACCGCGTCAAAGGCGCCCACGCGCCTTGGCCTGCCCGTGGCCGCGCCATATTCGTGCCCGGCCTCGCGCAGGGCATGCGCCTCTTCGCCGAAGAACTCGGCCACGAAGGGGCCTTCGCCCACGCAGCTTGAATAGGCCTTGGCCACGCCCAGCGTTTTCTCTACGCGCAGGTTGGGCGCGCCCGCCCCGATTGGCGCGTAGGCGGCCAGGGTCTGCGAAGACGTGGTGTAGGGGTAGATGCCAAAATCGATGTCGCGCAGGGTGCCTAGCTGGGCCTCAAAAAGGATCTCCTTGCCCTGGCTTGCTGCGTCGGTCAGGAAGCGGCCCGCGTCGATGACGTGCTTTTGAAGGGGCAGGGCGTAGGTTTTGAGCCAATCCAGGGTTTCGTCAAGGGAGATCCCCTCCGCGCCATACACGCCGGACACGCTGAGGTTCTTCCACTCGATCAAGCCCTTCATGGTCTTTACAAGGGCATCCCAATCGCCCAAGTCGCCGAAGCGAATGGCCTTTTTCATGTATTTATCACCATAGACGTAGGCGATGCCACGCCTGGTGGAGCCGAACTTGGCGTCGCCCAGACGGTCTTCCTCCAAGCCGTCCATCAGGACGTGATAGGGCAGGCAGATCACCGCGCGGTCGCTGATTTTTAGGTTGTTTTCGTCGATGGTCACGCCCTTTTCGCGCAGGGACGCGATTTCGCCGGCGAGGTGCCGGGCATCCACCACCATGCCGGTGCCAAGCAGGTTGACGCAGGCTGGGTTGAAGATGCCGCAAGGGATGAGGTTCAGGGCGAACTTGCCCAGGGGGTTGACCACGGTATGGCCCGCGTTGTTGCCGCCCTGGTAGCGCACCACGATATCCGCCTGCTGGGCGTGCAGATCGACCATCCTGCCCTTGCCTTCATCGCCCCAGTTCACCCCGACGATTGCCTTCAGCATGAATTTCTCCCCCCTTCAATTGAGTTGTTATTCGCCCGCGTGCTTAATGCCCAGGATCTCAAGCTCCTTTTCGCTCAGGCCCACGCCGCGGAGCATCAAGCGGTTGCCGCGCAGGGATTCGATTGCGTTGATGCCCATGCCGCCCATCATTTCCATGATCTCGTGCTCCCAGGCGTGGACGAGGTTGACCAGGCGCTGGTAGCCGATATCGGGATTCAGGCGGCGAACCAGATCGGCCCGCTGGGTGGCGATGCCCCAGTTGCACTTGCCCACCTGGCAGGCACGGCAGAGGTGGCAGCCAAGGGCGATGAGCGCGGCCGAAGCGATATACACAGCGTCGGCCCCCAGGGCGATGGCTTTGATCACATCGGCGCTTGATCTGACCGAGCCGCCGATGACCAGGGAGATATTGTTGCGAATGCCCTCGTCGCGCAGGCGCTTATCGACGGCGGCCAGCGCAAGCTCGATGGGGATGCCCACGTTATCGCGGATGCGGGTAGGCGCCGCGCCGGTCCCGCCGCGGAAGCCGTCGATGGCGATAATGTCGGCCCCACTCCTTGCGATGCCGGAGGCGATGGCCGCCACGTTATGCACCGCCGCGATCTTGACGATGACCGGCTTTTCGTAGTTCGTGGCCTCTTTTAAGGAGTGCACGAGCTGGTGCAGATCCTCGATGGAATAAATATCGTGGTGCGGCGCCGGGGAAATCGCGTCGGTTCCTTCCGGAATCATTCTGGTGCGCGAAACTTCGGCGTTGATCTTTTCGCCGGGGAGATGCCCGCCAATGCCGGGCTTTGCGCCCTGGCCCATCTTGATTTCGATGGCGGCTGCGGCGTTTAAATACTCGGGGTGCACGCCGAAGCGACCGGAGGCCACCTGCACGATGGTGTTTTTATCGTAGCGGTAAAAGTCCTGATGCAGGCCGCCTTCGCCGGTGTTATAGAAGGTGCCCAGGGCCTCCGCCGCCCGCGCCAGGGACTCGTGCGCGTTGTAGGAAATGGAGCCGTAGCTCATGGCCGAAAAGAGGATGGGCACATTGAGCTTGAGCTGCGGGGCCGTCTTGGTGATGATCTTGCCATTGGGGCCGCGCTTGATCTCAACGCTCTTCTTGCCAAGGAAGGTGACGCCCTCCATCGGCTCGCGCAGCGGGTCGATGGAGGGGTTGGTGACCTGGGAGGCGTTGATGAGGATCTTATCCCAATAGACGGGGAAATCCTCGGGGTTGCCCATGGAAGAAAGCAGCACGCCGCCGGTCGCTGCCTGGCGGTAGATCTCCTCAATCTTGTTTTGCTGCCAGTTGTGGTTCTTTTTAAAGGCGTTGGTGGTCGGCTCGATCTTCAGCGCGCGGGTAGGGCAGAGCGAAACGCAACGCTGGCAATTGACGCAGTTATCGTCCTGGCTGACCATCATTTTCAGCTCCTGGTCGTAGTGGTGCACCTCGTTGGCGCACTGCTGCTGGCAGGCGCGGCAGCTTATGCAGCGATTTTGGTTGCGGGCGACCTCGTAGGCAGGGTAGATATAGTGAATGCCTGGCATGATCTAGTTCCCCCTTTGGCCTGTGGTGATGATGACCGGCTCGCCGCCCACCGGCGACCAGATTTTTACGTCCTCCTCAAGCACGCGGATGGCGCACTCCTCGCTAGAGATGTAGGTGCGGCTCTTTCCCTCGCCCACGACCATGGAACGGAGCTTGAGCCTGTCGTTCAGGGCCATCAGGCCGCCGCTGAAGCCGTAAAGGATCGAAAACGGCCCGGTGATGAGCAGGCTTGGGAACATCGAGCGCAAATAGGTCAGTTCCTCGCGCTCTTCCTTCTCCATCAGCTCGATTTTTTCCCAAAAGGGCGCCGCGATGACCTTTGAAGCCTCGGTGAGCGTCAATCCCTGCCGCCTAGTTAAGAAATCGAGGATGTAGGTGATGACCTCGGTGTCTGTCAGCAAGGTGCAGGCATAGCCGAACATTTCGATAAAGCGGCGGTTGGCGTCGTAGGACGAAATCTCGCCGTTGTGAACGATGGTAGAATCGAGCAGGGCAAAGGGGTGCGCGCCGCCCCACCAGCCCGGGGTGTTGGTCGGGTAGCGGCCGTGCGCCGTCCAGACCAGGCCCTCGTATTCGTCGAGCCTGTAGAATTCGCCCACGTCTTCCGGGTAGCCCACCGCCTTGAACACGCCCATGTTCTTGCCCGATGAAAAGACGTAGGCGCCCTCGATCGTGCCGTTGATGGCAAAGGTCGCCCGCACGACGAACTCCTTTTCATCAAGCTGGGAAACGGCGAGCTTATCGGGCCTGGGCTTTGCGAAATAGCGCCAAATCAGCGGCTCCGAAGTGATGTTCTTGTGCTTTTTGGTAGGGATGACGCCGCTTTCCTGCACCTCGAAATGATCGAGCAGAAACCTTTCGCCGCGAAGCCTGGCCGCCTCATCGTCAAAGATGAGGTGCAGGGCGTATTCGTCCCTGTGCTTTGGGTAGATGCCGTAGCCCGCAAAGCCGCCGCCCAGGCCGTTCGATCTGTCGTGCATCGTGGCGATGGAGCGGATCATCTCGCCTCCGCTGATGGGCCTGCCGTCGTGCGAAACGACGCCCGAAATGGCACAGCCCGCAGGGATGCGCTCTTGCCCCTCTCTGATCATGGAACACCCTCCTTGAGTTGACTTGGGGGAAAGGGCCCGCGCCCTTGCCCGTACCGGGTTGTTTAAAGGAGACGCGGCCTCGTTTTTTCTTGATTCGGGAATCCGCCGCCGGCGAACTGCCCCGAGAAAGGGGCTTGCCTTGCATTTTGGGCTGTTTGGCCATAAAAAGCGTTTCCGGGAAGGAAAGAAGGCCGAAAGCCGGAATTCGCGACTGAAACCCAAAAGTAGTTTAGGGGCAATCGCGGAACTTGTCAATGTGTGAGGAAGCGGCTCTCTGTTATCTTTCTGCAAATCTGCAGGATGGCACCGATCATCCTGCAGATTTGCGTTGTTATTTCCATATTAACCGCCAAACTGGGGGTTGACGTCCCCCTTTCGCCGGCGTATACTGCTTTTAACCAGCAAAGACGCTGAAGCATGGCCTTGGTCTGTGCCTTTCAGGTCTTTTTTGTTTTTTCTAAGGTCAACGATGAAAATTTCGAGTTTGGAGGAAGGTCAAATGACGAAAGTCCCCGAGTTGTTCGGCAGCCTGGTCTTCGATGAATCGACGATGCGCGAGCTACTGCCCAAGGATGCCTATAGGGCTCTGAAGGCCGCGATCGCCCAAAGCAAACCCCTCACCCCCGATGTAGCGAACGTAGTCGCCGCCGCGATGAAGAGCTGGGCCCTTGAAAAGGGCGCGACCCACTTCACCCACTGGTTCCAGCCGATGACCGGCATCACCGCCGAAAAGCACGATTCCTTCATCTCCCCCACGGGCGATGGCCGCGTCATCATGGAGTTTTCGGGCAAGGAACTCATCAAGGGCGAGCCCGACGCCTCCTCCTTCCCCTCGGGCGGCCTGCGCGCCACCTTCGAGGCCCGCGGCTACACCGCCTGGGATCCTTCCTCCTTTGCCTTCATCAAGGATAACACGCTCTGCATCCCCACAGCGTTCTGCTCCTATTCGGGCGAGGCGCTCGATAAGAAGACCCCCCTCCTGCGCTCGATGGAGGCGGTTTCCAGGCAGGCCGTGCGCGTCTTGCACCTACTGGGCAAGACCCAGGTTAAAAACGTCAAGTCCACCGTTGGCGCCGAGCAGGAATACTTCCTGATCGACAAGGAAGTCTACCTCAAGCGCAAGGATCTCATCTACACCGGCCGCACGCTCTTCGGCGCGGAGCCGCCCAAGGGCCAGCAGCTCGAAGACCACTACTTCGGCGCGATCAAACCCCGCGTGGCCGCCTTCATGCAGGAGCTGGACGAGGAGCTTTGGAAGCTCGGCGTGCCCTCGAAGACCCGCCATAACGAGGTCGCCCCGGCCCAGCACGAGATGGCCCCGGTCTTTAACACCACCAACGTCGCCACAGACCAAAATCAGCTCGCTATGGAGCTGATGAAAAAGGTCGCGGCACGCCACGGTATGGTCTGCCTCCTGCACGAAAAGCCCTTCGCGGGCGTCAACGGCTCGGGCAAGCACAACAACTGGTCCCTTTCGACCGACAGCGGCGAAAACCTCCTCGATCCGGGCTCTACCCCCTATGAAAACGCTCAATTCCTGCTCTTTTTGGCAGCGGTGATCAAGGCCGTGGATGACCACCAGGATCTTTTGCGCGTTTCCGTCGCCTCGGCCGGCAACGACCACCGCCTGGGCGCCAACGAAGCGCCGCCCGCCATCGTGTCGATGTTCCTGGGCGACGAGCTCACCGGCATTCTCGAAGCCATCGAGCAGGGCTCGGGCTACAACTCGAAGGCCTCCTCAGAAATCGCCATCGGCGCCGATGTGCTGCCCACCTTCCCGCGCGACAACACCGACCGCAACCGCACTTCGCCCTTTGCCTTCACCGGCAACAAGTTCGAGTTCCGCATGCTGGGCTCCTCGTTCTCGGTGGCGGACTCCAACACCGTGCTCAACACCATCGTGGCCGAGGCGCTTTCGCTCTTTGCGGCCGATCTTGAAAAGGCTTCCGACATCAACGCGGCCATCGCGGACATTGTGGCCCGCACGATGAAGGAGCATAAGCGCATCATTTTCAACGGCAATAACTACGCGGCCGAATGGGTTGTGGAGGCAGAAAAGCGCGGCCTGCTCAACCTGCGCTCCACGCCCGAAGCCCTCAAGCGCTTCGCGACCGAGCAAAACGCCAAGCTGTTCGAAAAGCATGGCGTGCTCAGCCGCACGGAGCTGCACTCCAGGCAGGAAATCTTCTTCGAAGGCTATTCGAAGATCATCGCCATCGAGGCTAGCTGCCTGGTTTCCATCACCCGCAAGCGCTTGCTGCCCGCAGTTCTTGAGTATTCCAAGGAGCTGGCGGCCACCGCCTTGGCCAAAAAGCAGCTCTCGCAAGCCATCGACACCGGCGTAGAGGAAAGGCAGGTCACCAAGCTTTCGGCCCTGGCCACCAAGCTGGACGAGAAGCTGAACCAGCTCATCACCGCCATTGCAGACAGCGAAAAGCTCAGCGACGGCGCCGAGCTTGCGGACTTTTCGCACGATAAGGTCTTTGCCTCGATGGAGGCTCTCCGCATCGTGATCGACGAGGTCGAGCTGATCGTGGCCAAGAAATATTGGCCGGTGCCCACCTACGGCGATCTGCTTTTCAGCGTGCAGTAAGCCAGCCACAAAAACGCCGTTGGCGGCGCTTCGCGCCGCCAACGAGGGGCCTACCGCCCGCTTACGCGGGCTAGCCGCAAAGCAAAGAGGAAGCCGCACGGGGCTATGCCACCGTGCGGCTTCCTCTTTGCTTTGCGGCTGGGCGGCTTCGCCGCCCGGTGGGCCCCCCTGGAGCCTCGTTCGAGCTTGCATCAAAAAACGCGGCGCCTCCGCCGGGCGGAGCGCTCAGGCGCCCATCAGGGCTTGAAGCGCTTCAAGCAGCGCATCTTCAGCGCCGACGTTGCCGGGGAAGATCACCAGCGGCAGGCCGGGGAAGCGGCTGCCCTCGCCCGTCTGCCAGACGGGCACGCCGGGCAGGATCTGCCCCAAAACCGTCGCCTTTTCAACCCGTAGCGCCTTCACGCCGATTTCGCTGGAGGTGATGCCGCCCTTGGCGACCAAGAAGCCCGGTCGTACGGGGAGCTCCGCCACGATTGAGGTCAGCGCGTCCGCGATTTGGAGCGAAAGCCTGAGCTTTTCCTCGGCATTGAAGCCCTCTGGCGCGACGAGCTGCCGCGAGGTGTAGACCACGGCGCTCTCGCCCTTGGCGATGAGAGAGGCGCAGCCCTCGCGAATCCGCATGGCTTGCTCCATGAGGCCGCCACTCAGCGCCAGGGAGGCGTCGAGCTCGAAGAAATAGAGCGGCAGGGTGCTTTGGCGCAGGGCTTCGAGCTGCGCCGTGGTCTTTTGCACGTGGGAGCCGACGACAACAAGGCCGCCGCCGCGTTCGCCGGGCAAGCGCATTTCACCACGGGTTAAAAGTGGCTTTTCGGCGATCATCCCCAACGCCTTGGGCACGGCGGCCGCCGTGCGCAGCAGGAATTCCTTACCGGCCGCGAAGGCGCGCAGGAGCGCCGCGCAAAAGGCCCAAACGTCGGCGTCCGCGCAGGCGTTGACGATGACCTTTTGAAACCCTTCCACTTTAAGAAGCTTATTTGCGATGCCCTCGATATCGAGCGCGCGCAGCTCACCCAACGAGACCGAAACGCAGCCCTCGGCCGCAAAGCGCCCGGCCGTCTTTTCCTCGACCCAAGCCTTGAGGTCTGAGGAGGCGTAGCCGAAGGTCTTATCCTTGGCGAACTCGGTTTCCCCGGCGGGCACGAGCATTTCGCCCTCGAGCACATAGTGGGTATCGCCATAGGTGAAGCGGCCACCCTCCTTAAAGTAGGGCAGCAAAACCTCGCCCGAAAAGAGCTTTTTCCCCTCGTTTTCGATGGTTTTGCGCAGGATTTCGGTTTCCATCGGATAATGGCCGCGCAGGGTCGAGTCGCTGCGGCTGATGAGCAGAAAATCCTTGCCCGTTTGGGCCGAAACCCGCACCAGATTGCGCGCGATTTGCTCGTGCAGGGCCTGCGATTCGGCCGCCGGCAGCCCGCGCGAGTTCGTAAGCAAAAAGAAGAGCGGCGAAGCTTCGACAAAGGCCTCGAGCAGAGCCTTTTCGCCAAACGAAGTGTAGACGCTCACGCCGTGCACGGTCTGCACGCCGGTGGGGTCGTCGTCGAGCACGACGATCTTGCGGCCGAAGACCTCGGCCTGGGCCTTGAGCAGGGCTAAGGCTTCGCTGGGCCTCTCGGCAGGCAGCTTCGCGAAGGCTTGGGCCTTCAAAAGGCTCACGCGCCGATGACCTCCTTGAGATATTCCACGCCGAGCCGGGGGCTAGAAAGCACCGGCTTTTCGATGTGCTTCAGGTAGGGCAGCAGCACGACCATCGAGCCCTGCGCCAGTACGATCACGTCGTTTTCCTTTGCTGCGGCCTCGATCTCGCCCAAGACCATCTGGTTGTGCTTTTCGACGTTGCCCTCCTCGATGAGCACCATCATCGCGCCCTTAACCAGCCGAATATCGAGCTCAATTTCCTCGCCGGCTTCCTTCGCCGCGCTCTCAATCAGCCGCGAGCTGGGCCCCACGGTCGAGGCGACGGTGGCGATCATGGCGATCTTCTTGCCCAGGGAAACCGCCTTGCGGGCCATGGCTTCGTCGATCTTGACCACGGGCACGTCCACAAAGGGGCGCAAACTATCCGCCACCTCGCCCACGGAGGAGCACTGGTTGAAGATCGCGTCCACGCCGAGGGATTCGGCCTGCTGGTAGTAGGAATACATCCTGCGGCGCACGCCGTCGGTCGGCGCGCCGTTGGCGTTCACCTCGCGGATCAGGCTCTCGTCCACGATCTGGGTCACGGTCACATCCGGCATGATCTCGGCGCAAAGCGCCTTTAAAACCTCATAGGATACGAAGCTCGTTTCCACGATGGCGACGGATTTTCCCATGTTGAGTTCCTCCCTTTGGCCTTGCGGCCTGTTTTGCTTCAAGTATACATCGCCCGGGGCCGGAAGGAAAGGGCGAAGTTCCCGCGCGGCTTTATTGGAAGGGTTTTGGCAATAAACGCAGAATTATTGAGGGCGAGAGAGGATTTTGCGGGGAGGAAATGCGGATGCCGGCATGATTGCAGGCGGTTTTGGACTGGGCGGGGGACGACACGGCGAAGTGGACGCTGATTTGGACTGCATTCGCCGGAACGGTCGCGATGCTCGGCGGGGCGGTGGCGGGAATCGCCAAGGCCGCCGGGTTTTTCATCAAGCTGCGGCACGAGTGGAAGATAAAAGAGTGGGAAAAGGCCGAAAGATAGGCCCAAAGGCCGTAATTCCTCTCGATTGAGCCAAGCCTTTCGCCTGCGCGGAAGGCCTTAAGCTTGGCCAAGTGGAATATGACGCCGCGGAATACGAGAAGGCCAGGGCACACTTTGAAGAAGCGCTGGCGGAGCAAAAAAGGCTGACCAACGGGCACGACAACCTGGAGACCGCGGCGATTTATAACGCCCTGGGCATGGCGGCGGGCGCTTTGGCGGACTATGACGGGGCGATTGAAGGCTTTCGGAACGCGCTGGTGATTTACGACGAAAACGGGCCGGAAGAGAGCAACGCAGACCTGGCGATGATGAACAATAACCTGGCGATCGTCCTCTTTCGGCAAGGGAAGTACGACGCGGCGCTTAGGGGTTACGAGAAGGCCTTGGCGGTGAAGGAAAAGGTCTTGGGGAAGGAGCACCCCGACACGGCGGGCAGCTACTTGGGCATTGCCAATGTTTATTATGCCCAAAAGGAGTACGGCCAGGCGCTGGAGTGGCACAAGAAGGCCCTGGCGGCGAAGGAAAAGGCCTTGGGGAAGGAGCACCCCGACACGGCGAGCAGCTACAACAACATTGCGGTTGTTTATGCTGAGCAAAGGGAGTACGACCAGGCGCTGGAGTGGCACAAGAAGGCCCTGGCGGTGAAGGAAAAGGTCTTGGGTACGGAGCACCCCTCCACGGCGGCGAGTTACAACAACATCGCCAATGTTTATTATGCCCAAAAGGAGTACGGCCAGGCGCTGGAGTGGCACAAGAAGGCTTTGGCGGTGCGCGAAAAGGTCTTGGGTACGGAGCACCCCGACACGGCGGCGAGCTACAACAACATCGGGGAAGTTTATTGCGCACAAGGCAGGCATGACGAAGCCAAGTGCTATTATGACAAGGCCTTGGCCATCTTCTCCAGAGCCTTTGACGAAAGCCATCCCTATGTGCAAGAAGTGCGCCGCAACCTCGCCCTGCTCGAAGCGGCGCGGGGCAGTTCCGCGCCCGGCTAGGGGCTATGGCCTGCTCTTGCGGGCCCCGTTCCCCGTCATTGCGATTGCCGCGTCGCTTCGCTCCTCGCAACGACGGCGAAGTGACCCAGGGTTCCTCCTTCTTGCAGGGGTCTTCTCTGGATTGCCGCGTCGCTAACGCTCCTCGCAATGACGGCAAGGCCCATGCGTCAGTCATGGGCAGGTGACAAGCCCCTTCCCCCTGCCTTTTCGCGGATTTAAAGCACAGGCTCTTGACTTGAGGGCGCCCCACGCCCTATGATGGAGGAAAAAAAGGGGGGCGAATCGCTTTGCACGAGGAATGCGGCGTCTTTGGCGCCTATGGGCTTGCCTCCGCCGCCGAGCGGACGGCCATCGCGCTTTATGCCCTGCAGCATCGCGGGCAGGAGGGCTGTGGCATCGCCACCTACGATGAAAAAAGCGCCGCCATTCACATGGTCAAAAACCTGGGCCAGGTCAAGGACGTGTTTGGCCCGAAGGATTTTCTTGCGCTGCCGGGCGATAAGGCGGTCGGGCACGTGCGCTATTCCACTACGGGTGGCAATCTGCCGCGCAATACCCAGCCCATGCTGGCGGGCACCCGCGAGGGCACGCTGGCGCTGGTGCACAACGGCAACCTCTCGAACGCCGCGGCGCTGCGCGAGGCGCTCGAAGCCAAAGGGCTGATCTTCCAGACGGATTCCGACACCGAAGTGATCGCTTACCTGCTGGCGGGCGAGCTCATCCGCACGAAGGACATTGTGGCCGCCCTGCAGGCCGCAATGGGGCAAATGGAAGGCAGCTACTCGCTGGTGATGCTCCTGGGCGGCACCATGCTCGCCGTGCGCGACCCCTTCGGCATGCGCCCGCTGTGCATGGGGGAGGTTGACGGCAACCCGGTCTTCGCCTCAGAAAGCTGCGCGATTTCCGCCGTGCGCGGCCGCTTCGTGCGCGATTTGCGGCCCGGTGAAATCGTCCGCGTTCAGGATGGCAAGCTCGACGCCTTCCTTGGCGGCAAGCGCAGCTCCGGCGCGCTCTGCATTTTTGAGCATATTTACTTCGCCCGGCCGGATTCCGTCATCGACGGCCAAAGCGTTTACGAAGCTCGTCTGCGCGCGGGGCGAATTGCCGCCGAAAGCCACCCAGTCGAGGCCGATTTGGTCGTTGGCGTGCCCAATTCGGGGCTGATCGCGGCCATCGGCTATGCCGAAGGCTCGGGCATTCCCTACGGCGAGGCTTTTGTGATGAACCGCTACGTCGGCCGCACCTTCATCGAGCCCACACAAGAGATGCGGGCCTTAAAGGTGGGGCTAAAATTAAGCGTTCTTCGCCAGGCGGTTGCGGGCAAGCGCTTGGTGATGGTGGAAGATTCTCTGGTGCGCGCCACCACCACGGATCAAGTCGTGGCGTTGCTCAAGCGCGCCGGCGCCACCGAGGTGCACGTGCGCATCTGCGCGCCGCCATTCCTCTACCCCTGCTATTTCGGCACTGACGTGCCCTCGCGCGAGCTGCTCGCCTCGGTGCGCTGGAGCAACGAAGAGCTCACCCGCCACATTGGGGCGGACTCATTGCGCTTCCTGCCGCTCGAACGGCTGGGCGAGATTGCGCCAAACTCCGCCCTTGGCTTTTGCGAAGGCTGCTTTTCGGGCCAGTACCCCTACGGCCCTCCGGGCCTTCGCGGGCAGGGTGCTGCGGTACCCCCGCATGCCCCCCGTAAGGAAGCGGCCAACCTAGCGCACGGAACGCATCCCCCCTTTTCGTCCGCTCTCTGAATTGGCGCGTCACATCGCTCCTTGCAGGGACGAACGGCGAAGCGATCTGCACGGCCTCCCTTTCGCTATTGCGGGGAGGGCGGCAGTGACGCAATCCGCTCTGTTGAAAAAGGGAGCGGCCGGGTTATTTCTTTGCCCCGCACAATGATGAAGGGTGCCCGCAAGGCAGAACGGCAGCGCTTGCCGGCGGCGGCGCGCCCTTCGCCGGCCCTTTTGCGCCCCGCGAAGACGGGCCCTCGCCGCGCGATTGACAGCTCCGCGTTTTTGCCCGTATAATGAACGGTATTCCTTTGCGTTAAACGGGGAGGCGGCAATGAATGATGAAAGAATTGACCCAAATCGGAAAAGAAGCGCGAGAAGCGGCGATTAAGCTGGCGATTTCCGGCATTGAGCGGCGAAATGCGGCGCTGCGCCTGATGGCAGGCGCCCTGCGGGCAGGCGAAAAGGCCATTCTTTCGGCCAACGCGGAGGATATCCGCAACGCGAAAGAGGCGGGCAAGAACGCGGCTTTTATCGAGCGGCTGACCCTGAACCCCGCGCGCGTGGAGGCGATGGCCGTGGGGCTTGAAAAGGTCGCGGCGCTCGAAGATCCGCTCGGCAGGGTTTTGGGCGGCTGGAAGCGCCCCAATGGCCTGGAGATCCGCAAGCTGAGCGTGCCGCTGGGCGTGATCGGCATCATCTATGAGTCGCGGCCCAATGTGACCGCGGACGCTGCCGCCCTGTGCCTCAAATCGGGCAATGCCTGCATTCTGCGCGGTGGGTCGGACTCGATTCGCTCGAATTTGGCCATCGCGGAGCTTCTTCGCGGCGCGATCGAGCAGGCAGGCCTGCCGGCAGGCAGCGTTTCGATTCTGCGCGACCCCTCCCGCGAGGCCGCGGTCGCCCTGATGCGCATGCATGAACACCTCGATCTGCTCATCCCAAGGGGCGGCGCGTCGCTGATTCAAAATGTGATCAAAAACGCCAGGGTGCCCGTGATCGAAACCGGCACCGGCAACTGCCATATCTATGTGGATCAGGGCTGTGCGGATTTGAAGATGGCCGAAGAGGTCGTCGTCAACGCCAAGGTTTCCAGGCCGTCGGTCTGCAACGCGGCGGAAACGCTGCTGGTGCACTCGGCGGTCGCCAAGGCGTTTTTGCCGGGCTGCGTCAAGCGCCTTCAGGCCCAGGGGGTAGAAATTCGCGGCTGCGCCAAAACCCAGCGGCTTTGCCCGGGGATAAAACGCGCCACGCAAGCCGATTATTACGCGGAATTTCTCGATTTGATCCTGGCCGTGCGCATCGTGCCGGATCTGGACTCCGCGATTGCCCACGTCAACAAATACGGCACGAAGCATTCCGAGGCGATTCTCACGCAGGATCTGGACTCCGCAGCGAAGTTCCAGGCGGCGGTGGATGCGGCCGTCGTCTACGTCAATGCCTCGACGCGCTTTACCGACGGGGGCGAGTTCGGCTTCGGCGCCGAAATCGGCATCAGCAACCAAAAGCTGCACGCGCGCGGCCCGATGGGCCTGGAGCAGCTAACCACGATCAAGTACCTGGTGCAGGGCGGCGGGCAGGTTCGTTAAAAGCCGCCCCCGGGCGGCTTGCAACGGCTTTGCCCGCGGAATCGTTAGAAAGGACGTGAGGGCCCTGCAGGATATGGATCGCTTGGTGCGCGAATACGGCACGATGGTGCTCAAGCAGGCCTTCTTCTATTTGAAAGACAAGCAAAAGGCGGAGGATGTATGCCAGGAGGTCTTCCTGCGCATCTATAAAAAGCAGCCCAAGCTGCCCGATGAGCGCAGCGAGCGGGCCTACCTTTTGCGCGTGACCATCAACCTTTGCAAGGATGTGCTAAAGAGCGCATGGAGCCGCCGGGTTTTGCCCATGGCCGAGGGATTTGACGCCCCAAGCTCCGATCCCGGGCCGGAGACTGAGCTGATCGCAAGCGAGGAGCGCGTGCGGATCTATGACGCCGTGCTGGAGCTCCCGCCCATCTATAAGGATGTAATCCTGCTGTTTTATTATCACGACTTGCCGGCCGGCGAGGTCGCGCGCGTGCTGCGCATCCCCGAAGTTACGGTGCGCACGCGCCTGATGCGCGCCCGGAACCGGCTCGCCGCCGCGTTGGAAGGAAAAAAGGCATGATGAAGGAAAAGGAAGCAAATTCGATGCTGGAAGCCGAGCTAAAGCGCCTTAAGGAGGCCGCGGCCGAGCCGACTGGCGGGCTTTGCGCCGATGAGCGCATGGTCGCGCGGGTTCGCGCTGCGATTGCTGCGAGCCCGCGGCAAAGGCAGCGGCCCCGCCTGCTCTACGCGGTGGCGGCGCTCTGCTTTTGCGGCATGGTCGCCTCTGGCCTGGTCTTGCTGGGTTCCCCCTGGCCGCCGCTTGCGCCGCAGGCAAGCGCCGCGCCCAGGCTGGCCGCTGTCAGCACCGCGCCGCAGGCGATCTCCTCCACGGGCTCGTCCTACACCAGCAGCGGCGAGGTTTTGCCCTACGCCGTGGCCGAAATCGGCGAATACGCGGAGGGCTATGCTGCCGCCCTGGCCAGCAACGGCTATTATGGCTATGTGGATGAAAACGGCCTCTGGGTTCGCCCGGCCATCTTCCGCGAGGCAGAGGCCGTTCAAAACGGCCAGGCCCGCGTGCGGATGATGAGTGGCGAAAGCGCCGTGATCTTGATCGAGGACGACGGTGCGGAGGGTGCGAAGCCATGAACCCCCTCGATTTGATGAACGCCGTGCGCTTTTTTACCGCCGCCCTGGCCGATCTGCGCGCGGCGAGCGTGATGGCCGAGGGCGCGGCCCCGCATGCGGCGCTGGTCTGCTTCCACTGCAGGCTGGCCGCGCTGCAAATGCTCAAGGGGCTGCTCGCCTTCCATGGCTCTTCCGCCCCGCAAACGCAGAGCGTGCAGGCCCTGCTCGAGCTCCCGGCCCTGCATGCCGCCCTTGGCCAAGCCGCGCCCGAAGGCCTTTTGGAGCTTGACCAGTATGGCGACGAGCTTTACCTAAGCGGCGCGCTGCGCGTCGCCCCCGGCGAGATGCGGCGCAGCGTCGAAGCCGTAACCGCCCTGAAGGAACGCCTTGCGGGAATGGGCTACCCCTTGCCCACGGAAGGCTGACCCGCCGCCTTCCTTGCCAAACAGGCCTAAAAGGCGCCCGCTCCACCCCTGGAGCGGGCGCCTTTTTATCTTTTGACCAAACTTAAAGGGAATAGCGGCACGAATTCGCGCCGTTCCATGGGGTTTTGCGGGAATGGGCCGCCCGCCGAAGGCGCCCCGCCGCGTTCAACCCTCGCCGGGCAAAGGCCGCAGCCTTTTGGCCATGTAAATATCGGGCTTGCCAGGGCCGTTCGCGTCGGGGATGGTTCCGACGATGGCAAAGCCCCGCTTCTGGTAGAACTCGAAGGGGTGGCGGCGCAAATTCACGATGTTTTGCAGCTTTTCGAGGGGGTTTTCGAATAAATCGCCCTGCGAGAGCGAGGTTTTTCCCTCCTCGTCGTCGGTGCCCAGGTAGAGCGTGACGCAACCCCGCTCCGCGCACGCCTTTTCGAGG
This sequence comes from Christensenellaceae bacterium, assembly GCA_031280685.1. Lineage (GTDB taxonomy): Bacteria > Bacillota > Clostridia > Christensenellales > UBA1750 > JAITGM01. The sequence continues at coordinate 65,562 of JAITGM010000022.1, forward strand.
GCCTTCACCAGCGCGGAGCCGACTCCCCGGCCGCGGAAGCCCTCGCGCACGGCGAGGGGGTGCAGTTCCCAGCCGGTGACGCCGTATTGCGGAATGGCCCCGATCAGGCCCAAAAGCGCGCCGTTTTCGCCCTCTTCCACAGCGGCCAGCAGGATGCGCTCCGCACCGAGAAGCTTCCGCATCTCCTCCACGCCCTCGCCCTCATACGAGTGCGGGAAGGCTTCCTCAAGGATTGCGGCGCCCTGACGGACGAAGGCCTCGTCCCGCGCCGAAAGCGCATGGATTTGCATAAAAAAGACCTCCTTTTAAGGCGAATTGAAGCGAATTACGCTGGAATCCGCGATGGGCACGTAGCCGATATTTTGGTAAATTTTGTTTGAAACCGGGTTGGCCAGGTTGGTATAGAGCGCGCAGCTAGAAAAACCGCTTTCTAAGATCCGCCCGCTAAGCTGCGCGACGCAGGCGCTGGCATAGCCCCCGCCGCGAAAGAAGGGCGGCGTGTAAACGTGGCTGACGCCGCAGACCGCCCGCAGCGGGCGGGCTTTTTCGGCCATGGAAACTGGCACGCCGTCCAGCTCCAGCAGATAAAGGCTTTGCCGGGCGATGAAGGCGCGTGCCCTTTCCGCCGCCTCGGCCAGGCCCGAAATGGGGCGATTGAAGCAGTCCGCGTCAAAGGCGGCCAGCCAGAAGGGCAAAAAGGGCAGGTCGTCTTCGCACGCGGGGCGAAGCTTGCCGAAGAGGGGAACGGCTGGGTTGACCGCCTTTAGCTCATAGATGCGCTGCTCTTCCACGAGATGCCAATCGGCTGAAAAGGTCCGCGCGAAGCGCTCGGCCAGCGAACGTTCGGCCATGACGCCGGGAAGGGCGACGCCGCTTTGGCGCAGCCCTTCCGCAAGGCAGGCGAGGGCCTCATCGCTTGGGCGCACTTCATAGAGCGTCAGGTTGTGCGGCGGGGTCATCAGGGCGACCAAGCGCAGGCCGCCGCTGCTTGAAACGCTGGCCATGAACCAGTTCGCCGGGTCGCGCCAACCGGATTTGTCTTCCGCGGCGATGCCCAGAATAAGATTGCCCAGCAAAACGAGGTTTTGGGCCTCATCCTTCAGGAGCGCGCCGCGCGTGAGGTCGTAAAAGGCCCGAACATCACGGCTTTGCGTGAATTGCACGAGAAAAACCTCCTTTTGGCTGCGGCGGCGTTGGAAGCGCGCCGCGTTTGAACGATGATAGCACGGCTTTTGGGCCTTCGCAAGGGTGAGAGGAGGGGCGCCTGCTTGCCGCGTCGCTTCCGCCTCACGAAATGAAAAAGGGGAAGCCGACAGCGCGCAGGGTTGGCTCGCGTCCTTGGGGGGCCAGCCGGCAGCGTAGCTGCCACTGCCGCAAGGCGGCAGGCCGCGCGAAGCGCGGAGCTGGCCCCGGCGCGCGAGCGGAGCGAGCGCGCCCCACCTTGCAATTGCTGCGATGGCGGCCTGCGGAAGCCCGAGGAGCAGCGGATCCGTAAAAAAAAGGCGCCCGGGCTTATGCCCGGGCGCCTTTTTTTACGCGGTCTACTTCTTGAACGAGGACGCTTCCTGCCCGTTGTAGCCGCTAAAGCAACGCTCGACCTGAGCCTTGCTGGGCGCGGGCGTCAAGAAGGAGACCAGCGGCACGATGACGAAGCCCGCCAGCATCGCAAACGCGCCAGCGTTGATGGGCGACTGGAGGATCGGTGGGAAGGAGGAGCGAAAGAAGATGTTCAGCAGCATCAGACCCGTGGCGAAGGCGAAATTCGCCCAAACCGCCGGCCTGGTCGCGCGCTTCCAATAGAGGCCGAAGAGGAAGGGCGCGAGGAAGGCGCCGGCCAACGCGCCCCAGGATACGCCCATGAGTTGGGCGATGAAGCTGACCGAGCCCTTATATTGCACCATCGCGATCACCGCGGAGATGAGGATGAACACGGCCACCAGTGAGCGAATGACAAAAAGCTGGGTTTTTTCGCTCATGTTCTTGACGAAGTTGCCCTTTAGGAAGTCCAGCGTAAAGGTCGAGGCCGAGGCCATGACCAGGGCCGAGAGCGTCGAGATCGAAGCCGAGAGCACCAGCAGCACCACGATGCCGACGAGGATATCGGGGAAACCCGAGAGCATCGCGGGGATCACGGAATCAAAACCGTTGGTCGCCACGTCGATCCTGTCGCCAAAGAGCCGGCCGAAGCCGCCCAGGAAGTAGCAGCCGCCCGAAATGACCAGCGCGAAGGCAGTTGAAATCACCGTGCCGGTGAGGATGCTCTTTTCAGAGCGAATGGCATAGAATTTCTGCACCATCTGCGGCAGACCCCAGGTGCCGACTGAGGTCAGCAGCACCACGCCAAGCAAATCTATCGGCGCCGGGCCGAAAAACGAGGCGAACACGCCGGGTGCCGCGGAAACCGCGGGGTCTGAAACCTCGGCAAGCCGCAGGAGCGAGGCCGTAAAGCCGCCGTGCGAGTTCAGCATCGCGGCGATGACCGCGATGATGCCTCCCAGCATGATGATGCCCTGCACAAAATCGTTCACCGCGGTGGCCATGTAGCCGCCCGCGATGACGTAAATGGCGGTGAGCACCGCCATGGCGATGATGCAGAGGGTGAAATCCACGCCAAAAGCCATCGAAAACAGCCTGGAAAGGCCGTTATACAGCGAGGCCGTGTAGGGCACGAGGAAGATGAACGTGATGATGGACGAGCCGATCTTCAGGCCCTTGGAATCGTAGCGCAGGCCGAAAAAATCAGGCATGGTGGCGGAGCCCAGGTGGTGCGTCATCACGCGGGTGCGGCGGGCCAGCACCACCCAGGCTAAGAGCGAGCCGATCAAGGCGTTGCCCAGGCCGATCCACACCGACGAGAGACCGAAGCGCCAGCCAAACTGCCCGGCGTAGCCCACGAACACCACGGCAGAAAAGTACGAGGTGCCATAGGCGAAGGCGGTGAGCCAGGGGCCGACCGAACGGCCAGCCAGCACGAAAGAGCTGACCGAGGCACTTTTTTGGTGAAACTTGAGCCCGATGCCGATGGTTACGGTAAAGAAGAGCAGGAGCAGGGCGACCTTGACGAGCATTGGAGTCACTTCCCTTTCTTGCCCGGGCAGGCATACAAAAACGCCCCCGGGATTCTAGATCCCGAGGGCGGAAAAATCCGCGGTACCACCTCAGTTCCGCGCGGCCTCACGGCGCGCGCGCTCAAAGAGTACGATCATACTCCGCGCGCTGTAACGGGCGCGCCCGGCATTTCTTTGCCGCCTCCCCCCATGTAAAAAAGGCGGTTTCTAAACGCCGCTCGCGGGATGTATTCGCGCGCTCCCGGCCCGCGCAGGCTCGCAGCAACCGCCTGCTCTCTTCTTTGGGCGCGGATGAGTGGGCTACTTCTTCCCGGTCATCACTGTTGCCCCATATGGTATCCGCTTTCCCCCGCCCTGTCAAGCCCGAAGTCCCAATTTTCTTCGCCGCTTATTCCCCGACTTTTCCGTTCTTGCCCTTGCCGCGCCGCTTTCGCTCCGCACAATGATGGAAGGCCCTCGCTTCCCGCTGCGGGCGCGCACGCCAAAGACTTCATAATCTATGTTAACATTTCGGTCAAAATGCGGTATACTGATGGGGCAATGGCCGCCCGCCTTGGGCGGCGCTCTCAAAAAAGGCTTAAATTAAGCCAAAATGCACAGGAGGTAACCGCCATGCCCGAAAAAATGCGCGTGGGAATCATCGGCTGCGGGTGGATCGCCCACAGCCACATGCAGGCCTATCTGAAGATGGACGATGTCGAGATCGTCGCCGCAGCCGACCTTATCCCCGGCAAGGCCCGGGCCTTTTTGGATGAGTTCGGGCTGACGAAGGTGCCCGCCTACGGCATCCACACCGAGCTTTTAGAAAAGGCGAAGCTCGACGCGGTTAGCATTTGCACCTACAACACCACCCACCGCCAGTGCGCCGTGGATGCGCTGCAGGCGGGGCTGGATGTGCTCTGCGAAAAGCCCATGTCGGTCACGCTGCAAGAGGCGGTCGATATGGCAAAGGCCCAAAAGAAGACCGGCAAAATCCTCTCGATCGGCTTCCAGCCCCGCTACGATCCCGACATGATCATGGTGCGCGATCTCGTCCGCTCCGGCGTGCTGGGCGAGATCTACTACGTGCAGACCGGCGGCGGCAGGCGGCGCGGCATCCCCGGCGGCACTTTCATCCGCAAGGATCTGGCCGGCGTGGGCTGCCTGGCCGACATCGGCTGCTATGGGCTCGACATGGCCCTCAACGCCATCAACTACCCCAAGCCCCTGACGGTTTCGGCCTATTCTTCCGACCGATTTGGCAAAAACCCAAAGTACTGCGCCGAGTACGACCAGTTCGATGTGGACGATTTCGCCGTGGCCTTCATCCGGCTTGAGGGCGGCATCGCCCTGGACTTCCGCATGAGCTGGGCCATGCACATGGACACGATGGGCGACACGCTCTTTTTGGGCACCGAGGCCGGCGTGAAGGTGAAATCCCCCTTCCCCGATAAGCCCTGGGGCGGTGCCTGGGACGGCACCATCGGCCCCGTCTTCATGTACCACGATGTAGCCGGCAACCTGGTCGAAACCAAGGTGCCCTCCAAGGCGGTGCCGAACTTCAACCGCTTCGACGCGAAGGTGCGCGCCTTTGTGGATGCGGCCAAGACCGGCGGCGACTCGCCGATCCCCGCCTCGCAAATCCTTTATAACCAGGCCATTTTGGATGGCATCCTCCGCTCGTCGCAGCTCGGCCGCGAGGTCGAGATTACCATCCCCGAGATTTAGGCAAGACCCACGCAAAAAGGGCCCCTGCGGGCCCTTTTTGGGGTGGAAATCAGAGCTGGGGCAGAATGTGATCCCAGATCAGGGTCAAAAGCCCCTGTGTGTTGTGCTCCTCATGCGCGGTGATGGCCACGTGCGCCCTTTGGCGCGGCAGAACCACGACGAACTGCCCATAGGCCCCGTCGCCCCGGTAGGCATCTTCGCGGGCGCAGCGCCAAAACTGAAAACCATAGCCCGCGCGCCAGTCAGGGCGCTCCTTTGGATGGACGGGCGCGGTTTCGATCTGCTTGGCGGTCGCAAGCTCCAAGTATGCCCTCGGCACGAGCTGCCTGCCCTCATACGCGCCGCCATCCAGCAAAAGCTGGCCAAAGCGGGCGATCTCCTCAAGGCTCAGGTGCAGCCCGCCGCCGCCCAGGGTGACGCCCCTTGGGCAGGTAAACCACTGCGGGTTTTTGTAGCCCAGCGGGCCCAAAAGGCGCGGCTTTAGGTAGTCCAGCAGGGTTTGGCCTGTGCGTTTTTGCAAGATGGCCGAAAGCAGGTAGGTATTGCCGGTGTCGTAAACATAAACGCTCCCGGGCGCGCGCGCGAAGGGCTGGTTTAGGTAATAATGCACCCAGTCCTCGTCTTCGAGCTCATCGCGCTGGTTGCCCATCAGCAAGGGCGCCTCGTGGCCGGGGCTCATGGTCAGCAGATGGCGAATCCGCAATTCTTCGAGGTTTTTGGGCGGGCTGCCGTCGAGCTTTTCGGGAAAAAACGGCAAAACGAGATCGTCCAGCCCCAAGAGACCCTCTTCGATGGCCAGGCCGACCGCGCAGGAGGCAAAGGATTTCGACAGGGAGTGGATGTTGATACGCTGGGAAGAGCGCCAGAGCGCCTTGCCCTTCTCTTGCCCGTTCTGCGTCACGAGCACGCCATAGAGCGCCAAACCCCTTCGCCCGGCATCCTCTTTTAGGCCTTCAAGCGTGAACATATCCGCTCCCTCCTCATGCTTTGGATTCCTTTTCCTGCAGTATACTCCCCGCAAGGCCCGCTTTCAAGCCCGCCCCGCCTGTGCTATACTGCTCAAAAAGGCCTTTGGCCGCCTTGGAGGGGATTCATCTTGCCGAGCATCCGCCTGGTCGCGGTCGATCTCGACGGCACGCTGCTCAACGACCAAAAGCTCGTTTCTCCGGCCGATCTGGCCGCGCTGCAGGCGGCGGCCGCGCGCGGGATTTTTGCCGTCATCGCCAGCGGGCGCATCTTCAGCAGCGTGCTGCCGCTCTCGCGCGCAATCGCGGCGGGCCAGCCTTATCTTTCATCGAACGGGGCGCTCACTGGTTGGAACGACCGCGAGGGCTTTTCGCGCACGGCCTTGATCGGCGATGATCTCGTGCGCTTCGTGCTCGATGAAGCCGCCGCGGCGCTCGGCCCTTCCCGCAGGCTGCACCTGCACCTTTTAAATGGCGCGATGGCGCATCTGCAAGGCCCGGGACTGCCCAAAAGCTGGCCGGCGGGCGAAACCCACCTCGCCCTGCCGCCCGATGCGCTGGCGCCCGCGGCCCGAGGGCAGTGCCTGAAGTTCGTGATCTGGGCGGGCGAGCGGCCCGAAGGGCTGCGGACCCTGCGCCAAAAGCTCGAAGCGCGGGGCCTGAGCGTCGCGAGCTCCTGGGCCGGCAATATTGAGGTCATGGCGAGCGGGATCGATAAGGGCGAGGCGCTGACCGCGCTGGCCGCAACCCTTGGCCTTTCGATGGGGCAGGTCATGGCCCTGGGCGATAATGAGAACGATGCGGGCATGTTCCGGGCGGCGGGGCTGCCCGTGGCCATGGGTAACGCCACGCCCGAAATCAAGGCGCTGGCCAGGGATGCCACCCTTGACAACAACCACGGCGGCGTGGCCGCCGCGCTTAAAAAGCACCTCAATCTGTAAAAGAAGGGGAAGTTACGATGGCAACTGCGCTGCCCGCCGAGCTGCGGGCGATTTTGCGGGGCTTTTCGCCCATCGCCGACCGGATGGGGGGCTCCAGGGCGCAGGTTCACCGCTACGAGCGAAAGGATGCCGCCCTGTATTTAAAGCTTGCCCCCATCGGCGATGAGATTCGCCGCGAAAGGGATCTTCTGCGCTGGCTCAAGGGCCGCCTGCCAGTGCCGGACTGCCTTTTTTACGCCGAGGAAGGCGAAACCGCCTACCTTCTCAGCAGCGAGATGCGGGGTGGGTTGGCCAGCGTCTATGGGGACATCGCCGTCGAGCCTTACGAAGAAACCGTGGCCCGCGCGGCCGAGGGCCTGCTGCTTTGGCAGGCGGTCGATGCGCGCGGCTGCCCTTATTCCGCGAGCCTTGGCGATAAGCTCGCCCTCTCGCTTAAGAACATCGAAAGCGGCGCCGTGAGCCTGGAAGGCTACGGCCCGGGCGAGGAGTTCCCTTCGCCCACGGCGCTTTACAGCTACCTTGCGGCCAATCGCCCGCCCGAAGAAACGAGCCTTACCCACGGGGATTACTGCCTGCCCAACCTCTTCATCCAGGGCGGGCGGGTTTCCGGCTTCATCGACTTTGGGCGTGGCGGCGTGGGCTGCAAGTGGCAGGATATCGCCATCTGCGCGCGCTCGCTGCGGCGCAACCTGCGCCATTTGGGCGAAGAAAGGGAAAAGTACGTCGAGCTTTTATTCGAGCACCTGGGCATCGGGCAGGATGCAGAGCGCGTGCGCTACTATTGCCTGCTCGATCGACTGGTCTGGGCGCGGCGCTGAGGCACGAAGGAGTTTTAGGGGGCAATCGCGAATGAAAGGCAAGAAGAAAGAAAACGAGGAGGTTTTTCCCATGCTCTATGCGCGCGCGGAACTCAAGGGGCTGCAAAAAAAGCTGGGCGCCCGCCTGCTGCTGGTGTTTTTAAGCTTTTTATTGCCCTTTTCGGCCGGCCTTGCGCTGATGTTTACGGCGCGCAGCGAGTGGCTTTCGCTGCTGCTAAGCTTCCTCGGTGCCGCCGCGGCCATCTTCCTCTTCGCCTTCGCGGCGCGGCCGCCCCTCGCCTATTACCGCTTCGTCAAGGATGTGACCGAAGGCGTCAGCCACACCTTCACCGGCCGCTTTTTGCGCGGGGAGGAACGCTCCTTCCGCGAAGGCATTTGGTGCGAAACGCTGTATTTCGAGGAGACACAAAACGGCAAGGAGCGGCTTTGCTACCTGGACGCGGAGCGCCCCTACCCCTTCGAACCGGGCCGCGAATACGGGCTGAGCACGCACGGCCAGTCCATCATCGGCATCGAAGAAGCCGATGCCCAAAAGGCTTAAAATAGCCAGCAAGAAGGAAAACCATGCCCAATGAGTTAGAGAAAATGGAGGAGTTCTTCATCCGGCGGCTCGATGGCTACGATGGGCACATGCTGCAAGCGGTCGAGGACGCCGCGGAGGGCTACAAGGTGCTGGCCGGGCAGCTACCCGAAGGCGCGCAAACCCTGCTGGATCTGGGCTGGGGCACGGGGCTGGAGCTTGAGGAGCCCTTTGCGCGCGCCCCGGAGCTGGACGTGATCGGCATTCGCTTTACCCTCATGTGAGGGCGCCTTGGTAAGCAACCATCAAAAAATCCGGATTTCTCCATATTTTTTCGTGTTTGCCGATTCGCCGTGCTGCGAACGCCCCTCGCAATGACGGGGAGGAGCGGCGGCAGGCTCTGCCTATCTCGTGCGTCGCCGCAAACGCGGCCTTCCGCGCTTAAAAGCTGCTTTTTTCGTCATTGCGAGGGAACCGAAGCAATCCAGAGCACTTCCCCTTTGAAAAAGGCGCCTGTGGTTAGGCTGCCTTTTGGATTGCTTCGTCGCTTTCTTTCCTCGCAATGACGGGGGAAATGCGGCAGGCCCTTTGAAAAGCGCGAGCCAGCCTTGCGCGCTAAGGCTTGCTTGCGTCTTCCGTGGGCCTTCGCTGGCGTGCCGCGGCGCTCGGCCGCGAAGACCCGGAGGGCCGCTTGCCGCCCTTTGAGGAGGCCCGCTTTTTCTTGCCCTCCTCGGCGGGGAATGCGATTGACGGGGCTTTTTCGGCAGCCTCGACCAGGTAGCCGCTATAGCGCCTGATCGATTCCATGAAGCGGAGCGGATCGAGCCGCCCCCGCTCGATGTCGCGCAGGCCCTTTTCCCATTTGCCCGTGGTTTCCGGCGATCTGAGCTCGGGCGGCACGGCCTGGATGAGCTTCATGCCCTTTTCGGTGGCGAGCAGGCTGCGCCTCTCGCGCCGCACGAAGCCCACCTCGATGAGCCTTTCGATGATGGCCGCGCGGGTCGCCGGGGTGCCAAGGCCCCGTTCTTTAAGCTGCTCGCGCAGGCTTTCGTCGGTCACGAAGCGCCCCGCGTGCTCCATGGCGTCCAGCAGGGTGTTTTCGGTGTATTGGGCGGGCGCTTTGGTCTTTTTGGCCAAAACCTTGCTGCCTTTGACGGGGTATTTCTCGCCTTCATGGATGGACGGCAGCGCTTCCTCCTTTTCGTCGCCCTTCTGCGCGATGGGCGGCTGCGCGGCCTGCCAGCCCTTGTCGATTTCGGCCTTGCCCGTGGTCTTGAATTCGTGCCCGAGCACGCCGGTGCGCGCCTCCAAGCTCTCGAAGACGTAGTCGCCGCAAAAGCCCGCGATCAGCCTGCGCAGCACCAGGTCATAGATCTGGGCTTCGCGCGGGTTCAGGTTTTTGGCCGCCTTGCTCGTGGGCACGATGGCGTGGTGGTCGCTCAGCTTGCCATCATCGAAGATTCGCTTGCCCGGCTCGCGCGGCGTGGCCGGCAGCAGCGCCGCGTAAGGCTCTTGCAGGCCGGAAAGGACTTGACTGATCTTGGGCTTCATATCGTTTGGCAAAAAGCGGCTGTCGGTCCGTGGGTAGCTCAGCAGCTTGTGCCTTTCGTAAAGGGCTTGGGCGATGTCGAGCGTCTGCGCGGCGCTCAGGCCATAGCGCGCGTTGGCCTCGCGCTGCAGGGTCGTCAGGTCATACAGGTAGGGCGGCGGCTGGCGCTTGATCTCGGTCTTAACCAAGGTCACTTCGCCCGTTTGCCCCTTGATTTGGGCGGCGATCGCTTCCGCCTCGGCTCTGGTCTTGAGCCTGGGCTGGTTATCCCTTAGGTACACAGCGCGATAGAACCCAAAATCGGCCCAAAGCTCAAAATAGTCCTCGGGCACGAAGCTTTCGATTTCTTTGCGGCGGGCCGCCAACAGTGAAAGCGTGGGGGTTTGCACCCGACCGACCGAGAGCAGAGCCTTATAGCGCAGGGTGAAGGCGCGCGAGCCGTTCATGCCCACGAGCCAGTCTGCTTCCGCGCGGCATTTGGCGCTTTGATAGAGCGCGTCGTAGCGGCTTGAGGGGGCAAGGCGCGAAAAGCCCTCGCGAATGGCTTCCTCGGTCATCGATGAGATCCAGAGCCGCGAAAAGGGCTTCTTGCAGCCAGCCGCCTCGTACACGCGCCGAAAGATCAGCTCGCCCTCGCGCCCCGCGTCGGTGGCACAGATGAGACTTTCTATGCGCTTATCCTTCATCAGCTTCTTGAGCAGCGCGAGCTGCCTTTTGCCCGAAGGGCTGGGCTTTAGGGGGATTTGTGCGGGCAGCATGGGCAGGGTTTCGCTGCGCCAGGCCTTCCAGGCAGGGTCGATTTCCTCGGGCATCATGGGGGTTAGCAAGTGGCCCAGCGCCCAGCTCACCAGGTGCTCTTTCCCCTCAAAATAGCCCTCCGCCCGCGTCCTCGCGCCCAGAACGGCCGCGATGTCCCGCGCCACGGAGGGCTTTTCGCATACGACCAGGATCATTCTTTGTTCTGCCCGAGAGCAAGCCCAAGCGCGCCAAGTTCCAGTGCGCAGCCACCCTCTTGGGTGCAAAAGGCGGGGATGCCGATGCCTCCGGACTTGACCGCCTCCGCAAAGAGCGCGGGGTTTTGATCGCGAAGGTTCAAAAAGGCCTTGAGGGTTTTCAGGCCCGCCAGAATGTCGATCAATTCGTAGGGCTGCGCCGCGCTTTCAAGCGCCGCGATGGCCGCCGCCGTATCGGGGCAGCTCAAAGTGCCATAGACCGTGATGGTTTCCATGCCGTCATTCCTCCCCGTCCTGTTCGTTTTTCGCGCCCTTGCGGCGGTATTCCTCTAAAAAGCCGTGCTCTGCGCCATCGAGCCTAAAGCCCAGCACCGTGTCTAAATTCACCATGTGCATGGCCTTGAAGATGTGCTGCTCCACCGCCGGATTCTCGCGCTTCAGGCGCTTGATGAGGGCCTTTACCTCTTGCCGCTTGGTGGCGCCGCCGCCCCCGCCGCACAGGGCGCAGTCCTCGGTGAAGCGGCAGGCGCACTGGATGAACTCCAGGTCGTTGAAGTTCTTCCAGGCGATGATGTCGTCCTCATGCACCATATACAGCGGGCGGATCAGCTCCATGCCGGGGAAGTTGCGGCTGCGCAGCATGGGCACCATGGTTTCGATCTTGGCGCCGTAAAACAGGCCCAAGAGCGTGGTTTCGATCACGTCGCTAAAATGGTGGCCCAGCGCGATCTTGTTGCAGCCCAGCCTTTGCGCCTCGGCGTAGAGATGGCCCCTGCGCATCCTGGCGCAAAGGTAGCAGGGGGATTTTTCTTCGCCCGCCACCACGTTGAAGATAGAGGATTCGAAGATGGTGACGGGGATGCCCAGCAGCGCCGCGTTCTGCTCGATCTTTTGGCGGTTTAGGGGGTTATAGCCGGGATCCATCACCAAATAAACCACTTCAAAGGGGAAGTTAGAAATCCGCTGAAGCTGCTGCATGAGCTTGGCCAGCAGCATGGAGTCCTTCCCGCCCGAGATGCAGACCGCGATGCGGTCGCCCTCCGCAATCAGGCCGTATTGCTTGATGGCGTTCATGAAGGGCGTCCAAAGCTTGCGGCGGTAAGTGACCTGCAGGCTTCGTTCGGCCTTCTGCCTTGGTGTCAAGGCTTTTTTTGTGCCCGGCGCACCCTCGCGGGGCGAAAGAGGCAGCTCGAGCCTCATGCGCTCAACTCCTCGTATAAATCCTTAAAGATCGCCAAAAAGCCCGAAATATCCTCCGTGGTGTTTAAGGCGCAAAGCGAGATTCGCCAGGAATTTAGGGCGTTCCTTCTATCGTGGCTGATGGCGTAGACCGGCCTGGAGGGCGTGCCCGGCGTGGAACAGGCCGACTTGACCGAAACGCAGACGCCCTCGTCCCCGAACCGCCGCTGGAAGGTTTCGCCGCGCACGCCCTCTACGCTCAGGTTGAGGATATAGGGGCTGCCGCCCTTCGGGCTGTTGATTTTAAGCTTTTTATAGCCGCCCAAGCCCTCTTCCAGCGCCTTGCGCAGGGCGGCGACATGAAGGAAGCGCGCTTGCCGTGCCTCAAGCGCCAAAAAGAGTGCGGTTTCCATCGCCACGGCCAGCGCGAGCGCCGGCGTACCGCTGCGGTAGATGCTCTGGCTTTTGCCGCCGTGAATCAGCGGCTCCAGCTCGACGCCCTCGCGCTTGATCAGCAGCCCCGAGCCATTCAGGCCATGGAACTTGTGCGGGGCCAGGCTCATCGTGTCAATCCCCTCAAAGCTGACCGGGATCTTGCCCACGGCCTGGGTGGCGTCCAGGTGCAGGCGGCAGTTCGGGGCCGCCTTTAGAAGCTCGATGATGCGCGAAATGGGCTGGATGGCGCCCAGCTCACTATCGACCAAAGAAAGGGCGAGCAAAATCGTGTCGTCGCGGAGCGAATCCCGGAGCTGGTCAAGGTCGATCTCGCCGCTGGGCAGAATGTCGAGCATTTCGACCTCATAGCCCTGCTCCTGCAGGGCGAGCAGCGCGCCCGAAGCAGAATCGTGCTCCAGCGGGCTGCTCAAGATGTGCTTGCCCCTGTGCCTGCCCGCCCGCGCCAGGCCCTTGATGGCCAAATTGTTGGCCTCGCTGGCGCCCGATAGGAAGATGAGTTCTTCGGACCTGACCGCGAGCATCTCCGCGATGCGCGCCTGCGCCCCGGCCAGCCTTTCGCCCGCGGCCAAGCCTAGGGGGTGGCTCGCGCTCGGGTTGCCCGCAAACTCCCTCTCGCAGCGCAGGAAGGCATCCAAAACCCGCTCGTCGGCGGGGGTGTTCGATGCATAGTCCAGGGCGATCATGGCCTGCCTTCCCCGCCTTTCGCCCCGGCGCTCAAGTCCTTGACGACCTCGCCCGCCAAAATCAGCCCGGCCACGGGCGGCACGAAGGCGTTGCTGGCCGGCACCTGCCTGCGCTGGTCGCATTTGCGCTGCACATCCGGCGGGCAGACGCAGTTCAGCGCGCAGCTATTGCTTTCGTCTTCAATCGGGGTGAGCGGCGCTTCCTTTGAGTAAACGACCTTGAGCTTCTCAACGCCCCTGCGGCGAAGTTCCCTGCGCATGACCCTCGCCAGCGGGCAAACCGAGGTCTCGTAAATATCCGCCACCTCGAAGGCGGTGGGGTCGAGCTTGTTCGCGGCGCCCATCGATGAGATGATGGGAACCCCGCCTTCTTCGGCGCGCACGGCCAGCTCGAGTTTCGCCGTCATGGTGTCTACCGCGTCCACGACGTAGTCATAGGCCGAAAGGTTTACAAAGTCCGCGTTCTCCCTGGTGTAGAACATCTTGCGGGCTTCGACGCCGGCGCCCGGATTGATGTCGAGAATGCGCTCGCGCATCACCTCCACCTTGTACCGCCCGATGGTCGATCTGGAGGCGATGATCTGGCGGTTGATGTTGGTCAGGCAGATGCGGTCGTCGTCAAAGAGCGAAAGCCTTCCCACGCCCGAGCGCGCAAGCGCTTCGGCGCAATAGCCGCCCACGCCGCCGATGCCGAACACGGCCACCCGGCTTTGATAGAGTTTTTGCATCCTTTCCTTGCCAAGGAGCAGCGTGGTTCTTGAAAACTGATCGAGCATGGAGGCTCCTTCCGCTTAGACCGCGATTTTTCTTCATTTTAGCGCCGCTTTGCCGCCTTGTCAAACCCCCTGCTCCCTTTCCCGCCATGCGCGGGCGGAGCGATCGTGCGGAGGGTCAAAAGCCGCCCCTGTGGCCCCGACCGACACAAAAAAAGCCGGCCGGCAAAACCGAACGGCGTTTTATGGGCGGAGCCTGCTCCGCGCAGTGGCGACCCGGAAGGGGCTCGAACCCTCGACCTCCAGCGTGACAGGCTGGCATTCTAACCAGCTGAACTACCGGGCCGTGAAACCACCCTATCGCAGGGGATAGGAAGAACCGCTGGTGGGCCTTCAGGGACTTGAACCCCGGGCCAGCCGGTTATGAGCCGGCCGCTCTAACCAACTGAGCTAAAGGCCCAAGTGATGAGCGAAAGGGGATATGGTGACCCCGAGGGGAATCGAACCCCTGTTACCGCCGTGAAAGGGCGATGTCTTGACCGCTTGACCACGGGGCCACTTTTTGGTCGGGGTGAAGGGATTTGAACCCCCGGCCCCATGCTCCCAAAGCACGTGCGCTACCAAACTGCGCTACACCCCGGAGCCGCAGACGCGCAAAGCAGGAGCTTTGGCGACGGAGAAGAGTATACTACGGGGCGGGAAGCTTTGTCAAGCGGCAAAACGCGCCGGCGAGGGCTTTGAAGGGCAGCCGCCATGCACGGGGCCGGCGGCGCCCGAGAAGTTTTGCCCAAAAAGCGATAAGCGCGATGAAAAACAGACCAATATCGCCCTAATAAGCGGAGTTTCGACGCCGCTTTTCGATAAAAGGGGCCGTTTTTGGAGGAAGGATCTCGCCGCGCCATCCTTGTTCGCCGGCACGAAATAACCCTATCATAAGCCCATAAGGCGGGGATATTTCCCGGGGCAGAAAGGGTGCATTGGCGGTGGGCGAGGCGATCGTGATCACGTCCGGGAAGGGCGGCGTGGGGAAGACGACGGTGTGTTTGAACATTGGGGCGGCGCTGGCGACGCGGGGCAAGCGCGTGGTCTTGGTCGATACGGACCTCGGGCTGCGCAATCTGGACGTTGTGATGGGGCTGGAAGACAAGATCGTCTTCGACCTGGTGGACGTGGTGGAGGGGCGCTGCAGGCTCAAGCAGGCCCTGGTGCAGGATGTGCGCTTTTCGGGGCGGCTGAGCCTGCTGCCTGCGGCGCAGACCCGGGATAAGGATACGGTGAATATCGCGCAGATGCGGGTGCTTTGCAATGAGCTGCGGGAGCTTTTCGACTATGTGCTGATCGACTGCCCTGCGGGAATTGAGCAGGGCTTCCGCAACGCGGTGGCGGGCGCGGATCAGGCCATCGTGGTTTCGATGCCCGAGATTTCCGCCGTGCGGGACGCCGACAGGGTGATCGGCCTTTTGATGGCCTACGACATTCCGAGTCCGAAGCTCGTCTTAAACCGGCTGCACCCGCGGCTGATGCGCAAGGGCGACATGATGAGCGTCAGCGACACCTCGGAGGTGCTGGGCATTCCCCTTTTGGGTGTGATTCCGAACGAAGATCTGGTCATTCGCTCGGGGAACCTGGGCACGCCGGTGGTGCTCTCGCAATCGCGGGCCGCGCAGGCCTTTCAGAACATCGCTTCGCGCATACTCGGGCAGGAAGTGCCGCTGATGAAGCTTGAAAACCCATCGCGCGTGGTCTTGGCCAGGCTCTTTGGGGTGATCGGTTAGGAGGGGAAGAAAAATGGCTAAAAGGATGGGCTCTGGCGATGTGGCGCGCGAAAGGCTCAAGAGCGTTCTGCGCGAGGATCGCTCGCAGATGACGAACGCGACCATCGGCGCGATGCGAAGCGATATTTTAACCGTTTTGTCTAGTTATGCGGCGGTGAAGGACGAGGATTTGAACTTCTACATGGTGCGCGGCGCTGCCGAAAACGAAACCAAGCTCATGATGGAGGCGATGGTGCATTCCAGGCGGCGCGCGGCGGGGGCCGAAAGGGGCCAAGGCGCGGAAGGCAGGCCTTAGCGCAGGGTGGCCGCGAAGGCCCGGGGGGTTCGTTCGGGGAAAGGGCGAGAATTCGCGTTTGCAAAACCGGGAAGAATCGTGGTATACTAACCAGCACAAAGAAGCGGCTAATTGCTTTGCAAAGGAGGGCTTGCAGGATGAAGCTCATTATTGCGATCGTGCAGGATGAGGACGCCACGCGCCTGGTCAGCTCGCTGATGAACGAGGGCTATTCCGTGACCAAGCTGGCCACCACCGGCGGCTTTTTGCGCGCTGGGAACACCACGCTGCTGCTCGGTGTAGACGACGAGAAGTTCCAGGGCGCGCTGGACGTGATCGAGAAGATCTGCAAATCGCGCAAGCAGATCGCCACCTCGCCCTCGCCGGTTTCCGGCGCTGCGGGTGCGTACGTGCCCTACCCCATCGAGGTGATGGTCGGCGGGGCGACGGTGTTTGTGATGAACGTTGAGCAGTTTATCAAGATCTGAACCCCTTTGGGGGCTGCTTGGGCAGCCATCCCTGTGGAAGGCCCTGCAAAGGGGCTTTGAAACGGGGAAGGCTGCCCATGCCTTTTTGCTCGTTGGGCAAAGGGGCTGCGGGAAGAGCACGGCGGCGCGTTTTTTGGCTGCCGCCGCGCTTTGCCGCGCTCTCGCGCGCCCCTGCGGGGCGTGCGAGAGCTGCAGGCGCGTGCTCGCGGGCACGCACCCGGATCTGATCGAAATGAAAGCGCCGGGCGAAAGCAAGAGCGGCGCCATCGGGGTGGACGAGGTGCGCGAGCTGACGCGGGAGCTGAGCGAAAAGCCCTTCGGGGGCGATGGCCGCGCCGTCCTGGTGCGGGATGCCCACAAGATGACGCCGCCCGCCCAGAACGCCCTGCTGAAAACGCTGGAGGAGC
This sequence comes from Christensenellaceae bacterium, assembly GCA_031280685.1. Taxonomy (GTDB): domain Bacteria; phylum Bacillota; class Clostridia; order Christensenellales; family UBA1750; genus JAITGM01. Next base: position 82,058 of record JAITGM010000022.1, read on the forward strand.
CGGGCGCGGGCACGGTTTTTTTGCTGCTGGCGGAGCAGGAGGAGCCCCTCCTGCCCACCATCCGCTCCCGCTGCAGGATCATCCGCCTGGGGCGGCTTTCGCTTGAAGAGATGCGGCGCGGCCTACTTTTACGCGGCGTGCCCGAGGCCGAAATCGAAGCGCTCTATGAGCGGAGCGACGGCGTTTTGGGCCGGGCGCTGGAGCTTCGCGGGAACGAAGAAGTGCAGCGGATGGAGGCCTTTTGCGCGGCGCTCTTGGGCGGCGGGGGCGAAAAGGCGATGATTGCGAGGCTGTATGAGGCGGCGAAATTCGAAAAGGCCGAGCAGGCCCTGTTTTTCGATCGGTTAGAGGCCTTGCTCAGGCGTGAACTCGCGCGGGCCGCGCGGGAGGGCGAAAGCAGCGCCCCCCCGGGCTTTACATCATTTGCGCTTCATAGTATGATGAAGGAAACCTTGCTGGCCAAGAAGCGTTTAAGCTCTAATGTGGGTTTTGCTTCCGCGATAGAGCAGCTTTTTGGGCGGCTGTTTGGAGGATAAGAGAAAAAAAGATGGCGAATGTAATCGGCGTGGCGTTTAAGAAGGCCGGGAAGGTATATTCCTTCGATACCGGCCGTTTTTCGGTTGAAAAGGGGCAGCTTGTGGTGGTGGAAACCTCGCGCGGGCTCGAGCTTGGCGAGGTGGTCAGCCCCGCCCGCGAACTGCCCGACGGCGAACTTACCCAGCCGCTGCGCGGCATCGTGCGCCTTGGCACGGAGCAGGATCTGGAGCGCGTCGAGCAAAACAAGGCCCGCGAGGTCGAAGCCTTCGGCATCGCGGAGCAGCGCATCGCGGCGCACGGCCTTGAGATGAAGCTGGTTTCGGTCGAATACACCTTTGACCATTCAAAGATCGTCTTTTACTTCACCGCGGATGGCCGCGTGGACTTCCGCGAGCTGGTGAAGGATCTGGCTTCCATCTTCAAGATGCGCATCGAGCTGCGCCAAATCGGCGTGCGCGACGAGGCCAAGATGATCGGCGGCCTTGGCGCCTGCGGGCGCTCGATCTGCTGCGCCTCGTTTTTGGGGGACTTCGAGCCGGTTTCCATCAAGATGGCCAAGGAGCAGAATCTTCTCCTCAACCCGACGAAGATTTCGGGGCTTTGCGGCAGGCTGATGTGCTGCCTGAAGTACGAGCAGGCGGGCTACGAGGATGCATACCGCCGCGTGCCCAAGGCGGGCAAGGACGTGATGACCCCGGATGGACGCGGCACAGTCACGCAGATCAAGGCCATCCGCGAAAGGGTCACCGTTCGGGTGAGCTTGCCAGACCAGAGCACGGAATTGCGCGATTACCGCTTTGATGAACTCGAACCCGCCAAGCCCCTGACGCCCGAGGAGCTCGAGGCGCGCCGCCGGCGCGCGGAGGAGATCGAGCGGCTGGCCGAGGCGCGGGCTGAAGCCAGGGCGCAGCGCGCCGCCGTGCAAAAGCCCAGGCCGCCCAAGCCGCCCAGGCAATCCATGGAAAACTACGAGCTCCGCGACGCGGATGCGGCGGAGCCTGAGCGGACGCCCCCACCTGAGCGCGAGGCGCGCCCGCCAAGGCCCCCGCGCGGGCAGGGGCAGCGCCAACAGGGAGAAAAAGGCGAAAGGCAACCCCTTCGCCAGGGCGGCGGCAATAGGCCGCCAAGGCCGCAGGGGAACCGTGAAAGGCAGCCCGGGCCGGGCCCAAGGCTCCAAGGCACCGCGCCCCAGGGCGGCGGAGGCGAGCAATGACAGACTTTGATTGGCTCATCGAGCGGGCGCGGGCGGTTTTGGCCCCAAGGCAGATCGCCAGAAACGCCTTCGCGGGCTCCGTGGCGGCCGCGATGGTTGCGGCGGGCGAAAGCCGCATCCTGAAGGCGGTGGCCGTAGGCAAGAGCAGCGTTTTCCGCCCTGCGGGCACTGCCGCGAGTTCATGAGCCAGATTCACGGCCAAAACCGCGAGGCCGAGGTCATGGTGGCGCCGAATCGGATCGTAAAGCCTTGGGAACGGCTTCCCTTTGGCAAGGAGAAGCCCGGTGAAGGGGCGCGAGCGTGAGCCGCCTCGCCTTGGTCAAGCCGAGCGCGAGCCTTTCCGCCGAAATTCAGGCCTACAGGCAGGAGTTTTTCGAAAACGGCGAGGAGAGCATCCCGGGCGGCAGCGGGTTACACCATTTTGATGACATATCGGCCTGGATTGAGTGGTGCCGCCTGATGGAAAGCCGAAAAACCCTCCCAAATCCCGATTTGGCGGAGGCAGAACAGTTCCTGCTGGTGTGCGAAGGGGAAGGCAAAATCCTTGGCATGATCAACTTCAGGCACGAGCTGCGGGGCGAGGAGCTGCTCAGATTCGGGGGGCATATCGGCTACTCCGTCTGCCCGAGCGAGCGCAAGCAGGGCTACGCGAAGGCGCAGCTTCGGCTTTGCCTCGACCTGGCCCTGGCCTTTGGCCTGAAAAGGGTTCTACTCACTTGCGTGAGCGCGAACGAAGGCAGCCGCAGAACCATTCTCGCCTGCGGCGGCAAGTACGAGAGCACGGCCTATGGCGAGGAAAGCCATCTCTACGTGGATCGTTTTTGGATCACCCTCGCGCCCTGTGGTGCGTCCGGGCCTCCATAGGGGATCGCGGCTAAATAGGCGATTAGCGCCCCGCGCTTGCGCGGCCTGTGCAACGGCTCTATATAAGCCGATCTGCGCCTCGCTGCTGTGCCCGCAGGGCAGAACTCGGCTTCGATTTCCCTACGGAACCCCTCTCTAGCAAGAGAGCTTCCGGCGCAGCCGATTCGTTGTTACGAAAAGGCAAGAGATAACGAGGCCGGCGGCCCTCCGGCCTTCGCAAATGGGACTGCGGCCCTCCGGGCATAAATAGGCGGTTTCCGCGC
>JAITGM010000023.1 GCA_031280685.1 Christensenellaceae bacterium
GCGCGGAAACCGCCTATTTATGCCCGGAGGGCCGCAGTCCCATTTGCGAAGGCCGGAGGGCCGCCGGCCTCGTTATCTCTTGCCTTTTCGTAACAACGAATCGGCTGCGCCGGAAGCTCCCTTGCTAGAGAGGGGTTCCGTAGGGAAATCGAAGCCGAGTTCTGCCCTGCGGGCACAGCAGCGAGGCGCAGATTGGCTAAATGAAATAGAGCCGTTGCGCAAGCCGCGCATAGCGCGGCGCGGAAACCGCCTATTTATGCCCGGAGGGCCGCAGTCCCCTCTAGGCAGGCGCGGACGTGCGAAAGCCGCATCGGCGGCCTGCGCGGATAAGACTTGCCCGGGCGCGCGAAAAGGAGTACACTACGCTTATGAAGCAAGAAATAGAGCGAGCGAGGCTGGAGGGCGCGGGCTTCCGGGGGGAGCTTCGCTTTGGCGCGCCCTTGGCGCCCTGCACGACCATGCGCGTCGGCGGCCCGGCGGACGCCCTCCTTTGCCCGGAAGGGCTTGGGGATCTCGCGCTGGCGCTGCGGGTTTGCGCCCAGAACGGGATTCGCCTAACGCCCCTCGGGCGCGGCAGCAACGTGATCGTGGGCGATGACGGCCTGAACGGCCTGACGCTGCTGCTCGGCCCTTTGGACGGGATTTGGATGGAGGGCGGCTGCCTTGTGCGCTCAGGCGCGGGGGCATCGCTACGCGCGCTTTCGCTTTTTGCCCTTGGGAAGGGCCTTTCGGGCCTTGAATTCGCAGAGGGCATCCCGGGCAGCGTGGGTGGCGCGGTTTGGATGAACGCGGGCGCCTACGATGGCGAGATCGCGTCGGTTTTGGAAGGCGTTTTGGCCTTCGATAAGGAAGGCGAGCCGCACGCGCTGAAAAACGCGGACTGCGGCTTTGGCTATCGGCACTCGGCGCTGATGGATTCCGGGCTGCTCATTGCGGAGGCGAGCTTCCGCCTAAAGCCCGGCGATCCGGCCGCGATTAAGGCGCGGATGGAGGGATTTTCGGCCCTGCGGCGCGAAAAGCAGCCGCTGGAAAGCCCTTCGGCCGGCAGTTTTTTTAAGCGGCCACCCGGCCATTTCGCGGCGAAGCTGATCGAAGAGGCCGGGCTTAAGGGCCTGCGCGTGGGCGGGGCGCGGATCTCGCAAAAGCACGCGGGCTTCCTGATTAACGTGGGCGGCGCCACCGCGGCCGACATCAAGGCGCTGATGGAGCTTGTGCAGGGCGAGGTCTTCGCGCGCTTTGGCGTGAAGCTCGAGCCCGAGGTGCGCTTTTTAGAGAGGGAGGGCCAGGCGCAATGCAGCTGCTGATCGTGACCGGGCTTTCGGGCGCGGGGAAGTCTACCGCGCTGCACGCGCTGGAGGATATGGGCTTTTATTGTGTGGACAACCTCCCCCCAAGCCTCATCCCCCAAATGGCGGCCCTTTGCGAAGACAGGGGCGGCATTTCCCGGGTAGCCCTGGGCGTGGATGTGCGTGGCGGCATCTTCTTTGAAGATGTAGATTCCGCCCTGCGCGCCCTCGACGAAGGCAGCGTGAACTACGAGATCATCTTCTTTGAAGCTTCGAGCGAGGAGCTGATCCGCCGCTATAAAGAAACGCGCCGCAGCCACCCTATGGGCGGGGAGGAGCTGCTCGAGGGGACGATTGAAAAGGAGCGCGGCATCTTGAGCCGGATGCGCGACCGCGCCGCCCGGGTGGTCGATACAACCGCCATGCTCAGCCGCCAGGTGCGCGAGATGCTGCTTAGGCTTTATGGCGAAGGCGATTACGAAAAGGCGCTGCAGATCAGCCTGGTTTCGTTCGGGTTCAAGCGCGGCCTGCCGCAAGAGGCCGATCTGGTTTTTGATGTCCGCTTTTTGCCAAATCCATTCTACGAGCCCGCCCTGCGCCCCTTGACGGGCAGGGACGAGCGCGTTTCCTCCTACGTGTTTTCATTCCCCGAGGCCGGGGGCTTCCTAAACCGGGCCACGGAGCTGATTTCCTTCCTCATTCCCTATTATATCCGCGAGGGGAAGCCCAGGCTCATCGTGGGCGTGGGCTGCACCGGCGGGCAGCACCGCGCCGTGGCCTTGGCCGAGGCGCTCGCCCGCGCCCTGCGCGGCTGCGGCTTTAGTGCCGCGGCCACGCACAGAGAGTTCCCCGAGTAGCTTCCCTTTTGCCGAAAAACCTGCTAAAATAGGGCAAAGGGGGCTGTTTTGGCACATGTCGTTCTCATCTATGGTGAAGGAAGAGCTTTGCAAGGTGGCGGGGAAGCCCTGCTGCCAGCTCGCCGAGCTTGCCGCGCTGCTCCACGGGGGCGCGAGCCTGCAGCTAGCCAGGGGCGAAAAACGGCTGATCTTTAGGGCGGAAAGCGCGGTGGTCGCCAGGCGGGCTTTCACGCTGCTCAAAGGCGTTTTTTCGCTCAAGCCCCAGCTATATGCCTTCCAGAGGGGCGCCTCAGGCCGCAAGGGCTACCGCGTGGCCGCGGCGGGCGCGGGGGCTGAGCTCGTTTTGGAGGCCACCGGCCTGGTTAAGCGTAAGGAAGGCGGGCTGGCGCTCAGCCGCAGGGTGCCGCTTTCGCTTTTGCGCAGGGATTGCTGCAAGCGCGCCTATTTGCGCGGGGCCTTCCTCGCGGGCGGCTACCTGAGCGACCCCGAAAAGGCCTATCACCTCGAATTCACCCCGGGAGACGAGGGCTACGCGCGCAGCCTTTGCCTGTTTTTGATCCGGCGGGGCGTTGCCGCCAAGGAAATCACCCGCAAGGAAACGCGCCTGGTCTACGTCAAGGATTCTGAGCAGATTGTGTTGCTTTTAAGCCTTATGGGGGCGCACGCCGCGCTGCTCACCATGGAAAGCGTGCGCGTGACCAAGGAGGTGCGCAACCGCGTCAACCGCATTGTCAACTGCGAGCAGGCCAACATCGGCAAGATCATGGACGCCGCCCAGCGCCAGATCGCGGCGATCGAATCCATCGAGCGCAATGCCGCCTTTCAAAGGCTCAGCCCCGCGCTGCGCCGCATGGCCGAGATGCGGATAGAGTACCCAGACCTGCCGCTGAAGGAGCTGGGCGAACTCTTCAGCCCGCCGATCGGCAAATCGGCGGTGAACCACCGCCTGCGCAAACTGGAGGAGATTGCGAGGGACTTAAACGAGGAACATGGGCAGGAATAGCCCCAGACGCGCGAAGGAGGGCCTTTTATGGCAAGGAAGGAAGTCAGCGTGACCCGCAAAGGCGGCTTTAACCAGCAAAACGCTATGGAAATCACGAGGCTGGCCTCTGGTTTCCGCTCCCTGATCACATTGGAAACCTCGGGCAAGAAGATCAACGCCAAATCCCTGATGGGGGTGCTCACCTTGGGCGATGCCGGGAAGAAAGTGGTGGTCGCAGCCAGCGGTGCCGACGAGCAAAGCGCTCTGGAAGCCATAGCGAGCTACCTGGCGGGTTAAGGCCCGCCCTGCGGGCCCGCTGCTTGGCCGCGAAAAGACGCAAAAGCGGCACGCCCCCGATGAGTCGGCCACCGGGCCGGCCCAGGAACGCGCCCCTTCGAAAAAAAGCGCCTTGACAACGCGCCCTCTCAGGAGGCATACTGCCTACAGAAGCGTTTTGGTAGGCGAGGCTACCGCAGGGATAAGGGTTGACGCCGCGACGGGGTGGAGACACCGCTAGCAGGTGAATAGTCTATGTCGAAGCCAAGGCATAGAATAGCGCAACTTCATCGCCTTGCGAAGCTAAAGCTTGAACAATGGCGCAATCGCTGGTTTTTCAGCGTTCGTGCGCGCGCCCCGTTTACCCAAACGCGATGGTAACGGGGCTTATTTTTATTTTAAGGAAGGGAGCTGAGGCGCGTGGAATCCACAGAGGGCAGTCGAAGTACAACCCGGCAGGTGAGCGCCTCCGCATCCATAATCGCGGAGTTTTTGGATCCGTTTTGATGGATTCGCGCCCGCCTGCGCACACTGCATAAGGATGAGGAGGGCGCAAACAATGGCCAAGAAGGTTCTTCAGGCGACCACGATGACGAAGCAGGAAAGGGCGAAGCGCCGCCTGCTCAGCGCCGCGCAGAAGGCTGCGGCGACGCTATTGATTCAGTATGATAACGATGGGGGATTCGACGAAGACAGGGTCGAAGAGATGCGGGACCAGTACGGCGTGAACCGCATCACCCGCCAAAAGGAGGCATCCCTCCTCCGCAAGCTTTGGGATGCCTTCGTGAACCCCTTCACGATCGTTCTTTTCGCGCTGGCCGCGATTTCCTTCCTGACCGACGTGCTCATCGCGGCGCCGCAGGAGCGGGATTTGACCGCCGTGCTCATCGTGCTTTCGATGGTTACGCTCAGCGGGCTGCTCCGCTTCATTCAGGAGGCGCGCAGCGGCGCAGCGGCCGAAAAGTTGGGCGAAATGGTTGAAACAACAGCGGCCACGCTGCGCCGCGGCGAGGAGACAGGGCAGGGCGAAAGGCAGGAAATCCCCCTGGATGAAATCGTCGTGGGCGATTTGGTCTATCTCGCGGCGGGCGACATCATCCCGGCCGATTTGAGGATTTTAACGGCAAAGGATCTGTTCGTCAGCCAATCCTCCCTCACCGGCGAGAGCGAGCCCGTCGAAAAGTTCATGGACGCGGTTTCCGGCAGGCCGGTGAACCCGCTCGATCTCAACAACTTGGCCTTCATGGGCAGCACCGTGGTTTCTGGCGCGGCGACCGCCCTTGTTTTGGCCGTGGGGGACGACACCGAGCTTGGCAAAATCGCGGGGCAATTGCAGGAAAAAGCCCCGCCCACGAGTTTTGAGCGGGGGGTCTCCGCAGTATCCGGCGTGCTGATCCGCTTCATGCTGGTGATGGTGCCCTTCGTGCTGTTTATCAATGGCTTCACCAAGGGCGATTGGCTGCAGGCCTTCCTCTTTGCGCTCTCGGTCGCGGTGGGGCTGACGCCCGAGATGCTGCCGATGATCGTTTCGGCAAACCTGGCCAAGGGCGCGGTGGCGATGGCGCGCAAGAAGGTCGTCGTCAAGGAGCTAAACTCCATCCAGAACTTTGGCGCGATGGATCTGCTCTGCACCGACAAGACCGGCACCCTCACGCAAGACAGGATCATTTTGGAATACCATCTGGACATAAATGGCAACGAGGATCCGCGCGTGCTGCGTCACGCCTTTTTAAACAGTTACTACCAAACGGGCCTGAAAAACCTCATGGATATTTCCATCATTGAGCGTGCCCGCGAGGAAGGCGTGGCCGACGGGGAGTACCGCAAGCTGGATGAGATCCCCTTTGACTTTTTGCGGCGGCGCATGAGCGTCGTCGTGGCGGATGAAAGCGGCAAGGCGCAGCTCATCACCAAGGGCGCGATCGAAGAGATGCTGGCCATCTCTTCTTTCGTCGATTACGGCGGCGATATTCGCCCCATGACCGACGAGGCCAGGGCTGAGATTTTGGAAAAATGCCAGAACTATAACTCCGACGGCCTGCGCGTCCTGGGCGTGGCGCAAAAGACGAACCCCTCGCCCCAGGGGGCCTTTTCGGTCGCGGATGAGAGCGACATGGTGCTGATCGGCTACCTGGCCTTCCTCGACCCGCCGAAGGAGAGCAGCTCGGATGCGATTGCCGCGCTGCGCGAATACGGCGTGGCTGTGAAGGTCTTAACCGGCGATAACGACGCGGTGACGCGCAGCGTTTGCAGGCAGGTGGGGCTTGACTCAGGCGAGATCCTCCTTGGCGCGGACGTGGAAATGATGGACGAGGAGGCGCTCAAGGCAGCGGCTGAGCGCACGAGCGTGTTTGCCAAGCTTTCGCCCCAGCAAAAGGCGCGCATCGTGGCCGCGCTACGCGAAAACGGCCACACGGTGGGCTATATGGGCGACGGCATCAACGACGCGGCCGCGATGAAGGCGGCCGATGTGGGCATTTCCGTCGATACGGCGGTGGACATCGCGAAGGAATCGGCCAACATCATCCTGATGGAAAAGGACTTGATGGTTCTGGAAGAGGGCGTCGTCGAAGGGCGCAAGATCTACGCCAACATCATCAAATACATCAAGATGACGGCCAGCTCGAACTTTGGCAACATCCTCTCGATCCTGGCCGCGAGCGCCTTCCTGCCGTTCCTGCCCATGCTGCCCCTGCAGCTCCTGCTGCTCAACCTCATCTACGACGTTTCCTGCATCGCGATCCCTTGGGATAACGTGGATAAGGGCTTTTTGGCGGTTCCGCGCAGATGGGATGCTTCCTCTATCAGCAAGTTTATGCTCTGGATTGGCCCGACGAGCTCGGTCTTTGACATCACGACCTATCTGCTGATGTATTTCATCGTCTGCCCGATGGCGGCCGGCGGGCTGCTCTTCCACGAACTGAGCGACCCCGCCATGCAGGCGAGCTATATCGCGGTCTTCCAGGCCGGCTGGTTCGTCGAGTCGATGTGGAGCCAGACCCTGGTCATCCACATGATTAGAACACCCAAGATTCCCTTCATCCAAAGCCGCGCCTCCGGCCTGCTCAGCTTTATGACGGCGGCCGGCAGCGTTTTGCTCACGGCGATCCCCTTCACGCCCTTTGGCCAGGCCATCGGGCTGTTGCCGCTGCCGCCCGTGTATTTTGCCTACCTCGGGGCGACCGTGCTGCTGTATATGGCCCTGGCGACCGTGTTTAAGCGTCTTTTCGTGCGCCGCTACGGGGAGCTTTTATAGCGCGCGGGCAAGAATGCAGGCACGGGCGCACTCGCTCCGCTCGCGCGCCGGGGGGCGGGCCGCCGCGCGAAGCGCGGCATCCGGCAAGATGGCCCGGGCTTCGGGCCTGCGGCCTGGCCCGGGGCCAAATCTTGCCGTCCCTGGAGGCCCGGCCTCCGGGCCCGCCCTCGAGGCCGTAACTCGGGCCTGTTCGCTGCTCCAGCGCCGCTCGCCTTGGCTGCGCGGCCTGCCAAAGCCGCCTTCTTGCGTCGATTCAAGCCGATTGCTTCCCGTTTTCGTCCATTAAGCGCCGCTTGCGGTTGAATTCCGCCCGGCAGGCGGCGTTCCCGTAGAGTTTGATCGACCTTTATAGCGCTTCGCAAGGGAAGAACAATCTTATAACCTACCCCTGAGAGGGGCGGGAGAGTTGCTCTCCCGCTTGGGGCCGCGCGAAGCGCGGCCCCAAGCCCGCCATTGCGAGGAACGGCAGCCGCGATGACGGGGGGACGATCTGCTTCTGTGCGTCAAAACGCTGCGATGGCGCTATAAAACCGAAACTTCGCAGCTCATTCGAATCGGCGGCGTTCTGACCGGCCGCGGCGATTTCAGCCTGACGGTGAACGGCGAAGCGCAGGGCGTTCCGCGCAAGGAGGCTGATCTGCTCTTCAATTTGGCCGGCTTCCCCGGTAAGACCTTCAGCCGCGACCAGCCCATCGAGGATGTGTGGGGCAATGACTTGGACGGCAGCGAGCGCACGCTCGATGCGCACACCGGCCGTCTGCGTGAGCGTTTCCCCGCGGAAAGCGCCGCTTCTCGCATTGCCACGGTGCGCGGCCCAAGCCGCAGGCCGGGGGCGCTCCTGTCGGGCTGTTCATGGGCATTATGCTGCCAATCGGCTTGATCAAGAGCAAAAGGGATGCGAACACGGCGGCGGCCAGGATCACCATGCCGCGGATGCTTTTGTCGGGCGTGAGCGATCATCCCCATCAACCGCTCCAGCGGCCTGCTGGTGTTCCTGAGCCGCTGCATGCCCATGACCTACTGCCTGGACCGGCCCGCGCCGTCGTCTACGCGGGCAGCGAGGAATGCGGCAACGCGATGCTTTTCAATCCAGCGGTCAATCTCGCGGCGATCCTCGCGCCGACCGCGACCTGCCTGGCGCTTGGCGCCTTCTTCTTTGCCAAGAGCGGAAAGAGCCGCTAGGGTAAGACAAAAAGCGGGCCGGCACCCCTTCGGAGCCGGCCCGCTCTTTTTGCGTTTTTAGGCGGATTTCCCCAGGGGCGCGGCCAGGCCGGCCCGCTGCAGGGCGAAGACGATGGAGGGCAGCATCATCAGCTGCAGCACGATGCCGGGCAGCGCGGTGACGAACATGCTCTGCGCCCAGGCGGCGATGGAATAGCCCTGGCCAGACGAGAAGATCAGCGCGTTGACGATGCCATAGGCCACCCGGCCGAGCAGCATCGCGCCGATGAGCGCGATATAGAGCGCCAGAAGCTGGTTTTTGGTGCGAACCAGCCCGGCAAGCAGGCCGGCGCACAGGCCGTAGATGGCAAGCTCCACCAGCATGGGCGGCAGGTAGCCAAGCGGCGGCATGCCGGTGAGCAGGCTCGAAGCCAGGGGCGTGAGCACGCCAGCCGCCAGGCCGTATTCCCAGCCGCAAAGCAGGCCGCAAAGAAGAACTGGGATGTGCATGGGTAAAAGAATCCAGCCTGCCCCTTCGACCGAGTGGAAGACCATCGGCAAAACGACGCCGATGGCGACGCAAAGCGCGGAGTAGACGAGCTTACGGGTGGTGTTGTTCATGTGGTGGTTTCCCCCTTGTTAAAATATAAAACAAAGCCCGAAGGCAGGCGCCGCGTTCAAGCGGGGCAAAACGCCTTCAGGCTGTTGAATCGTGAAACACGGGGATGGAAGCAGGGCGGCGCGCGCCTTCATGGCGCGCTCTGAAACCCACGGCTCCTAGCATAAGCCAAAATCAGCGCTTCGTCAAGCGCAAAAGGTAGCTTTTCGGCGTATCTTCGCAAAAATCGAGCGCGAAAGCGGGGGAAAATTCCGCCGCCTCTTCATCGGCGGGGGCGCAGCGGGGCCGAAAGCGGCATCGCCGCGCCACCGGAATGGCGCAGGTTTACGCTTACTCGTCCGGCCGCGTGCGCAATCAGCAAAACGCCGCCCGGCTTCAGACTTTCGACCAGCTTTTTGGCCAAAACCGGCTTATTCAGGAAGTGCGGGTAGGCGTTGTAGAGCAGGGCGCCGTCGAGCGGGGGCAGGGGCAACGTCAAAAAGTCCCCGCAGAGGAATTGCAGGCGCTCTTCGCCCGCAAAGCGCGCCCGCGCGCCTGCGATCATCCCGCCCGAGAGATCGACGCCGATGACGAGCTTCGGCCTCGCCCGCAGAAGATGCGGCGCCATCACACCCTTGCCACAGCCGATATCGGCCACGATGGCATCGCCCATTAGGGCCATCTTCTCGACGATTCGCTCCCGCGCGCCAAAATCCGCCGGGTTTTCGTGCCAGCTAGGCGCTAGACGGTCGAAAAAGGCGCGCACGGCCTCGCTGTGTTCCATGGGAATGCCCTCCTTTGGCTCATGCTGCGGAAAAGACGGTTTTTAGGGGAAAACGAACCCCCAATAAGCGTTTTTGAAGGGAAATCATTTCGCGGTGGCGCCTTAGGGCCGCCCCGTGCGGCAGGGCGCCGGGGCCGCTTAAGAGGAGTGCCTGCAGCCAGGGCTATCAAGGCCTGCCGCCTAGTCCGCGATGCAAAATCCGCCGCTCTTTGGGCCGAAAAGGCCAAAAACTAAACGTTTTGCGGCGTTCGCAGGAGCGTTGCGCCGGCGGCGAAGCCTATCGAGGCCCGCCCCTAGGTCTCGATACGGAAATCGCTCTGTTCTTTGACGGAAAACGCCGAAAAGTAAGCGTTTTCGAGGGGAATCCACTCCGAAATGAAGCGCCGCAGCCATTCCGCGCCATCGCGCGCGGCGATGCGCGCAAGTTGCGTTTCTGGCGCGCAATAAAGGAAGGCCGTCAGGTCATAAAGCCGGCGCAAATCGGGGTGCTGGCTGTAGGAGCCTTCCACGATGGTCAAATCTGCCTTGGGCACGGCGACGGGCCGGCCGAAGCTGAAATCGGAGCAATCGAAGGGGCGGTATTCGAAGGCCTCGCCGTTCAGCAGCCCGGGGGCCACCTCGGCAAGGAAGCGCTCATGGTGGATGTTGCCGCCGGGCGCGTCGAGGCGCTCCCTGGTGCGCAGTTCGGGCGGGAGGAAAAAATCATCCATGCGGACGAGGGAAGCCCCGTAGAGCCGCGCGAGGGTGCCCGCCACCGTGCTCTTGCCCGAGCCGCAGAGCCCGTCGATGGCCAGCACCGTGCGCTTGCCCGCCAAAAGCCGCCGCTCGACGGCGACGCAAAGGGGAAAAAGCGCGGCGAGGGCTTCGGGCAGCACGCGGTAGGCGGGGGCGTTTGCCAGGCGGTAGCCATCGCTGTGGCTGAGCATGGGGCAGCCTTGGGCTTCGTAGGCGGAAAGGAAGGCGCCAAGTTCATCGGGGCCGAAGGGCAGCCCGCCTTCCGCGGCAAGGCAGCGCAGGGGCGCAAAGCGGGCGAGCAGGCCGGCCTTTGAGCCATAGGCGCGCGAGGCCCCTTCGCAAAAGAGCCGCCAGGCCGCGAGCAGCTCGTTTTCACCCCGCAATGCGCCTATCTGCAAGCGGCAAAAGCCGCCGCCGATGGGCTCAAAAAGTTCTTCCGGCGCCCTTTTCGGCGCTTCGGAGGCTTCCCTGCGCAGAAACTTGAGCGCAGACCGCCGATCAGTTAAGAGGTGGCCGCCGCCGAACTCAGCTTGGTAAAGGAGCTTGACCGCATCTTGCGTGGCAAAGCCCGCATGGCGCGCGGCCTGGTCTTGAAGCAGCCTCTTTTGCTCTTGCAAGGGGCAGCCCCTCCTTTTGACGATGGTTTTTCAAAGAGTATACCGTTTTTTGGCCCGGACTTCCTTGCGTTTTACTCAAAGTTTCTCTATACTTAACAAAGACCGAAGAGCTTTTTGAGGGGGGCTTGACCATGGCAGTTTTAAGCGCCGAGGGCGGCATTCTTCTTTGGCAAAGGGACGCGGAAAAGATTCGCATCGAACCCTGGGGCAGGGATGGGCTGCGCATCCGCGTGACGCAGAGCGGTGAGATGGAGCTGAACGGGCTTGGCGCGCTGCTGCCAAGGCCCGAAACCCCGATCGCCCAGACCGAGATCTTCGAAACCGCCCCGCCGAACTTCGCGCAGGACGCGGCGCGCCTTGGCCAGGGCGAATACCACACGGCCGAAAGGCCGCAAAGCAAGCCCAACGCCCTGCGCATCCGCAACGGCGAGATCGAGGCCGAGATCGACAGACACGGCTATATCCGCTTCACGAACGCGATGAGCGGCGCGGAGCTTCTGCGCGAATATGTGCGCGACCGCAGCGACCTTTCTGAATTCTCGGTGCCGCTGGGCATCAAGGCGAGGAATTTCAGGCCCGTTCCTGGCGGGGACTTTGAGCTTTCGATGAGCTTTGAAGCCTACGCGGGCGAGCAGTTCTATGGCCTTGGGCAATATCAGGAGGACTTTACAGATAGGAAGGGCGCGAGCTTTGAGCTGCTGCACCGCAACTCGCAGGCCTCGATCCCCTTCGTTTCGTCCTCGCGCGGCTATGGCTTTTTGTGGAACAACCCGGCCGTGGGCCAGGTTACTTTGGGCGAGAACATCACGCTTTGGACCGCCGAGCGCGGCAGGCAGATCGACTACTGGATCTGCGCGGGCAGCAGCCCGGCGGCAATCCTTGAAAAATACATGGCCGTCACGGGCAGGCCGCCGATGATGGACGAGGACTTGATGGGTTTTTGGCAGTGCAAGCTGCGCTACCAAACGCAGGACGAGGTTTTGGCCGTCGCGCGCGAGTACCAGCGGCGCGGCGTGCAGCTTAGCGTGCTCGTGGTGGATTTCTTCCACTGGACGGCGCAGGGCGACTGGAAGTTCGACCCGCGCGACTTCCCCGACCCGGAAGGAATGGTTAAGGAACTCAACCGCATGGGCATCAGGCTGATGGTCTCGCTCTGGCCCACGGTCGATAACCGGAGCGAGAACTTCGGGCCCATGAAAGAGAAGGGCTATTTGCTGCACCGCGATAGGGGCGGCGAAATTCTATCGACCTGGATGGGCCCGACGACCTATTACGACGCCCTGAACCCCGGCGCGCGCGACTATGTTTGGCAAAAGGCCAAGCAAAACTACTGGAGCAAGGGAATTCGCCTCTTTTGGCTGGACGAGGCGGAGCCAGAGATCGACTACGACGAGCTGGACAACGTGCGCTACTTCAAGGGCCCGGCGCTGAGCTGCGCCAACGAATACCCCCTGCGCTACCTGCAGGGCTTTTATGAGGGCATGCGCGAAGAGGGCGCGCAAAACCCCCTGAGCCTCATTCGCTGCGCCTGGGCGGGCTCGCAGCGCTATGGAGCGCTGCTTTGGTCGGGCGATGTGGAATCGAGCTTTATTGCCATGCGCAAGCAGCTCGCAGCCGGGCTTTCGGCCGGCATGGCGGGCATTCCCTGGTGGACCTGCGACATCGGCGGCTTTTTGGGCGGCTTCACTGGCAGCCCGGAGTTCCATGAATTGCTCCTGCGCTGGTTTGCCTGGGGCTGCTTTTTGCCCGTCATGCGCCTGCACGGCGACCGGCTGCCCTATTCGGAGCCGCCCCAGGCCTATTACGGCCAGATTAAGCGCTTTGGCAGCGGCGCGGGCAACGAAATTTGGAGCTTTGGCGAAAAAAACGAGGCGATCCTGAAAAAGTACGTCGAACTGCGGCAAAAGCTGCGGCCTTACATCAAGGGCCTGATGCTCGAGGCGCACGAGAAGGGCAGCCCCGTCATGAGGATGATGCACTACGCCTTCCCGGGCGACGAAAACGCTTGGAGGCTGAGCGACCAGTACATGTTCGGGCCGGATCTGCTCGTGGCGCCGGTTTTTGAGGCCGGGGTGAGCGAGAGGGAGGTCTACCTGCCCAAGGGCGAGAGCTGGCTGGAGCTGGCGACCGGCAGGGCCTTCATCGGCGGGCAAAGGGTGGCCGCCACCGCGCCGATCGACGTTATTCCGCTATTCGTTCGCGCGGGCGCGAAGCTTACGATGGCATAAGGGGAGGAAAAACGATGCCGAGCTTTGATTTGAGCCAAAACCGCCTCTTTTGGCAGAGCGGGGAGGAGAAGATCCAGATAGAACCCTGGGGCAAGGACGGCCTGCGCGTGCGCCTGACGCGCGCGGCCAAGCTGGAGCTTGACGAAAACTGGGCGCTTTTGCCCAAGGCGCCGGGGCTTTTTGCTCAAATGGGCATGCTGCGCGACGCCCCGAAGAACGATAAGCAGCGCGCCGCGGCCGGGGGCGCCTTCCCCGATGCCGCCCTGGACCTGCAGGGCAACGCGGCCTTCATCCAGAACGGCAAAACGCGTGCGGTGATCGACAGGCACGGCTACCTAAGGTTCGAAAACGCGCGCGGCGAGGAGCTCTTGCGCGAGTGCATCCGCAACCGAAGCGACCTTTCGGAATATTCGGTGCCGCTGAACCGGCCCGCGCGCTGGCTTAAGCCCCATATCGGCCGCGAAGGCTACCGCGCCGCGATCTACTTTGAGGCCTACGAGGGCGAAAGGCTCTTTGGCATGGGGCAATATCAGGAAGAAAGCCTCGACTTAAAGGGCCTGCGCCTGCCGCTGGTGCAGCAGAACTCGCAGATTTCCTGCCCGTTTTTGCTTTCGTCGCGCGGCTACGGCTTCTTGTGGAACAACCCGGCGGTGGGCGACGCGCGCTTTATGAAGAACGAAACCGTGTGGACTGCGCGCTCGACCAGGCAGATCGACTACTGGATCTGCGCGGGCGATAGCCCGGACGAGATCCTGCAAAGCTATGCCAGCGCGGTCGGCACCGCGCCGATGATGCGGCAGGACTTGATGGGCTTTTGGCAGTGTAAGCTGCGCTATAGGACGCAGGAAGAGCTTTTAAGCGTGGCGCGCGAGCACAAGCGGCAGGGCTTGCCGATGGACGCCATCGTGGTGGATTTCTTCCACTGGACGATGCAAGGCGACTGGAAATTCGACCCGGTGGACTGGCCAGACCCCGAGGGCATGGTGCGCGAGCTGAAGAGCCTAGGCATCAGCCTGGTGGTTTCGGTCTGGCCCACGGTCGATCTGCGCAGCGAGAACTTTTATGAGATGAAAGAGAAGGACTATCTCATCCGCAACGACAGAGGGGGCCTGACGACCTCCCACTTCATGGGCGAGGTGACGCTTTTTGACGCGATGAACCCCGGCGCGCGCGCCTTCATCTGGAAGGTTTGCAAGCAGAACTACTACGATAAGGGCATCAAGCTCTTTTGGCTTGACAGCGCGGAGCCCATCTATAACAACGAGCAGATCGACAATCTGCGCTATTTTAGCGGCCCGGCGCTCGAAACTTCGAATCTCTACCCGCTCAATTTTTGCAAGGCCTTTTATGAGGGACTGCAGGCAGCCGGCGAAAGTGACATTTTGTGCCTGATCCGCTGCGGCTGGGCAGGCGCGCAGCGCTATGGCGCGCTGACCTGGTCTGGCGACGTGCAATCCTCCTTCCAATCCATGCGCCAGCAGATCACGGCGGGCATCAACGCGGGAATTTCGGGCCTGCACTGGTGGACGACCGACATCGGCGGCTTCTTATCGGGCTTCCCCGCGCAGGAGGAGTTCCGCGAGCTGCTCTTGCGCTGGTTCGCCTGGGGGGCCTTCCAACCGGTGATGCGGCTGCACGGCGACAGGCTGCCTTATGAAAACCCGGAACCACTCTACCGCAACGGCGTGGAGCAATTCGGCACCGGGGCCGAGAACGAGGTTTGGCGCTTCGGCGAAAAGGCCTACCCCATCCTGAAAAAATACCTCCTTCTGCGCGAAGCGATGAAGCCCTACATCGCCCGGCTGATGTGGGAAGCCCATGAATTCGGCAGGCCGCCGATGCGCCCGCTTTTTTACCACTACCCGGCGGACGAAACCGCCTGGCGGGTGGACGAAAGCTACCTCTTTGGCCCGGATCTGCTGGTTTCGCCGGTCTATGAGGCCGGGGCGGCCCAAAAGTGGGTCTATTTGCCCGGGCCCGAGGCCTGGATCGAGTGCGCGACCGGCAAGGAGTACGCGGGCTGCCAGTGGGTCGAGGCCGATGCGCCGATCGAGGTCATTCCCCTCTTCCTGCGCAAGGGCGCCGTGGTTCCGGGGATCAATAGCTAAAAAGCGGCGCGTCCGTGCTTTCGTCGCCGCAGAGGGGAGCGGGCGCGTTCGCTGCGCTCACGCGCCGGGGGGCCAGCTCCGCGCGTTGCGCGGGTTGCCGCTGCGCGGCAGTGGCAGCTATGCTGCCGGCTGGCCCCCCGAAGCTGCAGGCCCGGCCCCGTGCGCTGACGCATCGAAGTCGGGCCTGCGCCCTGAGGGCGCTTCGCCCGCCGTCAAGGCCAGGAGGGCCGGGCATGACAAGCCGGCCGCGCTAATGTATACTGGGCCGAAAGGGAACGAAAAAGGCATAGGAGGAAACCGGACTTGAGCAGGCTGGGGGATATGATTAAGGCGGAAAGATTGCGCCAGGGAATGAGCCCGAAGGCGCTGGCCAAAAAGGGTGGGATCAGCGAGAGCTACCTCGCCGAGGTGGAAGCCGGCAAGAAGATCATCGCCGACAAGGACGCGGCACGGCTGCTGAAGCTCATGGGCAGGAGCGAAGGCGAGGGCGTTTTGGCGGACTTTGAGGCCCAGGCGGACGGCATGCAGGCCGCGGCGCCCGCGCGGCCCAGGCAGCAGCTAAAAATCAAGGAGGCACCGGAGCCGGCGGCGAGCGCGCCGGTGAATGAGAGCTGGCTTGCCGCGCTTTCCGGCGCTATTCAGGCGGTGCCGATCAAGAACACGGCGATGCACACGCTAAAAACCAGGCCCATGCCGCTGGAGGGCGGCAAAATCGCGGACGCCGCGCCTGAAAAGGTCTTTCTCCTCGAGGCGCCAGACGATTCCATGGCTGGCTACCGCATCAGGCGGGGGGATTTGGCGCTGGTCGTGCCCGCGCCCGTCCTAAAGTCCGACGCCTACTACCTGGTCGAAGCCGCCGGGAGGACGGCGCTGCGCAAGGTTACGGTGCAGGATCAAAACCGCGTGCTCTTGCAGTGGTATGACTTTGAGCCCAGGAATGAACTGTTCAAGGCGGATGAAGTGAAGTTCATCGGCCAGGTCAAAAAAATAGAATTCGAGGTGTAGCCAGCATGAACCAGCCGCAAATTGGCTCCCCGCTCTATATCGTGCGGGATCAATGCCAAAAGGATCTGTTCGCGACGATTAAGAGGCTGAAAGAAGTGGGCTTCGACGGCATCGAGTTCCAGGGCTTCTTCGGCAAGGGCGCAAAGGAAACCCGCCAGTGCCTGGACGACCTTGGGCTGCTGGCGCTGGGCAGCCAGCTTTCGGTCAACCTTCTGCGGCAGGACGCGCGCGGAACCTTCGACTTCCACCGCGCGGTGGGGATCTCGTGGATGACCATCGCGGGCTACAGCGCGGACGAGCTGCTAAACCAGACCGAGCGCATCGCCGAGGAGATCGCTAGCCTGGCCGCCATCGCTAAGGAGTACGGCATCGGGCTGCTCTATCACAACCACGACTGGGAAGTGCTCGAGAAAAAGGGCGGGAAGACCGCCATGGAAACGCTGCTCGACGCGGCGCCCCCAGAGATCTTGCAGGTGGAGCCTGACATCGGCTGGATGGAGAGCACGCAGGCCGACGCCGCCCATTATTTGACCAAATACAAGGGCCGCTGCCCCATCATCCATATCAAGGATTATTACACTTCAAACCACGCCCTGCTTGGGCGCGTGCATGACTTTTTGCCCGCGCGCGGCCCGAAGGAGAGGGGCGAGTTCGAATTCAGGCCCGCGGGCTACGGCGTGTGCGATCTGCCCAGGCTGCTGCCCTATTGCATCGAAAACGGGCCGGAATGGTACGTGACCGATCACGACATGGCCTATGAGCGCGACCCCTTCTTCGATTTGCGGCTCGGGCTCGACTATTTGCGCGCGCTGTTTGCCATGCAGCCGCACAGGGCGTAAAAAAGGCTTAGGGGGAAAGAAAAATGCCGAAGATTCAGTATGCCGCGCCGCTGTATATTGTGCGTGAGGAGTGCCGGCAGGACCTGTTCGGGGTGCTGAGGAAGCTCAGGAGCAGGGGCTTTGAGGGGATAGAGTTTTTGGGCTTCTTTGGGCATGGCGCCGGGGAAGTGCGCGCCGCGATGGACGAGCTTGGCCTGAAGGCCTTGGGCAACCACGTGCCGCTCAATGAACTCGAGCAGGACGCGGACGATGTTTTTGCCTTCCACAGGGAGGTTGGCTGCGAGTATTTGACCGTGGCCGGTATTGCGGCCGATGAAATCGTGCGGAATGCGGACGTGATCGCGAAAAGGCTGTGGCCTTTGGCCAAAAAGGCCAAAGGTTATGGCATTTCGCTGCTCTTTCATAACCACGACGACGAGCTTTTGGCCAAAAAGGGCGAAAGCGAGGCGCTGGAGCTTCTGATGGAGGCGACCGCGGCGACGGGGAGCATCGCGCTGGAGCCGGATCTTGGCTGGATGGAGATCGGCGGCGGGGACTGCGGGCATTATTTGAGAAAATACGCGGCGCGCTGCCCGGTCATCCACCTGAAGGACTATTATAGCTCGAATAACGCCCTGCTTGGCCGCGTGCGCGAGTTTGTACCCGCGCGCGGCACGAAAGAGAGGGGGGAGTTCGAGTTCAGGCCCACCGGTTATGGCGTGCTGAACCTGCCAAAGCTCATGCCGCTTTGCTTGGCCTGCGCCCCCGAATGGTTCGTGATCGACCACGACCTGGCCTACGAACGCGATCCCTACGAGGACTTAAAAAAGAGCCTGGATTACACCAAGGGCCTGGTCGCGCTCTTGCAGCCTTCTTAAATCCCCAATGGAAAGGGAGCCCGAAACCAGGTTTCGGGCTCCCTTTCCATTGGGGCGCGGCCGGGCTTTGCCCGGCCGCGGGGAATCGGAAGGAATTCCCCTTTTGGGGGAATTCCATTAAATAACGCCGGGGAGGCGGCGGCCTCCCCGGCGCCCTACCGGGAGGGCTTTGTGCGCAGCCGCTAGCTTTTCAGCTTAAAGAGGAGCACGCCGCCGATCATCAGCGCGAGGCCGATGAACTTGGTGAAGTGGAAGGGAACGGGCTCGGTTCCAAGCCAGCCTAAGGCGTCGATCAGGGCGGCGACGCAAAGCTGCGAGATGAGGATGACCGAAATGGCCACGACGGGCCGCAGCTGCCCAAGCCCCAGCATGACCATGACTGTGATGAGCAGGCCTAAGGCGCCGCCGAGCAGATAGCCTTTATTTGCTTGGCCGAGCGCGCGAAGATCCCCATTGCCCATAACCCATAGGGCGAGGAGTGAGAGGAGGAAGGCCGTGCCCTGGACGAAAGCGTTGGCTTCGTACAGCCCGACCTTTTCGCCCAGGCGAGTATTCATCACACCCTGAAAGCTCATGGCGGCGCCTGCGATGACAGAAAATAGAACGCCCAGCATTGCCCCAACCCCTTTCTTTAGGGAAAGCATGCCCAAAGCGAAGGAAAAGAATGCCGTGGCCCTGGGTTCAGGTCTTGGAAAGATGAAAGGGGAGGGGAACAGGGCCTGGTTTAATTAGGGGCTTTGGGGAAGCGACGGGCGCGGCCAACTGCCAGCGTAAGCTGGCAAAGCGAGGTGGGAAGCGGCCGCCAAAGGCGGCGCGTTCCCATCTCGCTTCCGGCTGCGAAGCAGCCGGGTTGGCCGCGCGGGGGGCGCGAGCTTGGCTCGCGCCCCCGGATCGTTCCTGCGGCGATGGGCAGGTGCGAGGGCAAGGGCAAAGCAGGCCTCCCCTGCAATGCCGCCGAAGGCGGCATTGCCCCAAGGCAGGGAGGGGTGGGGGGGGGGGGGGCGGGCCCCCCCGCCCCGCCCAGGGGGGGGGGTTGGAGGTGGGGGGGGGGGGGGGGGGCGCCCCGCCGGGGAGGGTGTGACGGGGGGGC
>JAITGM010000043.1 GCA_031280685.1 Christensenellaceae bacterium
GCCCACAACGCCCCCCGACCCCCTAACAAACCTCACAAGCCGGGCCCGCCCGGGGCCCCTATTTCACGCTCCCGCCCACCCCCCCCCCCCCCCCCCCCCCCCGGCATTGCGCTTGCCGCGCCGCTTCTTTCCTCACAATAACGAGGAAGGCGGCCAGCGCACAGGGCGGGTCTGCACCACGGGAGGGGGCCAGCCGGCAGCGAAGCTGCCACTGCCGCACAGCGGCAGGCCGCACGCAGCGCGGAGCTGGCCCCCGTATTCCCCCGCCGCACGCAAGGCTAAGCCTGCGCCACGGGGGGCACGCGGGGCTGTGCCGCGATCCCTCCAGCGAGGGCCCGAATGGCGGCGCGCAGGCTCTCCTGCGGCAGGGCCATGGCGAAGGCCGCGGCTTCGAGCAGGGTCGAAACCTCGACCACGTCCCGGCCACCGGAGCCCCTGGGCAAAAGAAGCTCCGCATAGCCCTTCAGCCTGGCCGCCGCGCGCTTTTGCGTCAACCCGCCCACGGGCAGCACCTCGCCATAGAGCGAGATCTCCCCGCTCACGGCCAGATCCTGGCGGATGGGCAACTGCGTCAGGGCGCTGAGCATCGCGATGGCCGCGGCAAGCCCGATGGAAGGGCCGTCGATCTGCGCGCCGCCTTCGACGCTGAGGAAGAGATCGACCCCAGCAAAAGAGAGACCCAGCCGGCGCAGCGCCACTTGGGCGTTGCGCACGGCATCGCGCGCAACGCCGCCCGCGGCGGAGCCGATTTCCGCCCGGCCCTCGCCCCGCAGCGCCGCAGCCTCCAAAACGAGCACGCAGCCTGCCTGCCCCTTCAGGCCCAGCGCAGCGATTCGCCCCACCTGAGCCGTCTCCCCGCCCGGGCTGCGGGAATCCAGGCCGAGCGCGCCGCGCACGGCGCGCAGATCGGCACGGCCATAGAGCGCGTGGGCGCTCAGCAGCAGCCGCACCGCGCCGCGCCCGTCCCCGCTGATGCCGGCCAGCAACCGTGCGGCGGGCTTTGTCACCGAAAGGCCGAGCCGCCCTGCGGTGCTCAGGATGATCCTTTCCAAATCCCCTTCCCCAAGGGGGTTGAAGAAGATTTCGGCGCAGCGCGAGCGCAGGGCGGGGTTTAATTCCTCTGGCGCGCGCGTCGTCGCGCCGATCATCACGAAGTCCGCGGGCACGCCGCTTTCAAAGATTTGGCGCATATAGCGCGGAATCGCGGGGTTTGCGGGGTCATAATAGGGCGAATCGAAAAAGACCCGTTTTTCTTCCAACACCTTCAGGAGCATGTTCTGCAAGATCGGATCCATCTCGCCGATCTCGTCTATGAACAGCACGCCGCCGTGCGCCTGGTGCGTAAGGCCGGGCTTGGGCTCTGGAATGCCGCCCGCAGCGAACTCGCGCGAGGCACCCTGGTAAATAGGGTCGTGCACCGAGCCGATCAGCGGGTTGAGCCCGCCCTGCCGATCGACCCTAAGGGTGCTGCCGTCGGTTTCCACGAAGGGCGCACCCTTCAAAAAGGGCGACACGCCGGCGCGCTTGGCGGCATCCAAGGCGATCTTGGCGGCGCTGGTCTTGCCCACGCCCGGCGGGCCATACAGGATCACGTGCTGGGGAAAGGGCGTGCACAAGCAGCCCATCAGCGCGCGGAAAGGCCCTTCTTGCCCCACGATTTCCTTCTCGCTCTTGGGCCTGGCGCGCTCCAGGGCGGGCAGCGAGAGCCGGATCCCTTCCTTGACCGAAAGCTCGGCCATGCGCCGCAGCGTCGAGGCGTTTTCGGGTCCGCCGCTCTTTTCGATGAGCTCGCGCAGCGTCGCGTCATAGTATTCGCGCTGGTTTTGGGCCATTTTTTGCTCTACCATCGCGTCCAAAAGCTGCTTTGCCTTCACTTCCGCGGCATAGTAAGCATATTTTTCTTCCAATAACGAAAGCGGAGCGTCCGCGTCCTTCGCGCCAAGGAGGTTTTTGATGACCTCCAGTTGCCGCTCCGGTTTCTCGGCCGCTCCGCCCTTTTGCTGCGGATGCTGCTTTTGCTCGAATAATGCCAAAACCCGTTCATATAAGGTCTTGATTCGAGCCCGCTGCTCGCTGTTCATGGTTCAACCCCTCTAAAGGCCCCGACGGGCCCGCTTTTGGCCTTTTTTTCGCTTTCCCTATTTTTATTCCTGCGCCACGATTCTGAGCTTGAGCTTCGCTGAAATCTCGGCGAAGAGCTTGAGCTCGGCCTCGTTTTCGCCCAGCTCCTTAATCGTGCCCACGCTGATCTTGCGCCGGTCGATCTCAAGGCCGAACTGCGCCTTCAATGCGTCCGCAATCTCCTGGTTGGTCACCTTGCCAAAGAGCCTGCCCTTTTCGCCCGCGCGCACCGATACGGTCACGGTGAATTCCTCGAGCTTCTTGGCCTGCTCCAGCGCCGCAAGCCTTTCGGCTTCGCGCCGGTGATCTGCCGCAGCCTTCGCGCCGGCGATTGCGTTGAGGTTGGCCGCGCTGGCCTCCACCGCGAGCTTGCGGGGCAGAAGGTAGTTGCGGGCGAAGCCGTCGCTGGCTTCGATGATCTGATCCTTCTTGCCGGTACCCTTTATGTCCTTCAGCAGGATGACCTTCATCTGGGAACCCCTCCTATTCTTGCGAAGCCTTGTTGTTTTCGCCGTCCCGTCCCTCGCGCAGGGGCAGCAACAGATCCAAAAAGCCCAAAACCATCAGTAAGGCACGGCCCAGGCCGAGCATGAACGCCAAGAGCAGCAGCAAAAGCCGAAGCGCCTCGGGCCAGCGGCGGGGCTTTAGGTACCATTCGGCCAAAGACACGCCTTGAACCGCGAGGAGGAACGACAACCCTTCACCGGCTGCCAGCAAAATCGGCGCGAAGGCCTGGCCAATCAGCATTTGCAGCAGCAAAACAGCCAAAATCGCGGGCATCAAAAGGCGCCCGAGCCGCCTTGGCAGGCGCAGCTCCTCCAGGGGAGGGATCTCGCCCACGGCGAAGTTTTCGGCCTTCAGGGCATATTGGGCGGCCACGGGGGCAAGCAGCCCGGCATAGAGCGCCCAGCTCAAAATGCCCGAGAGCATCCCCTCGCGCAGGGAAGCTTCGACGCTGAAAAAGAGCGTCTTTTGCAGTTCAGTGCGCCCGGCCTCGTCAGCCGGCAGGGCGCCGCCCGCCTGGATGGCCAAAACCGCCTCGCGCAGATCGGGCGGGAGGAGGGAAAAGCCTTCTTTGAACCAGTTCGCCAGCAGGGCGGAAAGGTCGCCCAGCAGCCACGTCAGCAGCGCGTAAAGCAGCGCCAACAAAGCGATGTTGAGCGCCACACCCATGCGCAGGGCGGCAAAAAAGCCTTGCCCGCGCCGAAGGAGCAGCAGAGAGATCCAGGCGCTGAGCAGGCAGAAGCCCGAAAACGCGATCCCCAGCGGCCAAAGGCCGACCAGCGCGGAACCCAGCGCCGAAAGCGTCAAAATCACGCAGCTCAGCAGCGCCGGCGCCCAAAGGCCAAGCCCGCGGCCAGCATAGATCAGCGGGAAGATCAGCAGCGCTGCGGCCAGCGGGAAGACCGGCAAAAACCAAAGCAGAAACCAGACCGGGCAGGAAGCAAGCCCCAGCCATAGGGGCAAATAACCGCTCCTCGTCTTTTGCATGCCGCTTTTCGCCTCCCCCGCCTAGGCCTATGGCTCATTGTAGCCCGGGGGCCGCCCCCTTGTCAATGTTAATGCGCGGCAGGTATGACGATTTGCACCGTAACATTTCATGTTTCCGTAACATTCTGGTTCAAAAACTATGCTATCATTAAGTTCAGGAAAATGCGAAGGGCTGGCGTTGTATTGATGAAAGAATGGTCTTCCGCCCTATTGCGGCGCGTCTTCCCGGGCGAAAAGCAGCTCTATTCCAAGGTCTGGCGGATCACGGTCCCGGCCTTTGTGGAGCTGGTCATGTCCAACATGTTCACGATGATCAACATGATGATGCTCAGCCAGTATTCGACCGACGCGGTCGCCGCGGTCGGCCTGACCGGCCAGCCCAACATGCTGCTGATGGCCTGCTTTGCCGCCATTAACGTCGGCGCGACGACGCTGATCGCCTGGAATATAGGCGCGGGCAACCCGGCCGAAGCGCGCAAGGCCACCAGGCAAACCCTGCTGGTGAACTTCAGCCTTGGCATCCTGGTCACGCTGGTGGGCTTTGCGGTTTCGCGCACGGTGGTGGAGTTCATGGCGGGCGGCGGCCTGGCGGAAAGCACCATGGCCCTTGGCACCGATTATTTCCGCATCATCATCTGCGGCCTGCTCTTTCAGGAGATCAACATGGCCATCACCGCCTCCCTGCGCGGCAGCGGGCAGACGCGGCAGCCCATGGTCTATAACATCCTCACGAACCTCATCAACGTGGCGCTCAACTTCCTCCTCATCTACGGCAATTTGGGCTTCCCCGAAATGGGGGCCCTCGGCGCCGCCACCGCCACCACCATTTCGCGCCTTTTAGGCTGCCTGATGGCGCTTTACGTGGTCATGAACCCCCACTCCGCCACCAACCCCATCCACGTTTCCTTCCGCGAATCCTGGAAGCCTGATTTCCCCGTCATCAAGCAGATCTTAAACATCGGCGGCCCGGCCACTCTGGAGCAATTTATCCTACAGAGCGGCTTCGTGCTCTTTGCGCGTACGGTTTCGCCCCTGGGCGAAACCGTCTTCAGCGCCCACCAAATCGGCCTGAACATCAACTCAATGGCCTTCATGCCCTCGCAGGCCTTCGGCGTCGCGGCGACGACCCTCGTAGGCCAATCCCTTGGCGAAAACAACCCCAAGCAGGCCAGGAGCGAGTCCGTGCTGCTCTTCCGCATGTCGATGTGCGTGGCCTGCCTGGTCGGCGTCTTTTTCATGACCATCCCCGTGGCCATTTCTCGCCTTTACACCTCAGATCCGGCGGTTTTGGCCCTTACCCCCATCTGCCTGCGCGTCATCGCGCTGGCCATGCCCGGCCTTTCCACGCAGCAGGCGGTTTCCGGCAGCCTGCGCGGCGCCGGGGATACGATCTTCCCCATGATGGCCTCTGTGCTGGGGGTCTGGGTCTTCCGCGTGGCGGTCTGCCACGTTTTGGTGTCTGTCTTGCACCTCGGCCTGATGGGCGCCTGGATCTCGATGTTCTTCGACCAATACCTGCGCGCGTCCGTCGTCTATTTTCGCCATCGGGGCGAAAAATGGCTGACTTACAAGCAGCGCCGCATGGAAAGCTCCGCAAGGCGCGCCGCCCTCCGGCAGGGCGAGGCAGCCGCCGTGGCAGTGCCTGCGCCATTGCCTGAGGATGCGGAAATCACCCAGGCGGCGATGCTCGAAGAGGAGCGGCTTGAAATGGAAAGCAACGACGCCAAGGGGGCCGAATAGCCCCAGGCATAAAAAAGGCGCAAAAAACAGGCCAAATCCGATTGAATTGGGCCTGTTTTTTGCGTAAAACGAAATTCTAGCCCTCCCGCTTGGGCGCGCAGCGGCCCGCCGCCCTCCACGTGGATGCCGAAGATCGGCACGCCGAAACCGCCGCCCAGCACAAAGTTCCATGCGAAGTGCGCGCCGGTCGAAATCCAGGCGCTCTTGGTCAAAAACCAAGCGGCGTTCAGCAGCAAGCGGCCGCCAGAAACACGCCCGGAACCCCGGCGATTTGCAGATCGTCTCCAAAGTGCGCCAGCCCAAAGAGCAGTGGCTGCGATGGCCCAGCCGCGCCCCTTTTTTTCGAAAAAAAGCAGCGAGATCACGCCCCGAAAGAGCCTCTCCTCGTAAAGAACGCTAACTGCTTAAAAAGCGCCATTAAAGAATGCCGAATGCTCAAAGCATGGCCGTTTGTGGCTCTTTCAGGCCAGGTTCAGGCTCGTGAGCAGGAAGACCCAGAGGAAGATCGTCCCCACCGAGCAGGCGGTGCCAAAGACCACAAGCTCGCCGGCCAGCTCGCCGTCCCCACCCATCTGCTGGGCCATCGTGTAGGAGGAAACCGCCGTAGGCGAAGCCAGCATCATCAGCAGACCGATCAGCTCCACATCGCGGAAGCCCAAAAGCACGCCAGCCGGGATGAAGAGCGCCGGGGTGACGACTAGCCTGCCCAAAATGCCGATGAGCAGGCCCTTGATGTTCGAAGCGGCCTGCGCAAAGCGAATGGAGCCGCCCAGAGCCACCAGCGCCAGCGGGGTGGCGACCGAGGTGATATCCTTCAGCGTATTTTCAGCTACCTTGGGGAAGCGCAGCCCCGAAAGCAGCAGCAAAACGCCCAAAATTGAGGCGATGATGAGCGGATTCGTGGCGATGGAGCGCAAAATCGCCTTGATGTTGATCTTGCCGGCGCCGCCGCGGAAGAACTCAAGCGCGATCACCGAAAGAACGTTGTAAAGCGGCACGATGAAGGTGATCATCATCGAAATCGGCGCGACTCGCTCGCCGCCGTACATGTTCGTGGCGACCGACAGGCCGAAGATGATGAAGTTCGAGCGAAAGATGCCCTGAACCAGAACGCCGCGCTTCCTGTTTTCCTTTTCGATGGCGCAGACTGCCAGCATCGAAAGCAGGAAAGACACGACAGTGATGATCACGCCCCAGAGGATATAGCGGCCGTTGAAGGCCGCCGAAAGATCGGAAGTGTAGATATTGCGGAAGATAAGGAGGGGCAGAAAAACCCGGAAGGTAAGCGCATTGAGTTGGACGAAGCCCTTTTCATCCACGAGCTTCGCCTGCCTGATGATATAGCCCAGCGCCAGCATCAGAAATAGGGGTAGGATGACCTCGAGGGATAGGATGAGATTGCCCACGGCCGCGCCCTCCTTGTTTTTATGGGTTTTCCGCCAGTATACTCTCATTTTTAGGGAAAGTCTATTGCCTTGCGGGTTCCCGTATTGCATAATGGGGGCAGGAGCGGGAAGGCCCGCAAATTCGAAGGAGGTCGTTCCTCATGGCACTCGTGCAGATGAACTTCGAAAGCCAATATCTGGGCAACAACCACGAAACCAGCATCATCCTGCCCGATAAGCCCCGCGGCAAGACGCCCAGGGAGTTCTATGGCAGCGGCGAAAGGTATAAGGTGCTCTGGCTCCTGCACGGCACCTTCGGCGACCACAGCGACTGGGTGCGCAAGTCCATGATCGAGCTGTATGCCAGCGAAAAGAACCTGGTCGTCGTCATGCCCAGCGCGCTGAACTCGAACTTTTCGAATTGGCCCAAGTTCACTATCGGCTATAATTGGTACGACTACCTGACCGAGGAATTGATGCCCCTCGTGCAAAACTGGTTCCCGGCTTCGGCCAGGCGCGAAGATAACTTCATCGCCGGGCTTTCGATGGGCGGCGAGGGTGCGATCAAGTACGCGGTCAACCACCCCGATAAGTTCGCGGCCGCCGCCATTTTGTCGATGGCGCCGCGCAACTTCGCCGCCCTGAAAGACAGCCCCAACGAGCGCGCGCAAAACTCGATCGACAACGCGGGCGGCTTTGAGAACTACTTTAACTCCTACGAAAACGTTTGGGAAAAGCTCCGCGAACTCGCAGGCAAAAAGGTTCTGCCAAGGCTCTATTTTGCCTGCGGCAAAGAGGATTTCCTCTACACGATGTATGGCGAGTTCAAGCAGTACGCGGCGGAGATCGGCCTGGATGCCTCCTTTGAGGAGTTCGAGGGCTTCAAGCACGAGTGGCGCTTCTGGGATCTTTCCATCCAGCGCGCGCTTTCGTTCTTCGGGCTGGACGATCAGTTCTAATGGCGGGCGCGCTTCTTCAAAAGCCGAGCGTCTGCCTGATCGGGATGCCCGGGGCCGGCAAGAGCAGCCTTGGCGTGCTGCTGGCCAAGGCCCTGGGCCTCGCCTTTATGGATACCGACCTGCTCATTCAGGAATCAGAAGGCAAACTTTTGCAGGCAATCGTTGAAAATAAGGGCTTTGAGGGCTTCATCTCCACGGAAGAAAGGGCTCTGATCTCAATCAAGCCCTCCGTGCGCGCCGTGATCGCAACCGGCGGCAGCGCGGTGTATTCCAAGGCCGCGACGCTGCATTTGCGGGGCTTTTCCACGCTCGTCTACCTGCAATTGCCTCTCGAATCCCTCGAAGGGCGGCTGAAGAACATCGCGACCCGCGGCGTGCTGTTCCGGCCCGGGCAAGGCCTGAAGGAACTCTTTGCCGAGCGCCTGCCGCTATATGAAGCCGCAGCCGATTTGATCGTCCCCTGCGAGGGGCTCGATGTCGAAGCCGCGCTTTTGGCGGTGATCGCGGCCCTGAGGGGGCAAAAAAGAGGCTGAAGCGTGGAAGAAATCGAGCTGTACTTGGAATCCGGGCTGCCGGCCGGCCGCCGCGCCGAGAAGGACCTCGCGCACGAAAAGGGCTGGCTGCACCGCGCCGTGGCGGTCTGGCTGCGCGATGAAGGCGGCAGGCTCATTTTGCAGCGCCGCAGCGCCGCGAAGGCCTTCGCCCCCGGCCTTTTAGACATCTCTTTCGCGGGGCATATCCGCGCCGGCGAAAGCGCCGTGGAAGCCGCCTTGCGCGAGGGGAGGGAGGAACTGGGCCTTTCCCTCGACCCCTGCGCCCTGCGCTATCTCTTTAGCTGCCGCGATCGGTTCGACAGCGGCCCCCACCTCATCGAGAACGAGATCGTCGATCTTTACCTTTATCTGCCCCCAATCTCCCCGGCGGAATGCCGCTTTGAGGACGGCGAGGTTTCGGGGTTGGTCGCCCTGCCCTGGCGCGAAATCGAATCGTTATGGCGCAAAGACGACCCTTCCCTCGTGCTCTACGAAGCCCAGTTCAGCTTCTTCTTTGGCCTGCTGGGGCGCGATCCTTCCTTAGGCGGCCTGCTGCGGCCCTGATTCGCCGCAATGGCGCGGCCCTTTCCTCGGCGCAGGGCCGGCAAGGCGCCGCGGCGCAAAAAAGCCCTTTCTTCGCGCCCTGATTTGCGCGGCGGCGCGGCTTTGCGGCCTTGGGATGCGGCAACGGCCCCTTCCCGCGCCCTCACCCGCTTTCTTCGGCCCGCCGCAGCCCTGATTTGCCGCGCAAGGGCCAGTTGCTCCTTGCGCACCAAACGAGGCCCGCGCGCATAGAATGCCCCCGAAGGGACGGTGATTCTATGCTGAAGTTGATCCTGGACTGGGCGGTTCCCTTTGCCCTGAGCGGCGTCGCCGCCGCTGCCGCCATGATGTGGCGCCGGCTCTCGGCCATGCAGGATGGGGTTCGTTCCCTCCTAAGGTGCCAAATCGAAGAATCCTATGACAGCGCGATGGGGCAGGGCTATTGCCCCGCTGCCTCTCTCGAACGGCTCGAAAGCTTATACGCACTCCATGCCGCCTTTTGCAAGCGGGATTCTTTGGCCGGCCTGATGGAAAGGGTTCGCGCGCTGCCCGGCACCCCGCCCATGAAGGAATAAGGGCCTGTTTCCTGCCTTTTTCGCCTTTTTTCACCCTCCGCTCAGCATCCGGGGGGTGGCTTTTATGGCGAAGCCCTTTGGCACGAACCACTTCAACGCTTTTCTCAAGGTCGCGGAGGACTGCCCGAAAAAGGGCCGAAGTCCGCGCCTCCGCACTGCTGAAAAGAGACGGCTGGGGCGTCCACTGCGACGGGGGCGGCAAGGCCGCCCTGTTCGCGATGGAGCCTGAGGACTGCGCGCGGCTCGCGAGCGCGCTGGAGCTCCCGCGCCCGCAAACAGGCCCTGCGCTCGACGAAAAAACGGATTGAAAAAAGGCGCCCCGTGAGAAAGGGGCGCCTTTTGCTTTGCCTATCTCTTCTGCATCTCAAAGTCCGCCAGCGCGGCGTTCAAAAAGGCATTGAAGGGCTTCATCGCGCGGAATATCTCAGCCGCCCTCGGAGCGCGGTCCCTGCCCAGGAGGAATTCGTCGGGCAGGCGAGTTTCCACATACCAGCTCTTCCTCTTCAGCGCCTCCGCCTGCGGGTGGTTCGCGTCAAAGCCGCGCGGAACCCTTTTGAGCTGCTCGCCCTTCAGGCAAAAGTGGGAGGAAAAGGCCTCGTCGCGCAGGATCGCCTCCCATTCCTCGCCGTTCGCCGCGATGCGCTCGCGAATTCGCGCCGTCGCGTCCTGAAACATGAACGCGAACAGCCCGCCCGCCAGAAAGGATCGGCCGCCCGGCCTAAGCGTGAGGAAGTAGCCCACGGGGATGGGCAGCTTGCCGGCCGGGCCGATGTGCGCCCGGAAGCTCGGGTTGTAGGGGGTTTTATCGGCGCTGAAGCGAAGATCGCGCACTGGGCTGAAGAGCAGCTCCTTCGGCGCGCGGCCGAGAACCGCCCCGTCGAACTCGCCGATGGCCAGGATCAACTGCCCACGAAGCCCTCGAATTCGGCATTCGCCCTGTCGCGCCAAGCCTTGTTGGCGCGGAACCATTCGCGCTCGTTGTTGGCCTCCAGGGCGGCCAGGTAGGCAAGCGCCGTTTCCATTTCGTCAGCCCTCCTTGTTAAAGGCCCAAAAAGGGCAGCAGGCTGCCGCCGTAGCGGCGCATTCCCCATTCCAGCGCGCAGGCGAAGAGCAGAACCAGCCCTGTCGCCGCCAGCGCGTGCGGGGCCGTCCATTTTTCGCGATAAAGGCCAGTCGAAAACGCGGCGCAAAAGCCGCCGGCCAGCCCGCCGATGTGGGCAAAATTATCGGTTCCTGCGTTGAGAAAGCCCATCACCAAGTTCGCGCCGATGATGGCCAGCAACTGCATCCCAAAGACCTGATTGAAGACCTGCCTATGCCTGGTGCGGAAATATAAAAAGGCGCCGAACAGCCCAAAAATCGCGCCCGAAGCGCCGACGCTCACGCTGGATGAAAAAAGAAAGCTGCACAGCGAGCCCAAAAGCCCCGCGCTAAGGTAGACGGCGCAGAAGCGCAGCCTGCCCAGCAGGGCTTCGACCTGCGGGCCCCAGATATACAGCGCGAAGAGGTTAAAGCCGATATGCAACAGCCCGGAGTGCAAAAAGCAGGCCGAGAGCAGCCGCCAAAGCTCCCCGCGCGCGATCAGCACATTCACCTTCGCCCCCAGCAGCACCAGCATCTGCCCCTCCGGCATGAAGAAAAGCCGCAGAACGCTCTCGATGACGAAAAAGAACAGGTTCAGCGCGATCAGCACGTAGCTGACCAGGGGACGGCGGCGGTTGATCGAAAGGAAATCGCTCATGGTTCGGATCCTTTCGGCCTATTTCAGGCTTTTGATGAAGCGGTCGATGCGCTTTAGGGCCTCGACGATCACCTCGGTCGCGACCGCGTAGCAGATGCGCACATGCCCCTCGCCGGCGGCTCCGAAGGCGTTGCCAGGTACGATGGCCACCTTCTCTTCCCGAAGGAGCTTTTCGCAAAAGACCTCGCTCGGCAGGCCTGTGCTCCGAATCGAGGGGAAGAGGTAAAAGGCGCCGAGGGGCTCAAAGCAGTCCAGGCCCATGTCGTTCAGGCCTTTGAACAGGAGCCTGCGGCGCTGGTCGTAGATCCTGCGCATGCCTTCGACCTGGGCGTAGCCGGTTTCAAAGCCCGAAACGAGGGCCTCCTCGGCCGCGGCCTGGGCCTGCATCGGCGCGCACATGATGGTGTATTGATGAATCTTGCAGGCCATGGCGGCCAGCTCGCGCGGGGCGCAGAGGTAGCCCATGCGCCAGCCTGTCATGGCGAAGGCCTTTGAAAAGCCGTTGAGCAGCACCGTTCTTTCGCGCATCCCCTCGATCGCCGCGAAGGAAACGTGCCCTTGCCCATAGGTCAGCTCGGAATAAATCTCATCCGCGATGACGAAGATTCCGCTGCCGCGCAGAACCGCCGCGACGGCCTCAAGATCGGCCCTTTCCATCACCCCGCCCGTGGGGTTGTTGGGGTAGGGCAGGATCAGGGCCTTAGTTCTGGGGGTGATCGCCGCGCGAAGCTGCCCGGGCGTAATCTTAAAGCCGTCCTCCGCGCCGGTTTTCACCGGCACGGCCACGCCGCCTGCCAGGCGCACGCAGGGCATGTAGGCGACGAAGGAAGGATCGGGCACCAAAACCTCGTCCCCCGGGTTCAGCAAGGCGCGCAGGGCAAGGTCGATGCCCTCGCTCGCGCCCACAGTGGCGATGATCTCATCTTCGGGGTCGTATTCCAGGGCGTAGCGCGCGCTCAAATAGCGCGCGATCTCGCGGCGAAGCGAAATCGTGCCCCAGTTTGAGCTATAGTGCGTCTGGCCCCTTTCAAGCGAGTAAATCGCAGCCTCGCAGACATTCCATGGCGTTGTGAAATCAGGCTCGCCCACGCTCAGGGAAAGGGCGTCCTTCATTTCACTCACGATGTCGAAAAACTTGCGGATTCCGCTAGGCGGAATCTCTTGCACGGTGCGCGAGAGCAGCTTTTGGTAGTCCATCACGGGGAGACCACCAGCCTTTCATCCTCGGGCTTCTTTTCGAGCACCAGTCCGTTGAGCTTATACTTCTTGAGCACAAAATGCGTTGCCGTGGAAAGAACGTGCTCGATGGTGGCCAGGCGCTGGGCCACGAAGCCCGCGAGCCGCTTCATCGAGTCGGCCTGCACCTCAAGCATTAAGTCGTATGCGCCCGACATCAGGTAGACTGCCTTGACCTCCTCAAAGCGATAGATGCGCTCTGCGATGGCGTCAAAGCCCATATCGCGCTGCGGCGTCACCTTCACCTCGATCACGGCCTGCACCTGCTCGCGCGCGGTCTTGTCCCAGTCGATGAGGGCAGGGTAGCCCACGAGCACGGCTTTTTCCTCCAGGGCGGCTGCAGCCGCGGCCACAGCTGCCTCCTCGGCGCCGAGCATCACGGCGATCTGTGCGTAGGGAATGCGGCTGTCGCCGCTCAAAATGTCTAAAATGCCCATTTCCAAGCTGCTCAGGGTCATACGGAATCCCTCCTTGCCTATTCATGGCGGTATATCAAGCCATTTTAAGCGTAGCACAAAAGGGAGGCATCGTCAATTCCCTCGCCGAAGCCCTTTTTTTCGCTTGCGCGGCCTTGGTCGCGGCGCACTCGCACGGCGCTTCGGGCCTTCGCGGGTGGGGCCTCCTCCCTCTTGGGAACCCCTTTCTAGCAATAATCCCTTCAGCGCTGCCGTTTCGCCGTTACGGGAGCCGTGGCCTCCGGCCTCACAGCGTTTCGCGAAGGAAAAACGACCCGAGCCTACCCCAGGGGGAGCGCGAGGGGGCTGCCCCCTCGCCCGTTCCCCTCTTCCGCCAGGCCCAGCAGCTCCTCCGCCACCCTGCGGATGTGTTCCCTCGCCTCAACCTGCATCTGCAGCGCCTCCTCCTCCGAGGGCGGCGCGTCGCCCATGAGGCCTACGAACTGGCTCACCTTCAGGCCCAGCGCCTCCTGCATCTGCGAATCGGAGCCCGCAGAGCTGACGAGGTAATAGCACAGCACCGAATCCCTTTGCCCCATGCGATGGGCACGGTCTTCTGCCTGGCTGTGCACCGCCGGCGACCAGTCCAGCTCGCCAAAGACCACGCAGCTCGCCCTTTGCAGGTTCAAGCCGGCCGCCGCCCGCATCGAGATGCAGCAAAGGTTGGTCTTGCCCTCCATAAAAGCCTGCGCCGACTGGTCTTTCTGCTCGGTCGTCTCCCTGCCCGTGATGAAGCGGGGCGAAAAGCCGTGCAGCGCCTCCTTATAGGCATCCATCACCAAATGGTGGTGGGCAAAGAGCAGGACGCGCTCGCCGGCCTCGAGCAGAGCCTTGACGAAGGCGGCCACATACGGGGCCTTGGCCGCGCCCGTGGCCAGGCGCACCCGCTGGCAGATCTCATCCTCGAGCCTGGCCCTGTCAAAGGCGGTCTGCGCCTGGCGCAGGTTGCCCAGGGAGATCAGCGCGGGCTCGAGCAGCGCGCGAAAGCTCTCGTCGTCCGCATCGATTTCCTGCACAAGGCGCCGCTTGGGCGGGAGTTGATCCAGAACCTGCTCCTTGGTTCTGCGCAGCATCAGGCCTTCCTCGCGCAGGGTTTGCCCCAGCAAGGCGGGATCGGCCACGATGTTGTTGCCATAGCCGTAGCACCATTCCCGCGTGAATGACTCAAAGTCGCCCAGGGCGTGAAAGTCGAGGATATTGACCACATTCCAGATTTCGCCGCCCCGGTTATAGATCGGCGTGCCCGAAAGGCCCAAGACGCGCTCGCAGGCGTCGGCAAGCAGCGAAGCCGCCGAGTATTTCTCGGTTCCCGCGCGGCGCAGCTCCTGAATTTCGTCAAAGACCACCATTTTGAAAGGAATTTGGGGCAATTCCTTCTTCCAGCCGCGCAGGAGCAGGTAGTGGATGATGTAGATCTGCGCGGGCGGCAGCGCGTAGGGCTTCAGGCCCTTGACGACGTGCACCGTGGGCTCTTCCTCGCCCTCATTTTGCAAAAAGCGGACGATTTCGCGCTGCCAGTTGCGGATGAGATGCGGCGGCGCCACGAGCAGCAGCGGGTAGCCCTGCAATTCGGCCACGGCGGCCAGCGCCTCGACCGTCTTGCCAAGGCCCATTTCATCTGCCAGCAGGCCGCGCAGGCAGTTAACCGCGTAGGCGGCGCCCTCGCGTTGAAAGGGCATCAGCCTGCCTTTGAAAAAGGCTGCCGGCGGGTCGATGGCCTGCGGCGCGAAGCGCGCCCTCTCCTTTTGGAGGGCGAAGGCCCGCGCGGCATCGAGGGCTTCTTCCCAGCGGGCGAGGTCGCCCGCCCGCACCGTCATGGGGTAGCGCAGCATCAGCCAGTTCAGATCCCCGGCGCTGCGCCGGCCCAGGGGGAAGCGCAGCTGCCCCCTCCCCCTGCCTTCAGCCCCCGGAAAGAGCCGCTTTGCCATCTGGCATAGGATCGGCTCGCCCTTAATCACCCAGCGCTTCGCCCTCTTGTTAAACGAAAGCTCGCCATAGCTGCGCAGGCTCGGCGGCACCTCTTGCAAAAAGGCAGGCAAAGCTGGCGAAAACTCGGGCAGCTCCTCAAAGGGATCGAATACTTCGTTCATATTGCCACCCCCCAGAGCTTCGAGAGCGCAAGCACATGCAGCGGCTTACCGCCGACCGTAGGCGGCAGCCGCAGGCTCTTCTCGCTCACCACGATCAGGGAAGCAACCTCGTCAAAGGCAGCATAGCGCGCGAGCTGGCGCAGGAGCGCGGCCCGCGCCGGGCGCACGCGCTTAACCTCCAGCGCCACGTTGCCGCAGAGGAAGTCCACCCGGGCAGCAGGGCCGAGCCTGACCTCGCGCCGGTATTCGACGCCCCCCTTCGTCAGGGCCTTCGCCACCTCGTCCTGCAGGGCGAATTCATCCCCCTGCGGGGCCAGCCTCAGGGTTGAAATCGCCGAAATCAGCCTTTTTTCCATGCCTACCCCTCAAAGAAAAATTTTTCTTCCTGCATTATAGCAAGTTTCCCCCGCCTTGCATAGGATACAGCAAACGCCAGGGAGGCGCAGAGCGCATCCCCACAAAGAAGGCGTTCAGACAAAACATAAGGAGGTTTTTCGATATGGCTTGTGGATGCGGATCGAACTGGAATTGTGGTGGCTGTGGCAACACCAATGGCTGCGCCTGCGCTGTCCCCTCGGATGTTGGCGCCTACACCTACACCTCGAACGCGATCGAGCAGATCCCCTACACCAGCAGGTGCCCCGGCGGCTGCCTGGTGGTCACCGCCACCGGCTACCGCTGCTCCAATAGCTGCGGCTGCGGCGGCAGCAACTGGGGCTGCATCGGCGGCAACAGCTGCGATGGCTATAGCGGTTGCGGCTGCAAGCGGCCCCGTTACTAAGCCCAGGCATAGGCGGCTCTTGCAAGGAGCGCGGCCCGGAAGGCATTCCTTCCGGGCCGCGCTCCTTTTTTTTCTCGCTTCGCCCGCTCTTGCCCCCTTCCCCAAAAGGGCCGCCCTTTGCGGCGGCAGCAATGTGCCCGCCCGCTTCCCCTTTATGGCGGCTTCGACTGCAGGCGGCAGTCAACGCAAAGGCCTTGCCCGCATGCGCCGCGCAAACCAAGGAAGGCG
The DNA here is from genome assembly GCA_031280685.1 of Christensenellaceae bacterium. Lineage (GTDB taxonomy): Bacteria > Bacillota > Clostridia > Christensenellales > UBA1750 > JAITGM01. Next base: position 15,879 of record JAITGM010000043.1, read on the forward strand.
GCGCCCAGGTCAGCGAAGAGGCTCGAGTTACGGCCTCGGGGGCGGGCCCGGAAGTTCCTTCCGGGGGGCGGCTGCAAAGCGGCTCAGGCCGAACCGATCCGGTTCGAAGCCTGAGCCGCTGCCGCCATCAGCCGCGCGCAGCGCGGCGCCCGCCCCCCGGCGCGCGAGCGGAGCGAGCGCGCCTATTACTCGTTTCCCCTCGCGGTGACGAACCGGCTGCGTTTAGCCCTTCATCGCCCCTCGGCGAAGCCCTGGGGAGGCGCGCCGCCTAGCCGGCCAAAAGCTCAATCACCACCAGCTCAGGCGGGTTGAAGATCCGCGGCAGGCGGGTGGACCATAGCCGGCGCGTCAACCCCCTGCTCACCACCATCGTGCGCCCGCTAAGCTCGTAAAGGCCGCCCGCATGCTCTGGAAAAAGCCCCTGATTGGGCGCATACAGCCCATTGACGAAGGGCGGCAGCCGAACCTGCCCGCCGTGGGCATGCCCCGCCAGCAGCAAATCCCACTCAAAGGCGCCATATTCCTCGAGCCGTTCTGGTCTATGCGAAAGCAATAGGGTAAAGGCTTCGCTTGGATCGAAGAGGGCGGCCTTCAGTCCCTGCGCAAAGGCTTGATTGCCAAGCGAGGGATCGTCCACGCCGGCAATGCGCAGGGCTTGGCCGCGGATGAGCAGGCGCTCGCTCTCGCCCTCCAGAACACGCACGCCATAGCTCCGGAACAGCGCCTTAATCTCTTCCGCGCGGCCGCTCCAGATCTCGTGGTTGCCGCTCACGTAAAAGCAGGGCGTGCCCAGCACCTTAAGGCCCTTGAGCAGGGCCTCGACGCCCTCAATCGGGCGCAGATCATCCGCGATGTCGCCCGTCAAGGCGATGAGATCGGGCTCTTGCGCGGCGATTGCCTGCAGGAGCGCCGCCTGGTCGCCGCCATAGGGATAACCGTGCAGGTCGCTGAGCTGCACGATGCGAATGGCGCCCTTGATCTTCGAGCTTTTGATCTCATAGCGCCTAATGGTCAGCCCATCATAGAAGGCAAGGCCGGAAACGGCCAAAAAGGCGGCTAAAACGATCAAAAAACGGCGTTTTCGCATCGCGATTCCCTTCCATAATCCTCGTTGAAAACGCATCCGCCGCACGCGCGCCAGCGGGAAGCGGATGCGTTTTGGCAAAATCGTTCGGCGCTAGGCGCTAGGCGACGGGCTCGCGGGCGCACTGGGGCTCGGGGCGGGCGAAGGGCTCGCCACAGTTTCTTCCTTAGGCTGCGCGATGTTCATCTTGCCTGCCTCGGTGCCCAGGCGGCCTTCCACCTCGCCGGGCACGGCCCGTACGCGGTTTCGATGCTCCTGGCTGAAGTTCATGTAGCCCTTATTGAGGTATTCGCCGGGCTGCAGAATTTCATAATGGTAGCGCCCCTCGGTTGAGTAGCGCAAAATCCACGTGGGCGTGTAGCTGACGTTGGCAAAGCTGCAGCGGCCATCCTCGCCGCGCATGATGTCGAAATTGAGGATCGCAGCGCGATCCTGCCCGCCGCTCTGCCGCTGGGTCAAAAAGCTGCCCAGCGAGTAGGCCACGAGGGTCTGTCCGCCGTTTGCGCCGCTGATGGTGCTCAGCTTTTGCAAATACTGCGGCTGGGAGCCGATGACCGCCCCCACGCCTGCATCCGCGAGCTTTTTCGCCCAGTCCTTCTGCGCCTGGGTAAGCTCCGACGCACCGCCGCCACCCCAATACACGCAGGCGATGACGAAGTCGGCCCCGGCCGCCTCAGCGGCGAGCATATCCGCGCTCAGGGCGGCTTCGCTCAGCAGGCGCACTCGATCCCTGCTCTCTGCCGGGGTTTCGTCGGCGTCCAGGCTGTAGCTGAGCACGGCCACGCGCAGCCCTTCCCCCTCGAGGATGCAGGGTCCGTCCTCTTCCTCCGCCCCTTCGCCTGCAAAGCCTACGCCCACAAGCCCGGCGGCTTCGATCAAGGCGCGGGTTTCCCGCGCGCCCTCGGGGCCATAATCGTAGCCGTGGCCGTTGTCAAGGGTTAAAACGCCAAAGCCGCTGGCCTTCAGCGCGCGCAGCATGGGCTCCGGCGTTTTGCGCTCGCCATATTCACCGCCCTTTGAGATCGTGGTGCCCAGGGCGCCGATCAAAAAGTCAAACCGCGAGGTGTAGGGGCTGATCTTGGCAAAGACCTCGCCAAAGTCATAACTGGAATCCACCCGGGTACCCTGCAAAAGCCCGGAGCCGCCCGTGATCTCCCCTACGGCACCAAAGTGCAATACCCCGCCGCCCGCCGAAGGGCCCGCGGAGGGCGCGGGGGATGAGGGCGGCGAAGGCGAAGGCGAGGGTGAGGGGCTAACGCCAGGCGGCTCCGGCGTGAAGCTGGGCGCGGCGGAAGCGCTCATGATCGGCGCAGGGCTGCCCGGCGCCCCTTCGGGGCCGCCGTTCGGGCCGCCCATCAGGCCGACGGTCAAAAAATAGCCGCTGGCGCCGACGATTGCGAGCGCCAGAACCGCGAAAGCAATCCTCCCCCAGTTCAGCCTCGGCTTTTGCGCTCTATTGCGCGTATATAGCATGGAACAAAACCTTTCCTTCCGAGCAAGCGGCGCGCAAAACGCCGAAAGCACACGAAATTCCGTGCAATAGCATACCATAGGCCGCGAAAAAAGGCAATCTTCGCGGCGCGGCGCCCTCCTGCCGTCCCTTCCAAGGCCGCCTTAGCGCGGCCGGCGCCTCACGCGCGGTTTTTGATGCGCATACTTCCTCATAAACGCAAGGGATGCTGCAAAAAAACTTCGTGTGCAGCCTATTTTACCTGAATGAGCATACAATTTTCAGGCCGTCCTCCCTTCACTTATTTGGAAGATTCGTCGTAAAGATAGAATCACAAGGAATTAGGAGGAGCACATTCCGTTGGTTCGGCGCCCAGCCCTCAGAAATGGCCATCTGCGCCCAGGCTGGTTATTGGCTCAGCATGGAGCTGCCGGCCGGGAACGCTTCCCCCTTGGTGAAGCAATTTGAGGAGTGGCGGCAGCCGATTTTGGGCTGCGTCGCCGCCGTCCGGCCTGCAAGGACGCCCCGACCATCGGCATCCCGCAGGCCCCCGAGGCCATATGGAAAAACTTCATCAACGTGGACTACAAACGCTCGCAGCCCTGCCTGAGTCCGGCTCCACCGCTTCCCCCACGAACGGCCCGAGCTACGCCCAGGTTGTGCATAACGGCAGCGAGCTGGAGTTCCTCTCGCACTACAAGGATCGCGGCTACGACTCCTTCATCTCCTGGTTCAACCCCTCGAAGGATGGCTGGTACATGGGCGGGGCGACGGTCCGCCAGCGCATCG
>JAITGM010000025.1 GCA_031280685.1 Christensenellaceae bacterium
CGCTCGCGCGCCGGGGGGCCAGCTCCGCGCTGCGCGCGGCCTGCCGCTGCGCGGCAGGGGCAGCTTCGCTGCCGGCTGGCCCCCGAGGCGCGCCCCTCCGGGGCTTCGCGGGGGGAATTGAGATTCCCCCCGCGTGCCCCCCGAAAGTGCAAGCCAACCTAAGTGCCCATAACCCCGCCCCCGCCGCCATGGCGAGGAGCAAAACGACGAAGCACCCCCAAAAAAGGCCGCCCGAATAGGGGCGGCCTTTGTTAGCGGGGGCGATGGCCAAGGGAAAGGCCCGTGACGACGGGCCGCAGCCCCTAACCGGGCGCGGAAGAGCCTCGCGTCGCGTCAAGACGGGCGAGATTGCCGCGCACCATTTGCACATCGGGGTGGCTTTCGTCAAAGACCCTTGTGTAGATGGCCAGGACCTTGTTATAGTGGCGCTCGGCCTCGCCGTACTCCCCTTGGGCAGAATAAACAAGGCCGATGTTATTGTAGCTCTTCGCCGTGTCGGGATGCTCCGTACCCAAGACCCCCATATATTGCTTCAAAGCTCGGCCTTGCTCTTTATGGGCCTTCTTTAGCTTCCCCAAGCAAAAGAACCCACCCTAAGCAAATCGGGTCTCGGCCAGCCCCGAATCCCCCCTTCGGCAAAGCCGCCGGGGAAGGTCGGCTCCATGCTGCCGCGACTGCCCTTCTCCCCGCTTTTCCCCCTATTGATGGACGCAACAATGATCGCCGAAATCGGGCCGATAATCGCGACTGCGATCGCGCCAATCGCCGTTGGATCCATTTTAATCCACGTCCAGATCCCCACTCCCGCAGCGCCGCCGCGCAGGAACGCAAAAAGAGCCGCTTTTCGCGGCCCTTTCGGGTAAACGGGGTAAAATGAAGGGGTTTTTACTGCCGCAGGGGCACGCCCACGTTGTCGCGGAAGGCGCCCGTGGCGATCGTGATCAAGTCCACCAGGGTGCCGATGCCAAACAGCCCGCCGGTAAACAGCCAAAGCACCCCCGTGCCGATCTTGCCCACATACAGCCGGTGAATGCCCCCAAGCCCCGCAAAGCCGAGCAGGCAAAGGATGAGCGCCGTCGTGCGGCTCTTGTCGCTGGTGTTGGTCACGTACATAGTCCCGTCCTCCTCAATCCTTATGGGGCAAATAGGGCAGAATGCGCCCCGCGAAAGAAGGCATGTTCATGGTCTGCAGCCAGACCTTGCCAGGCCCCATCAGCGTGGTGAGGAAGAGCCCCTCGCCGCCGAAGAGCACGTTGGCAAAGCCCTTGACCATTTCGGCAGAATACTGCACGCCGGCCTCGAAAGCGGCGACGCAGCCGGTGTCCACCCGCAGCCTTTCGCCCGCCGCCAGGTCAATTTCCTTCACCGAGCCGTCAAGCTCCAAAAAAACATGACCATTGCCGCTCAGTTCCTGCATCACAAAGCCTTCGCCGCCAAAAAGGCCGGCCTTTAGGCCCTTGGTCACCGTCGCGCGCAATTCCACGCCGGGCTCGGCGCAAAGGAAGGCGCTCTTTTGGCAGATATAGCGCTCGCCGCCGCTCAAGCTCAGCGCCAGGATGTGGCCGGGGAAGGAAGAGGCAAGGGTGATGGCCTGGCCGTTCTCGCCCGCCGTATAGGTCGCCATGAAGAGAGATTCACCAGAAAACATCCTGCCAAGGCCCTTCATCAGGCCGCCCTTCATGTTGGTTTCCATGGTGATGCCGGCGCTCATCCAGCTCATGCCGCCGGATTGGGTGTAGATGCTCTCTCCCCTGTCGAGAAAGACGGTCACGGCCGGAAGATTATCGCCAAAGACCTCATACCGCACGGAGAACCCTCCTTTGGGAATTTCTTTTCCTTGCAAAAGTATATCCCAACCCCATCCGAAGCGCAAGCCGGGCCTTTTCATTTCTCATCGGGCCTGTTAAGATGAGCGCATAAAGGAGGTGCTTGGCATGAGTCCTTTCCAAACGCGGCAGATCCTTCTCTTTTTCGCCATCGCGGCGCTCATGGTTTTGGCAGCGGCGCTCGCCGCGCCCCCTAGGAAGCGGCTTCCCCTATGCCGATTGGCTCATCGGCGCGCTGGCCGGGGCCTATCTGCTCCTGCTTTGGCGGGTTGCGCGCTCGCCCCAGCGCTTCAACGCGCTCGGTTTTTCGCTCTACGCCGGGGCCGCGCTCGCCCTGCTCGCGCTCTAGCCTTCGCGCGGGCAAACAGCGTCTCCTCCGCACTGACGGTGGTGCTCGGCGCCCGCGAATCCGCCGCGCTGCTGGGCTTTGGCCTGAGCGCCTTTTTGCTCGTTTCGCCCGATGAGGGCCAGCTCTCCCGCGCGCTTCGCCCGGCCTGCTTCCTGGCGGCGACCCTCCTGCTGATCTATCTTCTTCAATCCATTCTGCGAATCCGCTTCGACTATGCGCCTAGCCCTGCCGTGATGACGGCCGCCGGGCTCGCCCTTGGCGCGCTGGCGCTCTGCGCAGGCTTCCTCTACCTTGGCGCGCAGCTCGCCGGCCATTCGGGCAATGGCCCCCTTGCTGCCATGTTTTCGTCCGTAAATGCGGGCATATTGCGCAATCCGTCCGCCAGCATGGCCGCCCGCGAGCTCCTCATGCTGTTCTGCCTGCAGCTCAATCTCTCCCTGCGGGCTGCCCTGCCCCCGTTCCACTCGCAGGGCATGGGAAAGGATTAAAATCCCATAGAGAATCCCCACAAATGGAGGGAAAACAATTCGGGTACTTTCGCGTTAAACCGCCAGTTGTTTCTAAGTTGTTTCTAAATGGGCAAAAAACCGGCAGCTTCACCGCCGGTTTTTTGTCTGTTCCGGGGATGCCCGCGCGAACGGTTGCCGGGCGGAAATGAGAGGAAATGAAAGTGAAGGGCAGAAATGAATAGATACACGCAAGGGTAAGGGCGGCCGAGTCCAAGGCCCGAACTTTTTTGATAGGAAGAAGAGTGGAACGAGATGCAAACACAGCTGCAGCCCAGAGCCAGACGGGGCGCGCAAATGCGCCAGCGGGAAATCGCCCGCATCCCCATCGACCAGGTGCGCCCAAACCCCTACCAGCCGCGCAGGGTGTTTTCGGAGGAAGCACTGCTGGAGCTTTCTCAATCCATTCGCCAATATGGGCTGCTGCAGCCGGTTTCCGTGCGCAAATCCGGCCCCGAGGGCTATGAATTGATCGCCGGGGAAAGGCGGCTGCGCGCCTGCCGCATGGCCGGCATGGCCGAAATAGACGCGATCGTGTTCTCGGCCTACGAGCAGGATAGCGCGGTCATCGCCATGATGGAGAACCTGCAGCGCGAGAATTTGCACTATATGGAGGAAGCCGAAGGCTACCAGAACCTGATCCGTGACCACGGCCTCTCGCAGGAGGAGCTTGCGCGCCGCCTGGGCAAGAACCAATCTACCATCGCCAACAAAATGCGCATCCTCCGCCTGCCCGCGCAGGTCAAGGGCGCGCTGGTCAAGCACTGCCTCACCGAGCGCCACGCGCGCGCCCTTCTTCGCCTGCACGATGAGGAGATGCAGGTGAAGATCGTGCGGCTGATCGTGGAGCAAAACCTCAACGTCAAGGCCAGCGAGGAACTCATCGAGCGCACGATTGCCCGCATGTATGGCATCGAGAAGGAGGAAAAGCCGCGCGGGCACATCTCGGCCCTGGTGCGCGACGCCAGGCTGTATGTGAACTCCATCAAATCGCTCATCACCCAAATGGAGGATGCCGGCCTCGCGCCGACCTATGCCAGCCAGGAAACCGATCAGGGGCTGGAAATTCGCCTGCTGATCCCAAAAGCGAAGGGAAAGACCGCCTAACACCTCCTCGCGGACTGTGCTGCCCTCCTTTTGGGATTGTGCCGCCTTCGGCTGCGCCATAGGCCTCGCTGCGCTCTGCCCTGCGGGAGAGCAACTCTCCCGCACCCTCGCCGAGATAGGTTTAGAATCTCCACATGCTTCGCGAAACGCCTTAGGAACAACCGCCTTCTACGGATGCGCCGCCCTCGGGGCGGGATCTTCCTTCAAAGCCGCGCCATAGGGATCGAAAACGAGCGGCCACGGCCGCTGCGGGCCCCAAAAGCGCCCTCTCAGCCCCGGAACAGCGCTTGAGCGCGATGAACCCACCCGAGCGGCGCGCGCCTATTCCCCCCGAGCGGGCGAGACGATTTCCATGGAACGCAGTACAGCCCTCGGCGGCAAGTTTCACGTGAAACAACATGCCTTCCCATCGTCATTTTCCTCTGTTCCCGGCAGATTTTTGGGTTCCGGGAGTGCCGGAAGAAGGGTTTATCCGAGGGTTCAGGCTGGCCGCCGCTTCGGTTAAATCGTTGCTTCCAAAAGCCATCCCCCTTCTCTTTCCCGCCTTCGTGCAGTATAATGGAAGCTGCCTGGTAAGCTCCCGGCCCGTGGCCTGGCGCGAGCGGCGACTCCTCTGCTGGAAGGCGGGCTTTTTTCATGAAAACCATCGCGATTGCGAACCAAAAGGGCGGCGTAGGCAAGACGACGACCGCGGTCAACCTCTCCGCCGCGCTGGCGCAGCGGGGGCACAGCGTCTTGCTCGTGGATCTCGACCCACAGGGCAACGCGACCAGCGGCAGCGGCGTCAACCGCGCCGAAGCGCCGCGCACGGTCTACGATCTGCTCTCAGGTGGGGTCGGCCCCGACGCGGAGCTTGCAAAAACCGCGGTTTCCGGCCTTTTGGCGCTGCCCTCGCACATCTCCCTGGCCGGGGCCGAGGTCGAGCTGGTTTCCCTGCCGGGCAGGGAGCATCTTCTCAAGCAGCGCCTTGCGGCCTTCGCCCCGCGCTTTGAATACGCCTTTATCGACTGCCCGCCCTCGCTCGGGATGCTGACGCTTAACGCCCTGAGCGCGGCCGATTCGGTCTTGATCCCCATTCAGTGCGAGTATTACGCCTTGGAAGGCCTCACGCAGCTGATGGGCACCGTGCGCCTGGTCAAAAAAAAGCTCAACCCCGCGCTTGAGGTCGAGGGCGTTGTGCTAACCATGCTCGACGGCCGCACGAACCTTGGCTCCCAGGTGGTGGCCGAGGTCAAGAAGGTCTTCGGCAGCAAGGTCTACTCCACCATCATCCCGCGCAACGTCCGCCTGGGCGAGGCGCCGAGCTTCGGCCGCCCCATCGGCCAGTACGACGCAAAATCCGTCGGCGCGCTGGCCTACGAGCGCCTTTGCGACGAATTCGAGCACTGGAACGGCCCGGCCGCCCAAAGCGCGACCTAAAAAGCGAGCGGGCGCGCAACGATAAAGAGAATGAAAGCGAGCGAATAAGGCTTTGAGCAAGCGAATCGCCCTGGGGCGCGGTATCGACGCCCTATTTGAGGAATACAGCCAGGCGCGCGAGGAAGAAAATCCGGCGGCAGAAGCCGTCGTGCGCATCGGCATCAACCAGATCGACCCGAACCGCGACCAGCCCCGCAAGGCCTTTGACGCGGCCAAGCTCGAGAGCCTGGCCCAGTCCATCCGCTCCGTGGGCATTTTGCAGCCCATCGTCGTCGCCAGGCGCGAGGATCGCTACCAGATCATCGCGGGCGAGCGCCGCTGGCGCGCCTCGCGCCTGGCCGGCCTGACCGAGCTGCCCTGCATCGTCCGGGATGCGGACACCATCGCGCGCATGGAAATGTCTTTGATCGAAAACATTCAGCGCGCCGACCTTAACCCCTTGGAAGAAGCCTTGGCCGTGCAGGCCCTCATCCAGCAATGCGCCATCACGCAGGAAGAAGCTGCGGAGCGCCTGGGCAAGAGCCGCCCCGCCGTCGCGAACCTCCTGCGCCTTTTGGGCCTGCCCAAAGCCCTGCAAGAAATGCTTGCCGAGGGCAAGCTCAGCGAGGGCCACGCCCGCGCGCTGGCCGCGGTCGAAAACGAGGAGGAGCAATACGCCCTGGCGCTGGCCGTCATTCAGGAAGAGATGAGCGTGCGCCAGCTCGAGGCAGCCCTCAAGCGCCGCCGCGAGCAAGGCGCCAAGGGCCGCAAGAAGGCGCCCCGGTCGCTGGCCGAGCTCGGCCTTTTGGAAGAGGCCGCGCGCCGGCTATTCGGCGTGAAAGTCACCGCCCAGGGCAGTGCGCGGCGCGGCAAGCTCATCCTGCACTATGCCAGCGCGGAAGAGCTCGAGCGCATCTATAAGGCCATCGAGCTCGAGCAGTAGCGCTCGCGGGCGAGTGCTAGGCCCCGCGCAAAGGAAGCGCCCCATTTTTGGGGCGCTTCCCTTTTTTCTATGGCAGAGGCCTTCGGCGCTTTGCGCGAATCGGCAAATCAATCTCCATCCGCGCAAGGCCGTCGTGCGGCCAGGCGTGGTCGCGCTCTGCTCCGGCGCGGCTGGCACGGCGCTCGCCAACGTTCCGCGCTCGGGATGGGGCTGGGTTGTGTGCCGCAGGCCATCAGCAGCGCCAGGGCCGCTGCCAGGTGCTTGGGTCTTTTCAAATAAGGGAATCCCCCTTAGCTTCTTCTTTTCAACGCGTGGCAGCAAAAAGCACCTCCGCTTAATCTGCTTAAGCTTAATATGAAGGCTTCCGGTCGAGGATGCCGCGCACCAAAGACCCCTCTGCGGCATACCTTGCCCGTGGGGGCTTTTTTCATCGCTTAAAAGGCGAATTTCGCGCGGGAACGGGAATGGAGGGGTTTTCTCTTGCGCTTTGTGTTGGATCTATCCGATGCCCGCATGCAGGTTCTTCTGGGGCTGCTCCTGCGGGAAGGCAGAGAGGTTTCGGCTCTGGAGGGTTTTGACTTTGGCGAACCCGCCGCGCTGCTGCTCTCGCCCGCGCAAAGGGGCGAAGGCCTGGGCGCTGCGCTTAAAAGGCTGCGCCCAGGCTCGATGGTCTTTGCGCCCTGGGCGCAAGCACGCCTGCCCAACGGGCTGCTCTGGCGCGATTTGGGCGCGAACGAGGAGTACGCGCTCGAAAATGCCTACCTGACGGCGGAAGGCGCGCTGAAGCTGCTGATTGAGCACAGCGACTTTTCCCTGCGCGGGGCCGAGCTATTGCTCTTGGGCTATGGGCGCATCGCTTCCTGCCTGGCCGCGCTGCTAAGGCCCTTCGAGCCCAGGCTCTTCGTGCGCGAAAAGAACGAAGAAAGGCTTGGGCTGGCCAGGGAAAGGGGCCTTACGCCCTGGGAAGGGCAGCCCGTGCGCCTCATCGTCGGCACTGCGCCTTCGCCCGCGTTGAGCTGGAACGAGGCCGCGCGCTTTTGCTGCCACAGCCTCTTTTTGGAGCTTGCCTCGCCGCCCGGCGGCCTAATCGAGGGCAGCTTCTTTGGCAAGACGCTGCGCGCGCCTGGCCTGCCCGGCAAAATCTCGCCGCACAGCGCCGCGGAGGCCCTGCTGCGCTGCCTGCGCGCCCTGGCCCCTGAACTCTTTTAAAGGACGGGAAAGGAAGACCATGCAAAAAACGATCGGATTCGCCCTGACGGGCTCGCATTGCACCCTGGAAGAAACCTTGCCGCTCATGCGGAAGCTCATCGCGCGCGGCTATGCGCTGCTGCCCATCCTCTCGCCCGCCGTGACGGGAACCGATACCCGCTTTGGCAGCGCCGCCCACTGGAAGGAGGAGCTGACTAAGATCACGGGCGCGGAGCCTATTTTGACCATCGCCCAGGCCGAGCCCATCGGCCCGAAAGGGCTGCTCGACGCGCTCGTGGTGGCGCCCTGCACGGGCAACACGCTGGCAAAGCTGGCAAACGGCATCAGCGACGGGCCTGTGCTCATGGCGGTCAAGGCGCAGCTTCGCAACGAAAGGCCGGTGATCCTGGCCGTTTCGACCAACGACGGCCTGAGCGGCAACGCGCAAAACCTAGGCAAGCTCCTCGTGCGCAGGCATCTTTATTTCGTGCCCTTCGGGCAGGACGACCCGGCGGGCAAACCCGCATCGCTGGTCGCCAAGATGGAGCGCATCCCCGAAACCATCGAGGCCGCGCTGCAGGGCAGGCAACTCCAGCCGCTGCTGGCGAAATAGCCAAAAAAAGCAAGATGGCAGCGCCCGCCGCATTGCGGCGGGCGCTGCGTTGTGCTATGCTAAGGTAACTTTTAAAAGAGGAGGCGCCGCAAATGGAGTTTTTGCGCCGCGAAAAGGCAGCCTTTGAGGTAATCGGCAAGCTGGGCAAGACCTCGGAGGGCGAGGGCTTCGTGCAAAGGCTCTGGGCCGAGGCCAGCGCGCACTATGCGCAGGTCTCCGCCCTGGCAAAGCTCGACGAACAGGGCCGCCCCTTGGGCTTTTGGGGGGCGATGAGCGACCTTGGCGGCAACTTCCTCCCCTGGGAGGATGGGTTTTCAAAGGGCCTGTATCTGGCCGGGGTCGAGGCCTTGGAGCGCGCCGAAGCACCCGAAGGCTGGGTGAAGTGGACGATTCCGGGCTTTGAATATGCCTGCTGCAAGGTCGAAGGGGATCCGCGCGCCGCCCTGGGTGAGGCCCTGGCCTTTTTAGACGAAAGCGGGCTTTCGTTGGCGGGCGCCGTGCAGGACTACCTTTCCCCGAGCGAAGAAGGGCAGCCTTATCTCTACCTTCCGGTGAGGAGGCTATGAGCGGCACGGAAACGGGGCAAAACGGGCCTAAGATCCGCCTCATCGCCACGGATTTAGACAATACCCTGCTCAAACACGACAAGACGATTTCAGACCATACGCTTTCGGTCTTTGCGCGCTGCCGGGCGGCCGGCATCTGGCTCGCCTTCGCGACCTCGCGCTCCGAAAACGCAAGCGCGCGCGTGAGCGCCAGGCTGCGGCCCGATCTCTTCCTCTCAAACGGGGGTGCGCTGGCCAGGCAGGGCGAAACCGAGCTTTTCCGCGCCTGCCTTGAACCGCGGGCCGTGCGGGCCGTTCTCGCGGGCTGCCTAAGCGCGCCCGAAATCGGCCAGATCACCTTGGAGGGCGAAAAGGGCTACTTCAGCTCGAAGCCCGTCGATCCAAGCCAGCGCGGCTGGGAAGACTACGCAGACACCATCCACACGGACTTTTCAAGCCCGCCCTGCTTTGGCGCGGTGTTCAAGATCACGGTGGAGTGCTCGAGCGAAAGCGCCGCCCGGCGTATCGCGCAGGCGGCCGGAGCCGATCTTTTGGCCTTCAGCGACGAAAGTTGGGTGCAGTTTAAGGCAAAAGCAGCCTCAAAAGAGGGCGCGCTGGCCGCGGTGGCAGCCTCACTTGGCCTTGGCATGGCGCAGGTCGCCGCCTTTGGCGACGATTCCAACGATTTGGGGATGATCCGCGCGGCAGGCATCGGCGTGGCGATGCGAAACGCGATCCCGGAGCTGAAGGCTGCCGCGGACGTGCTCTGCGGCGACTGCGACGAGGACGGCGTCGCGGCCTGGATCGAGCAAAACCTGCTAACCGCGAAGGCGGAATCGCGATGAAGCTCTATATTCGCCAAAAGGCCTTTTCCTGGCGCGATCGCTTCGCCGTTTGGGACGAGAGCGGCAAGGAATGCTATTATGCGCGGGGCGAGATCTTCAGCCTGGGGCGCAGGCTGCACATCAGCGACGCTTCCGGGCGCGAGGTCGCCCACATCCGGGCCAAGCTCTTTTCCTTCCTGCCCCGCTACTTCATCGAGATCGGCGGCGCAAGCTATGCGCTGAAGAAGGAGTTCACCCTCTTTAGGCCCGCCTTCACCCTCGAGGGCCTGCCCTTTACGATGGCCGGCGACTTTTGGGCGCACGAATACGAGATGCGCGCGGGGGACGCCCTCGTCATGCGGCTATCGAAGCAATGGTTTACCTGGGGCGACGCCTACGAGCTGGAGATTGCGGCACCGGGCGACGCGCCGCTCTGCCTTTGCGCCGCCCTCGCCGTGGACTGCATGCAGGCGGACGCAAACTCGCGCTAGCGTAAAACCAACGAAGGTAAGGGAGGATTGAGCGTGAAGCACATCGGAACGAAGCCCCTTGAAAGCGAGCGGCTCCTCTTGCGCGCCTTTGCGCTGAGCGACGCTGCGGCGATGTTCCAAAACTGGGCGGGCGACGAGGAAGTTACGCGCTTTTTGAGTTGGCCCGCGCACCAGAGCGCCTCGGTCAGCCAGGCAGTTCTGGCCGATTGGGTTCCCCGTTACGCGGATGAGCGCTATTACCACTGGGCCATCGTCCACAAGGGCGTCGGCGAGCCGATCGGCTCAATCGCGGCGGTGAGAGTGCGGGACGAAGCCAACGCGGTCGCCATGGGCTACTGCATCGGGAAAAAATGGTGGCGGCAAGGTCTCACTTCCGAGGCATTGGCGCTGCTGCTGCGCTTCTTCTTTGTGGAGGTCGGCGTGAACCGCATTGAATCCTGGCACGACGTGCAAAACCCGAATTCGGGCAGGGTCATGCAAAAATGCGGGCTGCGCCTTGAGGGAATCCTCCGGCAGGGCGACCGCAACAACCGCGGGCTCGTCGATACGGCGCTGTATGCCCTGCTCGCGGAGGACTACTTCATGGCTTGACGGCGCCTGGGCCCAACGAAGCCGCCCGAACTGCGGCCTCGGGGGCGGGCTTCGAAGGCTTTTCCTTCGAAGTCCTGCGGGAGGGCCTTTGGCCCTCCCGCAGGGCAGCCGCGCTGCGCGCGGCTGCCCGCCCCTGGCGCGCGAGCGAAGCGAGCGCGCCCCGTTCCCGTGGGGATCACGGCAAAGGAAGGGGTCTGGGGGCAGGGCGGCGGCCCAGACCCGCCCCCTTTTTTCTTTTCCGCCATCGCACAATTCAGATCGCCTGGATGTTCCTGGCAAAGAGCCGCTCGGATGCGTGCTTATGCGGCGCCCTGCCCAGATGGCAATCGTCAAAGACGTACTCGCTGCAGTGCTCAAAGTACCAATCGTGAAAGTAGCCAAACAACTCCCCGGACTTCCAGGGGTCGCTCTGCTTGCCCTTTCTGGATGGGTTGATAAACGGCTTCTTCACGAAGGTTTGGAAGGCGACCAGCCCCCCTTCGCTGACGTGCCCCTTGTAGTTGCCCATGATTTCCCCACGCAGCTCGGGTTTGACGTATTCGAGCACCCCGGTCGAATAGAGGATGTCGTACTCTTCCTCGAGCCGGTAGCTTTGCAGGTTCGCGTTGAAGGCCCGCAGGCTTACTCTAGCCTGTTCGGCGAGCTGGCGGGTCTTTTTCAGCCCCTCTTCCGAAAAATCGAAGGCACTGACGACATAGCCGCAGCGCGCGAAGAACACCGCGTCCTTACCTTCGCCGCAGCCGATGTCGAGCAACTTCAACGGGCGCGTCGGCGGCAGGTATTTGAGCACCTCAAGGCACATCGACGAGGGCTGAGCGCCCCAGTAGTAGCCTTCGCCCGCATAGATGCTGTCGTAATGCGAGCGTTCTCCAGTCTTTTCGATGCCCAGCAGCCTGTCGGCCGATACGCAGAAGTACGCGGCGAGCGCCGGCAGGATCTGAATATCCGGCAAAGCCTCGCCGCGCTCCCACTTCCCCACAGCCTGCGGGGAAAGGTTGAGGGCCTCCGCGACTTGTTCCTGCGTCAGGCCGCGCGCCTTGCGCAGCGCCTTTAGGGTTTCGTTCATGGCAGTTCCTCCTTCCGTCCATGCAATCGGTATAGCACAAAGCCCGTGCGCGAACAATCTCCTGCTGGTTGTGTGGCGCGCAACCGTGGGTTGTTTCAGAAAAATCCCCATCCATCGGCGCCGCCGAGCGGCGGATGCGGCCAAGCCGAGCGGCGGGGCGCAATGCATGCCGGAAGAAGCCCACCGCGGAAAGTTTCACGTGAAACAGACCCCAAAAACGCCCATGATTTCAAGTTTTTTCGCCCTTTTTTGAAAAACTTTGGCTGCGCGCGCCGCGCATGAAAGGCAGGCGCGCTGGGGAACTTAAATACCGTAAAGTCGAAGCGGCCAAGAGCGCTTTTACTCAAGGAAGCGGAAGTTGAGAAGATGAAGCGGATAACGAAGTTGGCCGGCCTGCCCGTCGTGATGGAAAAAACGGGCAAACAAATCGGCCGAGTACACGGCGTTTGCCTGTGCGCCGACGGGCAGAACGTGGAAGGCGTCCTGATTTCGCTCTTTGGCTTCGGGAACAAGACGCGGTTCGTCGAGCGAGGAAACATCCTCGTATTTGGGGAGGTTTCTTTGCTCATCAAGGGCCACGTCCAACGGCCCGGGGCCTTGCGAAGCGAAGCGCCGCCGAATCTCGAGGTGCTGAGCATCGAAGGGAAGAAGATCGGCTGGATGACCGACGCCTTGGTGGACGAAAGCGACGGCCGGGTTCGCGCGGTGGAGATATCCTATGGATATTTTGATGATTTTACGCGCGGCAGGCAATGGCTGCAAGACTTTGCTTTACGGCCCTGCGGCGTCATCGCCGTTTTGCGGGAATCCGGGGCGCAAAACCCCGGATAGCCCGCGGTTTTTTCCCGCGCTAAAGGCCCGAAGGGGGCGTTTTGCGCGGCCGAACTTCTAGGGGAAAGGGATGGTGAAGGGGATGCTGTTTCACGCAAGAAGGAGCTCTCACTTTGGGCTGGGCCTGTTCGCCGGGTCCGTCCTCACGGCGGCCTGCTTGGGCGCGGCGGTGATGGGCTACCCGCCGGCACGCTTCATGGCGCAAAAGCTCGCGCGCAAGGGCAGAAGGATGCTCTATGAGATGATGCCCTGACGCGGCACAAAAAAAGCGGCGCAAGCGCCGCTTTTTTTGTGCCCTTGCGCCATTGCGAAAGCCGACGCGCGCCGGAGCCAAAGGGCTTGAAAAAGCGTGCTGTTCTGCTATAATAAAACCTAACCCCTTTGGATTTTCCGCTTTTTTGACGGATAGCGGGCACGGGAGGAAGGCGCTTTGGCAAGAACGGCGATCATCTTCGGCGCGGGCAAGCTCGGCCGCGGCTTTGTGGCCGAGGTTTTGCAGAGCGCGGGCTGCCGCCTTGTTTTTGTGGATAGCGACGCGCAGCGCGTCGAGCGCCTGGGCGTCGCGGGCAGCTACACCATCTATAAGGCGCGCAAGACCTTCTACGAAACCGTGCCTGTCGAGAATTTTGCCATCCTTCATACCTCCGCCGAGGGCGAAATCGGCAACTTCATCTGTGAACCAGGTGCGCTCATCGCGCTGGCCATCCACATGGATCAACTCGAGGGCATCGCCATGCTGCTCGCGCTGGCCATCGCCAGAAAGGCCATGGAAACCCCTGAGGAACCGCTCGATATCCTGCTGTGCATCAACCACATCGAGGCCAAATCCGCCCTGCGCAGGCAGCTCGAAGGGCTGCTGGGCGGCAGCGCGCTAAGCTACCTGGTCGAAAAGGTGGGCTTCGTGAGCACCGTGGAGCTAGTGGTCTGCCCCACGCTGACCGAGAACCTGGCCGAGCGCGATCCTTTGGGCGTTTTGACCAACGGCTACCACGAAATGCCGGTGGAGCAGCCCGCCTTCAAGGGCGAGCCTCCCTGTTCCCCGATGCTGCGCCTGAGCCAGAACATCGACTTTGAAGCTCACCGCAAAATGTTTACCTTCAACATGGCTTACGCGGCCCTCGCCTACCTGGGCGCGGCGCGGGGCCATCTTTATTTGGCCGACGCGCTGGGCGACGAGCGCATACGCGCAGAGGTCGTGCGCGCGCTGGGCGAGGCCGCGGCCGGCTTTCAGGGCGAATACGGCTGCTCTGAAAAGGAGCTTGGCGCCTGGAACGAATCCATTCTGCGCGTGGTCGATAACCCCATGCTCATCGCCACGCTCAGTTCCCTGGGCAGCGACAGCCCGCGCAAGGTCGGCCCGCAGGATAGGCTGGTCGGCCCGGCGCTGCTCTGCCAAAAGCACGGCGGCGAGCCCCGCGCGCTCGCCCGCGTCATCGCCCATGCCTATCGCTTCGCAGTGGATGGCGACCCGCGCACCCGCGCCTTTTTGCGCTTCGTCGAGGAAGAAGGCATTGAGCAGGCCCTGGAGCGCTACTCCCGCCTGGCTATGCGCAACCTTCTCCACCGCATGGTGCGCGCCGAATACGACGCGCTGGAGCCCCTTTCGTGACGCGGGCAGCCTTCATCGCCGATGCGCACGGCAACCTGCCCGCCCTTGAGGCCGTTCTGGCCGACATTCGCCAAAAAGGCATAGAAAAAATCTACTTTTTGGGCGATCTCATCGGCAAAGGGCCGGACACCTCAAAAATCCTCGGTCTGGTGCGGCAAAGCTGCGCGGGCGTGGTCTATGGCAACTGGGATCGCCTCATTTCCTCCGATTACGCGGGCCACGGCGGCCCCTGGTTCCGCGAAAGATTAAGCGCCGGGGAGCTTGAATATCTGCGCGCCCTGCCGCGCGACCTTTGCCTGAATCTCGACGGGCACGCCGTGCGCGCCTACCACGGCCGCTTCACCATCGACGAGGTCGTCATGCCCTATTCAAGCCTTGCCTCCATCCAAAAGGCGATGGACGCCGTGGGTCCTTCCGAAGTCACCATCATGGCGGATGCGCACCATCCCTTCATGCTGATGCTCGGCGGGCGCATGCTCGTCAACACAGGCTCGGTGGGCAATCCCTGCGACAGGGTGGCCAAGGCCTCGTACTTCGCCCTCTCCATCGAGGGCGAGCGCATCGAGGGCAGCCATGTTCGCCTGCCCTACGATATTGAGCGCGCCGTGCGCCTGGCCGAAGAGGCCGAAAACCTGCCCATGAAGGGGGCCTACATTGAGGAGCTGCGCTCGGCGCGCTACAGCAGCGCGCGCACGATGGGGCCGGGCAGAACTGCCTGCGGCTGAAGGCGCAACCCTCTTGGCCATCGCCCCCGCTAACAAAGGCCGCCCCTCTTCGGGCGGCCTTTTTTGGGGGTGCTTCGTCGTTTTGCTCCTCGCCATGGCGGCGGGGGCGGGGTTATGGGCACTTAGGTTGGCTTGCACTTTCGGGGGGCACGCG
>JAITGM010000002.1 GCA_031280685.1 Christensenellaceae bacterium
AATTGCAGCCTCGTGGGCCAGCCGACAGCGTCGCTGCCGCAGCCGCAGAGCGGCGGCCCGCGCGAAGCGCGGCGCGGGCCCTTGGGCGCGCGAGCGCAGCGAGCGCGCCCATCGTTGAACAAGACGAAATGGTTACGCAGGGGAGCGTTATTAGAGGGGCTGTTTGCTCTATTGCCCGGCGTGGCGGTTCTGCAGCTCGGCATAAACATCCTCGAGCGACAGGCCGGCGTTCGCCAGCAGAACCATCAAATGATAGAGCAGATCGGCGCTCTCAAAGGCGATCTCGTCGCGGCTTGCGTTTTTAGCGGCGATGAGGGTTTCAGCGGCCTCCTCGAGCAGCTTCTTGCCGATCTTGTCTACGCCCTTATCAAAAAGGCCGTTGGTGTAGGAACCCTCCTTCGGGTTTTGCTTTCGGTCGAGAATCAGCGCAAAGACCCGCTGCAAAATCAACGCGCCCTCGCCGGAACTGCGCCCGCCGGGCAGGGTTTGAAGCGCGCGGTAAAAGCAGGTCGGGCTGCCGGTGTGGCAGGCGGGCCCGCTCTGCTCCACCTTCAAGAGCAGGGTATCGCCGTCGCAGTCATAGAGGATTTCCCGCACGCGCTGAACATGGCCCGAGCTTTCGCCCTTTTGCCAAAGCGTCTGCCGCGAGCGGCTAAAATAGGTCGCCAGGCCGGTTTCCAGGGTTTTTTTTAGAGATTCCTCGTTCATATAGGCCAGCATCAGCACCGCGCCGCTGCGGGCATCCTGCGCAATCGCGGGCACGAGGCCCCTTTCGTCGAAGCGAACGTCGCTCAAGTCGGTTTCGCCCTTCACTAAGGCCGAAAAGCCCGCCTGCGCAAGCAGGGCGCGGGCGGGCGCGATTTCGCCCTGCGGCAAGATCAGCCCAAAAGCGCCCTTTTCCGCCAGGGAAACCGCTTCATCGGGGCCGCAGGCGACGGCGGCGGGCAGGCCGAGGGGCAGCAATTCTGAAAGAGCTTCTTCCGGCGCGCCCCCGCCGCGCAGCTCCAGCGCCAGCGCACCGGCGCCCAGCGCCTTCAGCCCTGCGGCCCAGGCCGCGAGCGAGCGGCCGCTCGGCGTCCCGTCCTCGTTCAGCGCCTGCCAGCCCGCTTCCCCTTTGCCCGCCAGGAGCAGCCCCAGCACGGCCCCCGTGCCGTATTTATAGGCCACGCGGCGCGGAAACTCGGGGTTTTTCATCGCTTCAGGGCCGATGAGCAGCCCACTGGCCCCGGCGGCAAAAATCGGATCGGCTTCATCCAGGGTTTGGGCGCCGCCGCGCACGAAGCACGGGGGCGCGCCGGCCGCCGCCAGGGCGGCCAAACCCTCGGGCGAAGGCAGCAATACCCCGTCCCCGTCCGCCGCACAAAGAGCGTTTTTCGGCCCAAAATCGCCCTCAAACCGGGCGTAAATCACAATTTTCCTCACCCTTGCTCCCCTTCCGCGGCCCGCAGGGCCTCCTCCAAAGTGAAGCGCCCTTCATAGAGCGCCTTGCCCACGATGGCCCCCTCGCAGCCCGCCTCGCGCAGGGCAATGAGGTCATCAAGCCTGCCCACGCCGCCCGAGCCAATCACCTCAAGCCCCGAATCCCGCACCAAGGCGGCGGTTGCGGCGAGGTTTGGGCCCTGCAGGGTGCTATCCTTCGAAATATCGGTAAAGACGACGGTCTTTACCCCGGCGGCCTTCATCGAAAGCGCCAGCTCGAGCGCGGAAACCTCGCTCGCCCTCACCCAGCCGCGCGAAGCCGCCTTGCCGTCCTTCACGTCGATGCCGCAGACGATGCGGTCCGGGAATTGCGCGCAGGCCTGCCGCACGAGGGCTGGATCTTCGAGCGCGGCGGTGCCCAGGATCACGCGGGCAACGCCCAGGGAAAAGCGCGCCCGAATCTCCTCCATGCTGCGGATGCCTCCGCCAAGCTGCACGGGCAGCCCCAGCGCCGCGATGGCCTTTACGCTTTCGAGGTTCCTCCCCTCGCCCGCGAAGGCACCGTCGAGGTCAACCAGGTGCAAATAGCCCGCGCCGGCCGAGATCCAGCGCTTTGCGGCCTCGAGCGGCTCGCCGTAGTCCGTCACCTCGGTTTCAAGCCCCTTGAAGAGCCGCACGGCGCGGCCCGCCTTCATGTCGATCGCAGGGTAAATCCGCATGCTTTTCCTCCTTATTCTTCCCTTATTATGGCTCCCCAAGGCGCCCCAAAAAAAGCTGGAGCTCCAGCACGGCGTTAAAGCAAATGGCAGCGAGGATGCTCAGGCGCTCGAAGAAGCCAAAAAAGGCCATTGGGGCGGCGTTGACGCCAATCGCTCCGGCGGCCTGAAAAGAAGCGCCGCGGCGGCCCAGTTCGCCAAGGAAACGAAGGCCTTTTCGCGATAGCCGCCGACGCAAATCAGCGCAAGCGAAACGATGGAAAGCAGCACGACCAGCACCGTCACCACGTAAAGGTGCATAACATCCTCAAAGGCCCCCGCAAAGCCGCTTTCGCTCAAGGGGAACATCGCGTAGCCCACGGCGGAAACCCAGTTCATAACCGCGAAGGCGCCGATTCCAAGGCGCAGGGGCTGGTTCGGGCTCCCCTGCACCGCCAGGCAGCAAAGCGTGGCGCAGACGATGCCGCAGGGGCCGTAAAGGCTGGCGAGGCGGTCCCAAAGCCACAGCGACGGCGCGCCCGTGGCGCTTAAGTCGCTCACGGCCTGGCTCGCCCACACATAGCCCGGATAAGCGAGCGGGGAAAAAACCAGCGCCGCCAGGTACGAAAGCAGGCTCAGCGGGCCGGTCAGCCCGAGCCAACGGCCCAGCACCCGCCGCGGCGCCGCGCTCACAGCATGCCCTTGGTCGAGGGCACGCCCTTGACCCTGGGATCCTTGGCCACCGCGTCCCCAAGGGCGCGGCCGAAGGCCTTGAACAGCGCCTCGATCTGGTGGTGGGCGTTCCTGCCCTTCACGCTCATGTGCAGGGTCAGGCCCGCGTTCATGGCCAGCGCCCGGAAGAATTCCTCGGCCAGCGGGGCCGAAAAGCCGCCGAGCATCTCCGTGCCAAGCTCGCCCTCAAAGCCAAAGTACGGCCTGCCCGAAAGGTCGAGCGCGCAGAAGGCAAGCGCTTCATCCATGGGGAAAAAGCAGGAGGCGGCGCGGGAAATCCCCTCCTTTTCGCCCAGGGCGGCCTTGATGGCGATGCCCAGCACGATGCCGCAATCCTCCACCGAATGGTGTCCGTCCACGATCAGGTCGCCCTGGCACTCGACCTGAAGGTCGAAAAGCCCAAAGCGGGCAAAGGCGGCCAGCATGTGGTCGAAAAAGCCGATGCCGCTTTTGAGCACGGTCGGTTCGCCGCCGCCGCCGTCCAAGTCGATGAGCACCCGCACCGTGGTTTCGTTGGTCTTGCGCACGAATTCAGCCTTGCGCATGGGGGCATCCCTCCTCTTTTCGCCTGGCCGCGGCGCCCGCGTGGGCTGAAAGCTCCTCAGCCAGGGCGAAGCGCTCGACCATGTCCGCGGCGCGCAAAAACGCCGCCTTTTCGTAAAAGATTACCGAGGTCTTTTTATAAAAGTCCTGCACCGAAAGCGGCGAGAAGAAGCGCGCTGTGCCCGATGTGGGCAGAACGTGGTTCGGCCCCGCGAAATAGTCGCCCAGGGGCTCGGGCGCGTAGTCGCCAAGGAAGCAGGCCCCGGCGTTTTTGACCAGCCCAAGCTTTGAGAAGGGGTCTTCCACGCAAAGCTCGAGGTGCTCGGGCGCGATCTCATTGGCCAAGTCAAAGGCCTGGCCAAGATCCTCGGCCAGGAGGATGGCGCCGTTTTCTTTGAGCGATTGTTGAGCGATTTCGCGCCTTGAAAGGGCGGGCAGCTGGCGCTCAAGCTCCGCACGCACGGCAAAGGCGAGCGCGGGGCTCACCGTGACGAGAATGGCCGCAGCCCGCGGGTCGTGCTCGGCCTGCGAGAGAAGGTCCGCCGCCACGAAGCGCGGATTTGCCGTTCCGTCGGCAATGACCAGCACCTCTGAAGGGCCTGCGACCATGTCGATGCCCACCTCGCCATAAACCTCGCGCTTGGCGCTCGCCACGTAGACGTTGCCCGGCCCCACGATCTTATCGACCGCCGGCACGCTGGCCGTTCCATAGGCCAGCGCGGCGATTGCCTGCGCCCCGCCGAGCTTATAGATTTCCCCGATGCCGCACTCGGCTGCGGCGGCAAGAATGGCCGGGTGCACCTTGCCGCCCGGGCCGGGCGGCGTAGCCATGGCGAGCCGCGGCACCCCGGCGACCCGGGCCGGGAGCGCGTTCATCAGCACCGAGGAAGCCAGCGGCGCGCTGCCGCCGGGCACATACAGGCCCACCCTTTCGATGGGCCGCAGGAGCTGCCCCAGCGCCCTTCCCTCCTCAAAGTCGATCCAGCTCTTTTCGCGCTGCTTTTCGTGAAAGCGCAGGATGTTCTCCTTCGAGGCGCGGATAACCTCAAGAAGCCCCCGCGGAACCTCGCCCAGCGCCGCGTCGATCTCTTCCTGCGTGACTTTCAAGCTTTGCAGTTCCACGCCATCGAAACGGCGGGTGTATTCAAACAGGGCCTCGTCGCCCCGCGCGCGCACCTGCGCCAGGATCTCACGCACGCTTTCGCGAACATCCTCCTGCCCTGGCTGCGCGCGCCTATTTAGCCTTTCGGGCAGCCTATCGCCCTTCTTTAACCGAAAAAGCTCGATCATTGCCTTCCCTCCCCCAAAATCCCGCCCAATCTCTCAATCAGCGGGCGGATGCGCGCGGCCTTGGTCTTGAGGCTGACGCGGTTCACCACCAGCCTGGCGCTTACCGGGCAAATCTCCTCCAAGACCGCAAGGCCGTTGGCCTTGAGCGTCGCGCCGCTTTCGACGATGTCTAAAATCACGTCCGAAAGGCCGACGATCGGCCCCAATTCCACCGAGCCGTTCAGCCTGATGATCTCATAGGTGCAGCCGCGCTTGGAAAACAGCTCCTGCGCGATGAAGGGGTATTTGGTCGCCACGCGCACATGCCGCCCGGCAAGGCTCGTGCCCGGGTAGCCCGCCAAGGCGAGCCTGCAGCGCCCGAAGCCCAGATCCAGCATTTCGTAAAGGGGGCGGTTTTCTTCCATCAAGCTATCCTTGCCGGCGATGCCCAGATCCGCCACGCCGTGATCGACGTAGGTGGCCACGTCGGCTGGCTTGACCAGCATGAAGGCGGTTTCGCCCCGCTCATCCTCAAAGACGAGCCTGCGCCCCTGATCCCGCAGCGCGCGGCAGTCGATTCCCGCGCGCTCGAGCAGCTCCACCGCCTTTTCGGCCAGCCGCCCCTTGGCCAGGGCGAAGGTCAGCCTGCCTTCCCCGTTCATTCCTTCACCCCCATCACGCGCGCCGCGCCGCGCTGGGCCGCGCGCGCCCGGATTTTTTCCGGGTCGCTCTCAAAGCAGAGCTCCACGCGCAACCCTTGTGCCCGAAGCGCCGAAACCTCGGCGAAGGCCTCGGCAAAGCTCCGCGCATCGACCGCATAGATCAGATCGACCCGGCTTTCTTCCGCGGTTTCGTTCAAAAGCGCTTCGAGCAGCCCCTCAACCTCCAGCGCAAAGCCCGTGGCCGGCAGGTCGCGGCCGTATTCCGCCAAAAGGCCGTCATAGCGGCCTCCGGTCAAGACCGGGCGGCCCAGCGAGGCCGTAAGGCCCCGGAAGACCAGCCCCGTGTAGTACGAAAGCGAGGGCGCCATGCCCAGGTCGATGACGACCTGGTCGCCAAAGCCGCAGGCGCAGACCAATTCGTAAATCCGCCGCAGGTTCTCGATCGCGGCGGCGCAGCGCACGCCGGCGCCGCGCTTTGCCGCGCTTTGCAAAACCTCGCCGCCGCCAAAGAGCATCGGCAACTCCATGATGCGGCGCGCGGCCTCGGCCGGCACCTTTTCATCGCGCAATAAAAGCTCGATGGCCAAGGCGTTTTTCTGCTCCACGTAGGCTCTAAGCTCGGCGATGGCCTCGGCGCGCAGGCCGCTTTCTTCCATTAGGCCCTTGAAAAAACCGATTTGCCCCAGCTCCACCATGGTACCCTGCAAGCCTGCCTCGCGCATCAAAGAAAGCGCCAGCAGCACCACCTCCGCGTCCGCCTCCGGCGAGGAAGGGCCCATCAGCTCCACCCCGGCCTGCGTGAATTCCGAAAGATGGCCCGCCTTGCCCTGCGGGCCCGCGTAGACCGGCCCCAAATAGCACAGCCGCAGCGGCGGCGGCAGCACGGCCAGCTTGCTGCCCGCAAGCCTGGCCAGCTGC
This sequence comes from Christensenellaceae bacterium, assembly GCA_031280685.1. GTDB lineage: Bacteria > Bacillota > Clostridia > Christensenellales > UBA1750 > JAITGM01. The sequence goes on from JAITGM010000002.1 coordinate 6,239, forward strand.
GCCGTAAACTCGGGCCGCATCGCGAGAATGCGGCCGCTGCCGTCGAAGGATTTGAGCATCCCCTCCTGCGGGCGGGCGCCTGGGCCTCGGGTGAAATTATCGAAAAAATCCAACCCGGCCGGCAGAACCTCATCGTAGCCCCAGAGCGAAAAGTTCGCGCGGAGCGTTTTCTCAAGCGCCTGCTTGCGCCGAAGCTCGCCAAACAAGAAGTCGCCCACCGATTCGGGTAGCGTGAAGCGCGGCATTCGATCCCCATCCAATCTTTATCGTAATAAAGCGATAAATCACAAAAGCCAGTATAGCCGAACACGCAGAGCCTGTCAAGCCCCCAATTCAGCAAGCGCAACGCCCGAAAGCGCAGGGGCTCGAATCACGGCCCTGGGGGGCGGGCCGGAGGCATAGCCTCCGGGGCCGGCAAGCAAGGGCGCCGGGCCGGGCCGAAGGCCTGAACCCGGGCCCGCTTGCCGGGCAGCCGCGCGAAGCGCGGCGCCCGCCCCTTGGCGCGCGAGCGGAGCGCGCGCGCCTCGTTCCCGCCCACAGGCGCCGTACCCTTAGAGAAAAAAAGGGGAGGGGCAAAAGCCAGCATCAAGGAAGCGAGCGATGATCGGGCATTGAGCCGAGCGACGGAACGGGCCAGAGGGAATCTTTTGCAAAAAGCCGCCACGAACTCAATAGAGTCCGCGGCGGCGTGGCAGGGTACTCTAAAAAAGATGCCCTGTGATTTACTTAGTTAGTATAGCAAATGAGCGGAAAATTTACAAGAGCGATTTTATTCGTCACATCATGTCATCCTCATGCACTCACTCTCATCTGAGTCTTCCTGCATCTCCACGATGCACTCGTCCAGCCCGGCTTCCCGCAGCTTTTCGAGGATGGCGGTTTTCTCGCTATCGGCCAGCTCCACCGCGACAAAGCCGCTGTCCGAACCGTCCGCTTTGATCAGCGTGTAGCCGACCTCCAGTTCATCGGTTGCAGGGGTGAAGTTTGCGTACACGTTAAGATAATCATCGGTGCCGTGGGTTTGTGTTCCGAAGCGGGCGTCCACATCGAACCACGCACCAATGTAGGCGTTGATATAATCGTCCTCGATGAACAACTCCCGGTCGATCTCGATGTTGTCCTTCGTGATGAGGACGCCAGCCGCCGCGAGCAGCGCGGTTTTGGTTTTCTCGCTGCAGTCCTCAAAATCGCCGGGAACGGTCTTGAACATCTCGTCATAATAGGAGAACTCGTCCGTGTCGACGTCGATCAGATACTGCCTGCAGCAACTGCCGATGTGGTCGAAGAAGTCCTCCGTGTCGGCAGCCTCGCGGATCAGGTCAAAGCCGAAGATATTCTCAACATACTGCCCTCCGGCGATGCTATCTGGGTTGTAATACAGCCAGCGGACGGTGCCGCTTTTGCTGTCGAGGTAGAATTTGTCCTCGGCTTCGGTGACGTCCGTAAACAGGATGCCCTCGTTTTCAATGTCATCCTCCGTATAGCCCTGCCCGCGCAGGAAATCCACAGCGGCGGCTTCGTCCGCGAAGCACATCTCATTGCCGTTGCCGTCCAGCACATATTCAAGTCCATTGATTGAAACGCCGTTAATCGGGTGTCCTATCCTTACCATAGCCGCGATTCCTCCTTCAAGATGAACAGCCCCGCGAGAGGGCTGTCCGTGTGTTTCATGTATATTTTTTTAAGTGTCCAGTTTCGCGTCCATCTCGACGCCGGGGCGGAAGCGGATGCGGATTTTGGTCTTGCTGATCACCTTGACGCATTCCAGCATCTGCCGGATCAAGGGTTCTT
>JAITGM010000030.1 GCA_031280685.1 Christensenellaceae bacterium
AGGAGGTAATAGAAAATACCCGAAAAGGATCCTATCAACGTAATAAAGGCAACCACGATAGGAACTACTACATAGCGAGTGCGTCCTCTAGGGCCCGTATTCCAGCTCTCATTGTTCATTTACTCTTCCCTCCAAATTGCAACATGACAATGCCAAGGTAGTCGAATGCCTTCAAGCGACATAATTAGTATAAACGAGGTGTAAATTGTTGTAAAGTGTATTTTTTAAAGCAAGATTGCCCTGAGTTCTCCATAATATCTCCTTCTTTAATGAGAATACCTTCTAATCTTCGCAAAGCAAAGCCCCGAAGTAAAACCTCGGGGCTTTTTCTTTGTTTTTTGTAAAATGAAGCCTTTTTGCGGGTTTAATGGTCTTTTACACCGCAGCCGCGCCGTGCAGCTTCGCGTAGGGGCCGCCTTGGGCCAGCAATTCCTCGTGGCTGCCGCGCTGCGCAACGCGCCCTTCCTCTAAGACGAGGATTTGGTCGGCCCGGCGGATGGTCGATAGCCTGTGGGCGATGGCGACGATGGTCATCGTGCCGGTCAGCGCCTGAATGGCCTCCTGAATTTCGTGCTCGGTTTCCACATCGACCGAGGCGGTGGCTTCATCGAGGATTAAAATAGGCGAACCGCGCAGCACGGCCCGCGCGATGGCCACGCGCTGCTTCTGCCCGCCAGAGAGCTTGGCCCCGCGCTCGCCCACCTCGGTTTCGTAGCCCTGAGGCATTTGCAAAATGGCCTCATGGATGCGCGCTGTCTTGGCCGCAGCGACGATCTGCTCCATCGAAGCTTCCGGCAGGGCGTAGGCGATGTTTTCGGCGATGGTGCCGTTGAACAAAAAGGTATCTTGCAAGACCATTGAAACGTTGCGGCGCAGATCCTGCAGCTTAATGCCGCGAATGTCGTGCCCGTCGATGGTCACGCGGCCGGAAGAAGGGTCATAAAAGCGCTCGATCAGCGAAACGGCGGTGGTCTTGCCCACGCCGGTCGGCCCAACAAGGGCCAGCATCTGCCCGGCCTTGACCTCAAAGCTCACGTTTGATAAAACCGGCCTGCCATCCTCGTAGCTGAAGCTTAGATCCTCGAAGGCGAGATCGCCTCGGGCGCGCGGCATGGCCTTGGCGCCCGGCTCCTCCCTGACGGTAGGCGCCAAATCGAGGATTTCGAGCACGCGCTCTGCCCCGGCCAGGGCCTGCTGCATGCTTTCCATCAGCTGGGCCACGCCCGCGATCGGCGCATAAAAAAGGCTTAAATAAAGGAAGATCCCCACGATATCCGCCGCCGAAACCTGGCCCATATAGGCGAAGTAGCCGCCAAAGCCCACCACGATGACATTGCCCAGCCCGGTCAAAAACTCCACGCTCGGATGAAAGACGGCACTTAAATTCAGCGCGCGCAGCATGGCCTTGGTGAAGATCCCGGCCCGCTCGTTGATGTTGCCGCTCTCGCGCCCCTGCTGGCCGAAGGCCTGAATCTCTTTCATGCCCGAGAAATTATCTTGAAGCTGCGCATTCAGTCCGGCCAGCGCGCGCTGCATCTGCCTGAAATTCGGCTGCACCTTCTTGGTAAAGACCCAGCCCGAAAGCAGGATGAGCGGCATCGGCGCGCAGGTAAGCAGCGCGAGCTTCCAGTTGATGAGGCTCAGCAGCACCGAAACGCCCACGAGCGTGGCCGCGTTGGTGATCATCTCCGGCACGATGTGCGCGAAGATCAGCTCGAAGGTCGCCGTGTCGTTGACGACGCGGCTCATCAGGTCGCCGGTCTGCTTGTTATGAAAGAAGTCCAGCGAGAAGGACTGGATATGGTCGTAAACGCGCAGACGCAGGGCCTGCACGAGCTGCCAGGCCGCCTTGTGCGCCATAAAGTTTGAAAGGTAGCGGAAGAGAATGCGCGAAAGGTACACCCCCGCCAGCGCTATCGCCAGCCAGGCGACGGCATTTAGATCTATGCCGCTCGCGCCCCTTTCGATCATGGCGATGAGGGCGGTGAGCAGCCTTGGGGCGAAGAGGTTTGCGCAGGTCAGGCAAAGGGTTGAGAATATGGCCAAGCTCAGCAGGCCCTTATAGGCCCTCGCCTCCTTGGCGATGCGCAGAATCAATTTCATCGCTCAATCGTTCTCCTTACAAAAGCGCAAATAAAAGAACAGGGCGGTTTCGTGCCTTGCTTCTTTAAAGGCAGAATAGAGCTGCCTATCCGCTCCGCCGAGCGTGAATCCGCATTTGAGCTAAAAGCGGCAGGCAAGCAGGTTACCATCCTGGGTTTCGAGCATGAGGCCCGAGAGGCCCCTGCCTTCGGCCCAGCTTTTGGCCTCGCGAATCAACGCCCGGCCGATGCCCCTTCGGCGAAAGGCCGCGGAAACGGCCAAATCCTCGATGAAGCAAAAGCGGTTTCAGTTGGCGCGCAGGCGAATCCGCCCAGCGCAGCGCCCGGCCTCGTAAAAGAAGAAGACGGCTCGCCCGGGTGGCTCTTTTCGCCGGGCTCTTCAAAAAGTTCCTCGTCAAGGCGCCAGCTTCCTTCCTCAAGGCGGCAGGCGCCTGCCGATGAGTAAAAAAGGCTCGTTCGCGCGGCCAAAGTCGTCCCAATTCCCCTCGCCCATCCGCAGGATCAAAAAAGGGCCTCTCACCGCAAAAAGCAAGGCGCCGGATGCAAATCCGGCGCCTCAAGGTTTTTTACCAGGCGGTGTAGCCGCCATCGACCGTGATCACGGAGCCGTTGACGAAGGAGGAAGCCTCGCTGGCCAGGTAAACGGCCAGGGGCCCAAGCTCATCAGGCTCGCCGGGGCGCTTCGTGGGGGACATGGCCATCCAGGTTTGCACCATCTCGCCGCCCTCTTCAAAAACCTGGGCAGTCATGTCGGTCTTCATGTAGCCCGGGGCGATGGTGTTAACCCGGATGCCGCGCTCGGCCCACTCCACCGCCAGGGATTTGGTTAAGTGCATCACGCCCGCCTTTGAGGCGTTGTAGGCACACTGGCCCTGCGGGGTGTTGACGATGAGGGCCGACATGGATGAGATGTTGATGATGTTGCCCTTGCCCTGCCTGAGCATCTGGCCGCCAACCGCCTTTGACATGACGAAGACGCCGTTCAGGTTCACGTCGATGACCTTAAACCAATCGCCATAGCTCATTTCTTCGGCGCCGCAGTGCACGCAGATGCCCGCGTTGTTAACCAGCACGTCGATGCGGCCAAAGCGCGCGAGCGCGGCCTGCACCAGTGCGTTCGCGCTTGCTTCCCGGGTCACGTCGGTCTGGATCGCGCAGGCGGGCACGCCGCATTCCGCCGCGATGGCGGCCGCCGATTGCTCGGCCAGGGGCTGGTTGATGTCGGCCAGGATGATGGACGCGCCCGCGTCCGCCAGGGCCTTGGCCATCGCAAGGCCCAAGCCCTGCGCGCCGCCGGTGATGATCGCTATTTTGCCCTTTAGGCTGAAGCGTTCCAGGGTGTTCCCCATAAAGATCAACTCCTCCAAAGCGTTTTCTATTTTGAAGCCCGGTTTGGGGCCTTTTTTATGAAACCACTCGGACCTGCCCATCGACTTCCAGCCAGAGCGGCTGGCCGGAAGGGTTGACGAGCTGGCCCTCGCGAACCGAGAGCCGCTGCATAGCCAAGAGATAGCGGGCGATCTGCCCGTTGGTGGCGTACCACGTATCGCCCTTGCCGGCGACCGTGCCAAGGAGCGCCTCCATGACCTGCCAATTCTGGTCGGTGTCGAATTCATAGCTATGCCCCCAAACCGAAAAGAGCGCAAGCTCCTGCTCGGTGCCGAGGAACTCCCTCGCCAGCGAAGGCAGGCCCTCGTAGCCGTGGTGGCAGCTGAATTCCCATTCCATGAGCTCTTCCGGGGTCGAAAAATCATAGGCGTGCTTGGTCGTGCGCGCATACTGCAGGCCTTCTGCCTTCGCAAGCTCGACCACGCGCCTGTCGTAGCTGCCGTAGGGGTAGGCAAGGCCGATGACGAGCGCGCCGAAGAGCCGCTCAAGCTCGAGCTTGTCGTCGCGAAGTTCCTTGATGATCTCGGCCTTCGTCAGCGTTTCAAGGTGCGGGTGGGTGTAGGTGTGCACGGCGACCTCGTGCCCCGCGTAAAGGGGGACGATCTCGTCCTTGTCGAGGTAGCGGATCTCAAGGCCGCTCTCGTGCGTCCAGCCCGTGAGGCGGGACTGCTTGCCGAGGTTGAGGTTAAAGGTGGCCTTTATGCCCCTTTCGTTGAAGAGCTGCACCAGGCGCGCATCCTGGCGCACGCCATCGTCGTAGCTTAGGGTAAAGGCCTTACGCTTGCCGCCGGGATATAGGCAAAATAGCTCCACTTACGGTTGTTCCTCCGTCAAAATCAAACTCTTTTCAGCGATAGAACCAGCGCATCTCGTCAAAGGGGAAGACCCGGCCCATCACGAAGCCATAGAGGTCTTCCCTTGGTATGGTGCCCAAACTTCGCGAATCTAGCGAGCCCTCGCGGTTGTCGCCCATCAAAAAGTATTCGTTTTCACCCAAAACCATGGGGCCAAAGCCGTCAAACGAGGGGTAGACGATATAGGGCTCGTCAATCTCCTGGCCGTTGAGGAAGATTCGCCCGCTTTTGCTCTCGATTTCATCGCCCGGCTTGCCGATTAGGCGCTTGACGAAGAGCATATCGCCCTGGCCCGGGAAATAGGCCATGACGATATCGCCCGTGGCGGGCTCGTTGAGCGCGTAATGCAGGCGAGAAACCGCCAGCCACTCATTTTCGTGCAGGGTTTCGAGCATGGAGGTCTGCTGCACGATCGAGAAGGTAAAGACGAAGTTATGCAACAGCGTGACCAAGACGATGGGCACGATGAAGGTCAGCGCCCACTCGATGATCTCACGCCGCGCATTCACAGGCCTTCCTTCCTTGCCGCTCGCGGATTCCGCGCTTCTTACTTGCATGGGCTCAGCTAAGCTCCGAGTAGGCAGGTTCCGACCCGATGCCGTGAATCTCGTTGAATGGAAAGACCACCGCCACGACCCTGCCCTGGATGTCTTCCAGCGAAAGCAGGCCCACGTTCCTTGAGTCCTTCGAGATCGCGCGGTTATCGCCCATCACGAAGACCTTGCCCGCCGGAATCGGCTTATTGGCATACTCGGTGTAGTCGTAATTCGATGGATAGGAAATAAAGTCCTCAAACACTTCGGTACCGTTTAAGTAGGTTTTCCCATCCCGCACCTCGACGGTGTCGCCCTCCATGGCAACGATGCGCTTGACGTAGTTCTGGCTGGTGCCGCCCGGATAGTGGCAGATCACGATATCCCCCGGCTTGGGGCTGCCCAGCAGGTAGCTCAGCCGCTCGACCGCGACGACCTGATGATCCTGCAGGGTTTCTTGCATAGAGGACCCGGAAACGACCGTGAGCGTGAAGACATAGCGCCTCAGCAACAGGCCGATGGCGACCACCATCACCAGCTGGGCGATGAAGACGATGTTTTCGCGAAGCTGAGCGCGCCGCTCCGCGCGGATGGCCTCTTCGTCGGTCGGGTATCTATTCGTGGCTTCGTACTGGCTCATCTTTTAACTCCTTATGGGGCGGATTTCTGCGCGTCTGCCCCGCGCTCGAGGATCTTTTTCACGCGCTTTTCGAATTCTGGCCTATCCATCATGACCACGCGGGCGCAGCCCTGGCACTTGATCTTGATGTCGGCACCGACGCGGGTAATCACCCAGCGGTCGGAGCCGCAGGGGTGCTTTTTCTTGGTCTGGATGAGATCGCCCAGGTTCAGTTCCATCGCCGCCGCCCTTCCTTGCAGATTCTGCCCCCTAGTATACCACCTCTTGCGGCCAATGCTCAACCCAAATAAACGCCGGAGCGCATAACAAATTTTCGGAAGCCCTCGCCACCCTTGGCGAAGGGCTTCCCTTCGCCCCCAAAAAGCCGTATACTGCAAAAAACGCGGCGACGCCCAAAAACGGAAGGAAAACCCCATGCCAGAAGTAAAATTCAGCCTGAGCGACGTGGACGCCGCCCTTTCCATCCTGCAGGAGGCCGCGGCCTGGCTCATCGCGAGCGGCAAGCCGATGTGGAAGCCGGAATCCCTCACGAGAGAAAAGCTCAACAACCCAGCCGAGGAGTTCCTCGTCCTCTGGGTAGAGGGCGAGGCAGCGGCCACGCTGACCCTAAGCTTTTATGACCCCCTCTTTTGGCCCGATCTGCCGCCAGGCGCCTCGGGCTTCGCGCACAAGCTGGCCGTCCGGCGCAAGTTCGCCGGGCAAGGGCTGGCGGCAAAGCTCCTCCTCCATGCCGCGGAACTCTGCCGCCAACGGGACGTCCCCGCCCTGCGGCTCGATACGGACGCGGACCGGCCCGCCCTGCACGCCCTGTATGAAGGCCTGGGCTTCCGGCTGGCCGGAACGAAGCGCCTCGTGCCCCCAGGTCACAGCGACGCCTTCGATTTGCACCTCTATGCCCTCGATCTGGCCCCTCATTAAGACCTGTTGCCATGCACCGCGAAAAGACGCGTCCGCCGGCCAACGCCCTAACCCTTCCCGAAAGGCGAGGAGCACTGCCCCTTGCGCCCCTGGGTTAGCTCCTTTGCGCATCCAGCGCTTCGCGCCCCGCGCAACAACCCCCGCCAACCGGCCCTTTGCGGCGGAGTGCAGACCACGAGGGCGCTTCGCCAGGCGTAATCGGGGCGTCAAACCGCCGTGTTTCGCCTTTGGCGCCGGCGGCCCGGCGCCATCCCGCGCCGCGGCGGGCAAAAAGCGCCCGAATTTAACGCAAAGGGCTTGTAAACCCGCCTTTTTTGTGCTACCCTAACAAATGCGAAAACGCACCCCGCGCTTCGCGGCTCCTGTGGCGCCAGATCATGAAATCAAGCGCCATGCTCGCGAAAAAAAGGCGCGTGGGGAGGATTAAAGGAGGTTTTTCACCTATGGCTGTCATTTCCATGAAGCAGCTTCTCGAAGCCGGCGTGCACTTCGGGCACCAAACCAGGCGCTGGAACCCCAAGATGGCGCCCTACATCTTCACCGAGCGCAACGGCATCTACATCATCGACCTGCAGAAGACCGTCCGCAAGATTGACGATGCCTACATGTTCATCCGCGACCTCGCCCTGGAGGGCAAGAGCGTGCTCTTCGTGGGCACCAAGAAGCAGGCGCAGGAATCGGTCGAGCAGGAAGCCAAGCGCTGTGGCATGTACTTCGTCAACAGCCGCTGGCTGGGCGGCATGCTCACCAACTTCCGCACCATCAAGACCCGCATCGCCCGCCTGAACCAAATCGACAAGATGGAGCAGGACGGCCAGTTTGATCTCTTGCCCAAGAAGGAAGTCGCCAAGCTCTCGAACGAGCGTGAAAAGCTCACCAACAACCTGGGCGGCATCCGCGAGATGCGCCAGCTGCCCGGCGCGCTCTTCATCGTAGATCCCCGCAAGGAGCATATTGCCGTGCAGGAGGCCCGCACTCTGGGCATCCCCATCGTCGCCATCGTCGATACCAACTGCGACCCCGATGAAATCGACTATGTCATCCCCGGGAACGATGATGCGATCCGCGCTGTGAAGCTCATCGCGGGCAAGATCGCAGACGCGATTTTGGAAGGCCACCAGGGCGAAGACACCGAGGAGCCTGAGACCGCGGAAGCCCCGGCTGAAGAGGCCCTTGAGGCCGCCGAATAAGCTAAGGATTATGAGGGGGCTCCGCCCCCTGAAGTATACGAAATGGAGGAAATGAGCTGATGGCTGAAATTACGGCAAGCGCAGTCAAGGAGCTGCGCGAGCAGACCGGCGTTGGAATGATGGACTGCAAAAAGGCTCTGCAGGAAGCGAACGGCGATATGGCGCGCGCGGTTGAGATCCTGCGCGAAAAGGGCATCGCTTCCGCCGCGAAAAAGGGCGGCCGTATCGCCGCCGAGGGCGTGGTCGAAAGCTATATTCACATGGGCGGCAAGATCGGCGTGCTGCTTGAGGTGAACTGTGAAACCGACTTTGTGGCCAAAACCCCAGAATTTAAGGCCTTCGTGCGCGATGTCGCCATGCACATCGCCGCCGCGAATCCGCAGTATTTAAGCCGCGAGGAAGTGCCGGCCGAGATTCTCGAGAAGGAGCGCGAGATCCTGCGCGCCCAGGCCCGCAATGAGGGCAAGCCCGAGAAGATCATCGAAAAGATGGTCGAGGGCCGCGTCGAAAAGTTCTATAAGGACTATTGCCTGCTCGATCAGGCCTTCGTGCGCGACACCGACATGACCATCCAGCAGTATGTGACCGACCGTATTCAGAAGACCGGCGAAAATGTAAAAATCCGCCGCTTCGCCCGTTACGAAATGGGCGAAGGCCTCGAAAAGCGGCAAGATAACTTCGCAGAAGAAGTCGCCGCGCAGGCCGCCAAGCTTTAAGCGCAAAACCATGAAAGGGTTGCCCCCAAGGGCAGCCCTTTTTCACGGTTAAAATTGAAAACGAATTGGGAAGTGATCGCACATGGAGGGCACTGCCTACAAGCGCGTGCTCATCAAGCTCTCGGGTGAGGCCCTGGGCGTGGAGGGCAAGGATTTTTCGCAGCAGGCCTTTGAGGAAACCGCAAAGTCCCTCATCCGCATTGCCCAGGCCGGCGTGGAAATCGCCCTGGTCATCGGCGCGGGCAATCTCTGGCGCGGCCGCAGAGGACCGGAAATGGACCGCCCCACGGCGGATTACATGGGCATGCTGGCGACCGTCATCAACGCCCTTTATATGAAGGATGTGCTGAACCGCCTGGGGCGCGGCGCGCTGCCGGGCGGCGCTGATCTTGAGGCTCGGGTGCAGTCCGCCTTCCCCATCGGCCCGGTTTGCGATCCCTTTTCGCGCGATGAAGCCCTTCTGCATCTTTCGCAAAAGCGCATCGTGCTCTTCGCCGCCGGCACCGGCCACCCCTTCTTTTCTACAGACACGACGGCGGCCCTGCGCGCCGCCGAAATCGGCGCGGATGCCCTGCTCATGGCCAAAAACGTGGACTTCATCTACGACGATGACCCGCGGGAGAATCCGGACGCGAAGCGCTTTGAGGATTTGAGCTTTCAGGAAGCCCTGCGGCTAAACCTGAAGGTCATGGACGCGAGCGCCTTCGCCATCTGCCAAGAGAGCGCCCTGCCCATCCTTTGCTTCGGCCTGCGCGAACCCGAAAACCTCGTCCGCGCGGCAAAGGGCCAGCGGGTCGGCACCCTGGTGCACGCCTAGGGCCGCGCAGGCAAGCGCAGGGCTGCGTGCGGCCAAGGCCAGCCGGGCCGGCGCCCTAGTGCGTGTAGGCGCGAGATCAACCAAGGAGGCGAGGCTGCTTGCGCATTCTTCGGCGGCTGTTGAGCTGGGCGCTTTGCCTTGGCTTTTGCAATTCGCTCCTTTTACTGGTTTCCCTGCCCGCCGCGCCGCCACTCCGCCTGGGGTTCGCCCTGCTGCTCGGCCTAGCTTTTGCGCTGTTTCAGGCCTTTCCGCGCAAAAGGGAGGCCTGGCCAGCCCGGCTTCAGGCCCTCGCCAACGGCTATGAGCTTCTGCTCGCTGGCGGCGCGCTCTTTTTGGGCGAAACCCTGCTCTATGCGGGGCTGCTCTTTAGGGGCGCGGTTTCGCCCCTAGAATGGGCGAATTTGGGGCTTTGCCTGCTGCTTACCCTCGTGCCGGTGCTCGGCGGGCTGCTGCGCGTGGGCGCGGTTTCGCGCGAAATGGGGCTGGTTTTGCGGATTTTGCTGCTGCTGCTTTGGTGGCTGCCCATCCTGAACCTCGCCTTGGTTCTCATCGCCGCGTTTCGGGCGCGCAGGGAGTTCCTTTTCAGCCTTCGCGCTCTGCGGCGCGATGAACAGCGTGCCGCAGAGCGAATCTGCGCGACCCGCTACCCAATTTTACTGGTGCACGGCATCTTTTTTCGCGACTGGCCCTTGTTTAACTACTGGGGGCGCATCCCGCAGGCGCTCGCAGCCAACGGCGCAACGCTTTTTTACGGCGGCCAGGCAGCTTCCGCGCCGATCGAGAAATCCGCCGCCCAGCTAAAGGCGCGCATCCTCGAGGTTTTGGCCCAAACGGGCAGCGAGAAGCTAAACATCATCGCGCATTCGCGCGGCGGGCTTGAGGCGCGTTACGCCATCGGCCGCCTGGGGCTTGGCGACCAGGTCGCCTCGCTGACCACCATCAGCACACCCCATCTCGGCTGTGGGTACTTGGGCCCCGTGCTGGAGCGCACGCCAAGCGGCCTCAAGGCGCTGATTCAGCGCGGGCACAATGCGGCCTTTCGCCGCCTGGGTGACCCGGAGCCCGATTTCTTCGGCGCGGTGAAGGATTTGAGTGCCGAAGCCTGCAGAGCGCTCAACGAAGCAATGCCGGATGCGCCGGGCGTGCTCTATCAGAGTGTTGGCTCCAGGATGGCGGGCGCGCGCGCCTCGCACTTCCCGCTAAATCTCGGCTATGGCCTCATCAAACCCCTGGAAGGAGACAACGACGGGCTCGTTCCCGTGCACTCGATGGCTTGGGGGCATTTCCTGGGTGTACTCTCGCCCAAGGGGCGCAAGGGCCTCTCGCATGGCGACATGATCGACCTCACCCGCAAGATCATCCCCGGGTTTGACGTTTGCGAGTTCTATGTTGGGCTGGTCAGCGGCCTGAAGGCCCGCGGCCTATAGCCCTTTTTTCAAACAAGCGGACGGCCAGGGCCTTCCCCCTTGACATTCCCTTTCGGAAGAACTATACTTCTTCTTGCTGAACCCCAAGGAAAGGGTTTTGCCGTTGGCTTCATGCGGGCGTGGCGGAATGGCAGACGCGCTAGACTTAGGATCTAGTGCCTATGGCGTGGGGGTTCAAGTCCCTTCGCCCGCACCAACATAGACAAACCTGTTTTTTGAAGATAAAAACAAGCAGGTTTGTCTATTTTTATGTCCGAAAACCTGATTTTGAGCCAAAACGTGAAGAAAACGCCCACCAGACAACACCTTTTCTTGGGAGACAGCCATATAAACACAAAAATGAGCGTGTTTATATGGTTATTCACATTTCTAACATAATAATATTGAAGTTATAATTTATCAGGGAGGCGCAATCAACATGAGAATCCCATATGGATATATTCAATCGGCAACTGGCGAAATTAACATTAGCCAGAAACAAGCTGACGTGGTCAGGTTAATATATGATCTCTATCTGCGAGGCAAAAGTTTGGGCGGGATAGCGGATGTTTTGAAAGCACAATCCGTTCCGTCACCCACAGGAAATCTCGTTTGGGCAAAAGCCGCTATTGATAAAATCCTTTCTAACGGAAGATATATTCCAAGTATCATTTCGGAGGAACAATTTTGAAGGCTCAAGTCGAAAGAGAGCGCAGAACCAATATGGACGATAACGGCAGAAAGACCGCACGGTACAATTCACAGAATGTACTGAGCGGTCTTTTAGTTTGCGGTGAATGCGGTTGCAATTACCGGCGCATTACCCGTCTGTCCGGCGATGTCGTTTGGAGATGTGCAGACAAGGTCGAAAACGGGAAGCAGTCCAAATGCTCCAATGCCATGACAGTGTCTGATGAGGAGATGAAGCAAGCTATTTGCGAGCAGCTTGACATGGATTTTTTTGACGAAGATACTGTCAGAGATATGATTGATATAATCGCGGTTGATAAAGAAGGAATTATGCTTCAGATGAAACCTCCGCAAATACGTGGCTCAATGATTTTGTGAAAGTAATTGTAACCCGTATATTCTTGTGTTATAATGTAAAACAATCATTTCGGGAGGGGGTGTTGTGTGTGACGGATAGAGAAAAAGCCGAACTTTACTGGGCGTATGCAATATCCTATGAAAAAGTCGCGAAGCGATTGGTCGAAAAAGGAATCGCCTCGCAAGATGATGTTAACGAAACCTTGGAACTAATGTATGATAACCTTCATACGAAGGACGTTCAAGAGTTGCAGGCTTCACCCGCCTGTCAGGAGATCATATACGCTTACTTGAAAAAAAGATTTCCATCAAATCGACGTGTATCGCTTACGGATATCGCTCGTGAGATAAATAAGGAATCTCCGAGTTATGTGATACAGGGCTGGCTCCGTAGCAGGAATACGATTGAATTTTTACGAATATGGGAAAGCAAGCACAATTCGGATTTTGACGAATCTGAATGCAATGCTTTACTGGAAACCATGAAAACGCCCTCGTTTACGGTGACGCCGAAGCAATGGATTGTGAGAACTAAGGCAATTGGGTTGGTATCTATCCAAGGGAAAAACGGCGGAACGTTCGCTCATCCTGATATTGCGGCTGATTTTCATATGTGGGTCAAGCCGGGGCTGAGGTTAGCGTTGATTGAGTGGGTTAGGGAAAATGCTGGAGAGAAAGGAGATTGCATGAATTTATGACCACATTCGATGTATTCCTTGACACAAATATTTTTGTTAAGGCCAAGTACAATTTTTATGGGGCATCACTTGATGCTTTGAGAAAATATTGTGACGATGGAATTGCCGCCATGTTCAGTAATGATATTATTATTCGTGAAGTTAAGCGGCATATCAACACTGATGTTCTTCTCACGGCTCGCCAAGCAAAAAATACAATTAAAGACCATGGAGAGCTGAAAAACGCAATAACGCCAGAAGTATTCAAAATTATAGAGAAAGCACTTCTTGTAGCTCCGCAAAAGTTAGAAACTGCGTTTGACTATTATATGAATGGCACCGTATTATTGTCAAATGCCGGATTATCATTAATAAGTTTATTTGATGACTATTTTATGCCCAGAGCGCCGTTTGAAAACAGCAAAGAGAAAAAATCCGAATTTCCAGATGCGGCAGTTATCATGAGCATAAAGCAATACCTGACGGAAAAAGAAACAACTTTGCATATCGTTACCGACGATAATGGATGGCGGGATGCATTAAAAGACTTTCCTGGAGCTGTCATGCACAGCGAACTCAAATCTTTGCTTACGGAGATTTCTAAGCAAAAAGAAATATTTGAGCAAGTCACCTCGTTCGTCGGCGAGAAAATAGCCTCGCTACAAGAATGTGCGAAGGATTGGCTTAGGGATCAAGACTGGGATTTTGCAGGTGATGAGTTTGAGCCGTGTGTAGAATGTGATGAAATTGATGAGGTTGATGTTAGGGATGTAAGCCTCGTGCTTGATGGCATTGAGTATATTGACAATACCGATGGTTATGCCATTGCCACTCTTTCAGGTATAGCAAAGATCAAAATCAGCTTTTCTTATATTGACCACACGGAAGAAATATACGACAAAGAGGATCATGTTTGGTATAATACTGCTTATGGTGATGGAGTGGCTGAAATAGAAATCCCAATGGATTTATCAGTTACAGTTATTTTGCCAGCTAAAAATGGTGATGAATTCGAGCTTGATGTGCCGGAATTTAACGATCTTAATAAGGCGAGCTCAGAAACGATTGAGTTTGAATTGACGGAAAATAAGGAAGACTTTCACGATCCGTATTTTGGGCTGTGTCCTGATTGCGGCAAGAAGATCGGACTTCATAACGATGGCGGCAACGGATTCTGTACGGATTGTGCCCCAAGGCATTGAAAAATCAATTGGTGAGTTGTTGTACCCTTCGCATGGAAGCGAGAAGATAGCAGTGAAGTAAACATCAAAACCGCTCTTGTAATTTTATCGCCCATCTGCTATACTGAACAAAACAAATCACAGGGCATCTTTTTCGAAGCACCCTGCCAGGCCACGATGGATTCCGTTGCTCCCCTAAGCGTTCTTTTGCCCGGCTGCATGCCCCTAGCCCTTACCACGCGGTAGTAGCTCAGTGGTAGAGTGCCACCTTGCCAAGGTGGATGTCGCGAGTTCGAATCTCGTCTACCGCTCCATGGCGCCGCGAACGCAAAGCTGTTCGCGGCGTTTCCCTTTTTCGTGCGCGGGTGTAGCTCAATGGTAGAGTTCCAGCCTTCCAAGCTGGCCGTGCGGGTTCGATCCCCGTCATCCGCTCCAACAAGGTAATCTGAAAAAGATGCCTCCGCAAAAACCCGCTCAATGAGCGGGTTTTTGCTATGTCTGAGGACAAAATCTCGAAACCTCATTTTATGGATGAAAAAAGCCCGATTTTGGCTTGCGCGAGCACGAACTTCGTGTGATTGCCAAAATCACAAAACCGAATAAAACCCGCCTACGCTCGTTGGAAATTCAAAATCCAGCGGGCTTTTTGCGTTGAAGGGGGCAAATTACCATGAGCAAAAACCGACAAGCCATTCTCTTCTCCCGCGTTCGCCTGTATTTGGATGACGGCGGAATGGAAAGCGAGTTT
>JAITGM010000040.1 GCA_031280685.1 Christensenellaceae bacterium
TTAATTCTCGCTACTGCAGCTGATGGAAGCACCAGTGAGTCGTTAATAACCAATTCGCAGATCGGGGAGGGAAAAGAAGCGCTACAAAGCGCCGTAGCAAATTCACTATCAAAAGCGCAGGAGAGAACGAAAACAGACACAATCAATACACACCATATCGTGGCACAAACTGCTCCATTAGCGCAACCCGCGCGGGATATATTGCAACTATTGAAGCAATTGCGAAGGGCGAGTACGATGGTGTGTCGCTAGGGTTTCGTTCGTATATCTCGCATCGTATTAGCCCTGATTGCCATTATTGCGAATTTCCGGGGGTAGTTCTGTCGGGTTCCTTTATTTATGATGGAACACTCGAAACCATTCCATGGGAACGTCAGAACTCTCAGGTTCTTATTACTCAAGAGATCGCCCAAACCATTCTAGAAAAGCTGGATAGGAATTATGAACAAAGGAATGGATAATGATAAAACGCATGATTCTGGCTGGCTGTATAAACGGGTACAACATTAAATCGGACCCTGGCTTGAGGTGTTGTACGAAGCAACAGCAATACTCATATTTGCGTCCCATCAGGGCGTAGATGTGAACATTGCTTATGTACCCCGCCTTTCGGCAGGTGCTCGCGACGTAATGCCTGATTGGCAAACCAAAGGCAAACTGGCCGCGCAATGCGGTGTGAG
Organism: Christensenellaceae bacterium; assembly: GCA_031280685.1. Taxonomy (GTDB): domain Bacteria; phylum Bacillota; class Clostridia; order Christensenellales; family UBA1750; genus JAITGM01. The sequence continues at coordinate 681 of JAITGM010000040.1, forward strand.
AATGCCTGAACTCAAGCATTTTCGAGGGCGATGATACATTGATGGGGTTCAAGAGGCCGGAGGTTCAAATCCTCTCACCCAGACCACGGAATTGGGGTTAGAAAAGCCTGAATTAAGGCGTTTCTGGCTCCTTTCTTTTTCGCTGGAATTCATGAAGGATTTGGGAAAAGCATGCCTGAACACTCCTGAGTACGCCTAAGTTTGCGCGAATGGCAAACCGTCTTGCCTGAGATTATCCAATTCGTCCCTTGAAGAATGCGTTGCTTTAGCCATTTCTGCTATGGATGCGAAGGTGTACGTGCCGAGCATAGTTTGGATATCGGCGTGCCCAAGTAGTTCCTGAACAACTTTTGGGCTGACCCCTAGTTCCATCATCACTGTGGCAAAAGTGTGCGCATACGGTATAAGAGCAAAAAAGGAGGCTGTTACAGTAAGACAAAAAAACGAAGCAATAGGCGCGAGCGGGCTTTCTGCCGGCCTGGCCGCAGAAAGGATCATGGAAGGGCTGGAATGCTTTAAAAGATAAGGCGCATTTGCGCCTAAAAACTGGCCCGCTCGCGGCAAGGCGAGCGGGCCAGTTTTGGCTTCACACATGGGGAGGCAGCTTGGCGATTTCCCCGCAGAGCAGAAGAAAGCTATCGAGCGGAACGGCTTCGGCGCGGATGCCGGCGGGCAGCCCGGCGCCCTGGATGGCTTCGGCCGCGCCTTCGCGGCCAAGCAGCGGGGAAAGGTTGTTATGCAGCGTTTTACGGCGGGCGGCGAAGGCCGCGCGCAACAGGTCGCGCAAAGCTTCTTCCTGGCACGGCTCCCCACCCTCGCGTCGCACGAGACGCAGGATGGAGGAAGTGACCGAGGGCTCGGGAAGGAAGCTTTCGGGGCCGATTTCGCCCAGGATTTCGGATTCGAAGAAATACTCCCGCAGGATGGAAATCGGGCCGTACTCGCGCGAGCCGGGCCCGCAGAGGATGCGCTCAATGGCCTCCTTTTGCAAAAGGACGGTGATGCTCTCGGCGCCGCGCAGGGCGAAAAGCCGCAGCATGATCTCGCTAGTGATGCCATAGGGCAGGTTCGCGGCCACGATGAAGCCTTCGCCCAGTTCCTTGGCGCAAAGGGGCTCAAGCTTCAGGCGCAGGGCGTCGCCCTGCAGGATTTTCACGTTTTGGAAAGGGGAAAGCACGGTTTCGAGTATGGGAATGAGGTTGCGGTCGATCTCAATGGCCAAAACCCGCTCCGCAAGCGGTGCGAGGGCCTTCGTCAGGCAGCCCGCGCCGGCACCGATCTCAAGCACGGCCCGCCCCGTTGCGCCGGAGCGCTCCGCGATGAAGGCAAGGCGCTCCTCGTCCATGAGGAAGTTTTGCCCAAGGCTTTTGACGAAGTGAAAGCCCCGCGCGCGCAAAAGAAGTTCGAGCTGCGCACAGCTCATCGCGCGGGGTTGAGCATTTTCGCTATTCAAGGATGTATACCGCCTTGTCGCGCCTGCGGCCAAAGCTGCGGCACTCGGCCTCGGTGTTGAGGAAGACATCCACGCGCAGGCCGTGCACGCCGCAATCCCGCGCCACGCCGAAGCCGTAGCCCTCAACAAAGAGCTTCGTGCCGTAGGGGATGACCGAAGGGTCGATTGCCAGAGTGCCGATATCCGGCCAGGTGCCGGTGGCGGTCTTTTGGCCGGTGTGGGTGTAGGCGGTGAGCTCCATATTGAGCTTTTCGCTGTATTTATAGGTCTTCCCATCCACGGTGATGGTGCCCGAGCCATTATCGCTGGCGTTTTTCTTGTTGGGGTCGGGCGTGACCTTCGGGGCCGCGCTCTTGGTCGCGCCGGCGCTTGGCTTGGCGCTGGCCTTGGGCGTGGCCTTCGGCGTGGGGGTGGGGCGCTGCTTGACGCCGCGCGCGATGATGCGGTTTTGGGCGGGAACCAGAACTTCCTCACGCAAGAGGGTGCGCTCGACCTCCTTACCCTCGCGCTCGGTGACGCGAAGCTGGAGCAGCTTGACGCCCTCGCTGCCCTGGCGCTTGGTTTCCTCATTGCCCGTGAAAAGGGTCGCATCCTCCTGATAGACCGTTTGGTAGGCGATGCCTTCCTCTTGCGTTTCGATGTAGACGCGGACCCTGGCGACCTCGATGCGCATTCCGTCGCTGATCTGGGCGCCTAGCGGGGGGAAGACCTCGTCGTTTTCGCCCAGGCTCACGCCCGCCAGCAGCAGAGCCTGCCGCACGGGGCCCGCCATCATGGCCAGGCGCCTTTCCTTGCCGTCGGCCACGACGGTTACGCGCATGGCGCTTTTTAGCAGGACGCTGTCACCGCTTTGCAGCAGATGAGAAAGCTCCGGGTAGATGACCGTGCCCTCATCAAGCTCTATATCGACGGCCCCGATCAGCTCGGCCACGGTTTTGGCGTCGGTATCAATACGAAAGGCCTTGTCGTCGATCTGTAAATCCACCCGCTTATTGGCGGCGATGGCGAAGGCGCTCGGGAGCGAGGCAAAGCAGCCAAGGAGGGCGATCGCCGCTAAGGCGACGAAGAAAACCCCCTTGCCCGGGCGCTGCTCCATGGCATCGTGAAAGAAGTGCACGGCCCAGTTGAAGAGATACTCGAGCTTTTGGGCGCATTTTTTAAGTAGATAGAGCAAAAAGCCGAAGGCCAGGGCGAAGCCGCCGACCTTTTGGGGCTGCCGCCTGCCGGGCTGGTCTTCGGTTGGGCGCGCGGAGCGCCGGAATTGATCTCGCATGCTGCCTCCCTATCGAAAGTCAAAAAAACCAATTCTGCCGTCTATCAGTATAGCGAAGGGGAGGGGCGCTGTCAAAGCGGAACTGGAAACGTTACAAGATTGTGGAATTTAAAGAGCCATGCGCCGCGAAAGCGCTGAAAGGCCGAAACAAAGAGAAGTGGCTTGAATTGGAATGGCTTGCTGTGCTATGATTTGGGCATACCCAGCTCGTGGGCCGGAAGGCCTGAGCATGCCAAATCGAAAGGGGTTTTTTACGATGGGTGAACTGAAGGGCAGCAAGACCGAAAAAAACTTGTTGGCGGCCTTTGCCGGCGAGTCCCAGGCCAGCATCAAGTATGCCTATTACGCGAGCCAGGCCAAGAAGGACGGCTATGAGCAGATCGCGGGCTTCTTTGCCGAAACCTCGGGCAACGAAAAAGAGCACGCCAAGATCTGGTTCAAGCTCCTGCACGGCGGCGCCGTCCCCCCGACGCTCGCCAACCTTGAAGACGCCGCGGCGGGCGAGAACTACGAGTGGACCGAAATGTATAAGGAGTTTGCCGAAACCGCCAAGGCCGAGGGCTTTGCGAAGATCGCCGCGCTGTTTGAAGGCGTTGGCAAGATCGAAAAGGAGCATGAGGAGCGCTACCGCAAGCTCGGGGCCAACATCGAGCAGGCGCAGGTCTTTGTGCGCGGCGAGGAGCAGGTTTGGATCTGCGCCAACTGCGGGCACATCCACTACGGCAAGCAGGCGCCGGAGCTTTGCCCGGTATGCAGCCACCCCAAGGCCTACTTCCAAATTCGCGCGCTGAACTACTAAGCTAAAACCTTAAAAATGGCCGCAAGCTTCGTGCTTGCGGCCATTTTCTTATCCGTATTCACGCCTTTTTTTGCGCCAGATAGTGTACGCAGAAGGGGTTCAGGGCGCAGCCTTCGCATTTGGGGCCGCGCGCCGAGCAAACCCGCCTGCCGTGCCAGATTAGCCAGTGGTGCGCCTTGGACCAATCGGCCTTTGGGATGACGGCCTGGAGCTGAAGCTCGGTCTGGAGCACATCCTTGGCGTGGGCCAGGCCCAGTCGGTTTGAAACGCGGAAAACGTGGGTGTCCACGGCGATGGCATCCCCGCCGAAGGCGTTGGCGTAGACGACATTGGCGGTTTTGCGGCCGACGCCGGGCAGGGCCTGCAGCTCATCGAGCGTTTGCGGGATCTCGCCGCCGAAGCGCTCGCAGAGCATCCTGCAGCTAAGGACGATGTTCTTGGCCTTGTTGTGGTATACGCCACAGCCTCTGATATAAGGCTCCAAATCGGCGGGTTCCAGCGGCGCGATGGCGGCCGGGCCCGGGAAGGCCGCAAAAAGGGCGGGTGTGACCTTGTTGACCTGCTTATCGGTGCACTGGGCCGAGAGGATGGTGGCGATCAGGGTTTCGAAAGGGCTGCTGAAGTGCAGTTCCGGGCCTGCGCCCGGGTAGAGCTCCGCAAGGATTTTGAGGATTTTCGGGGCGGCGTTCAAAAGAAGGGCCTCCTTTGGCAAAAAGCCTCATTTTTCATTCTCCAAGTATACACCTTTTGAGCGCCGCCCTGCAAACCCTAGAATCCGCCGACCGGGGTGACCGTGGTGCGCGCGCCCTCGCGGGTCACGTTGAAGAAGCCGACGAGGTTTGCCACGGGGCTGCCCTGATAGGCGGCATAAGCCTTGGGCAGGTCGCCCGCGCTGAAGCTGACCGAGAGCCCGCAGCCGACCGAAACCTGGTGCGGGGTGGAAATGATCCTTGGCTGCAAGCCGTTGCGGCGCAGGATGGATTCAAAGGCAAAAACCGACTGCCGCGAGCGGAAGGCGGCGATAGCGAAGCGATCCATAGGCGGGAACCTCCTATTTTATTGAGAATGCCTTTACGTTTATGGAATCTTTTTGGGCAGCGCCCACATACCCTATACTATGGGGGAACGGGGGCAAAAGGTGCGCGCCCGCGCGGGCTTTCTTTGCCGAAGGCCCTATCCTCCCGCATCTGAGAGGGGGCGGCAGCAAAAGTGCTGTATCTGGATAACGCGGCGACGACCTTCCCCAAGCCGCCGGAGGTGGTGCGGGCCGTGGAAGAAACAATGCTGTATGCCGGGGCGAACCCGGGCCGCGCAGGGCATCGGCTTTCGCTGGCCGCGGGCCGGGTGGTGGATAGGACGAGGCGCTCGCTGGCCTCGTTTTTGCGGGTGAGCAATCCGGAAAACCTGGTCTTTGGGCTAAATTGCACGGATATGCTCAACACCGCGATCTTCGGCGCGGTGCAACGGGGCTGGGAGGTCGCTTCGACGGTTTGGGAACACAACTCGGTTCTTCGGCCCCTGCATTATTTGCAGGCGGAGGGCGTTATCAAGCTGCGCCTGGCGCCGACCATCGAGCAGGCCATCACGCGGCGGACGAAGATGGTGGTTTTAACGCACGCCAGCAACGTCACGGGGCTGATTCAGCCCATCGAGGCCGTGGCGGAACTTTGCCGGATGCGCGGCATCCTCCTCATCGTGGATGCGGCGCAGACCGCGGGGATTTTGCCCCTCTTCCCCGAGGATTGGGGCATCGACATGGTGGCGATGCCGGGGCACAAGGGCCTGTATGGCCCGCAGGGCACCGGCGCGCTCTATATCCGCGAGGGGCTTAACCTGCAGCCCGCCAGGCATGGGGGCACGGGAACCTCCTCGGCGCAGGTTTTGCAGCCCGCCGAGCGTCCGGAGCGCTATGAGGCGGGCACCCTCAACACCCCGGGGCTTGCGGGCCTGGGCGCCGGGATCGAGTACGTCATAAAAAACCGGGCGAAGATCTACGCCCATGAGCTTTTGATGGTCAAGCGCCTGCTCGTCGGGCTTTGCTCGATGGATAAGATCACCGTCTATGGTGGCCCGGAGGCGCACGCCAGGGTGGGCACGGTTTCATTCAACGTTCGGGGTCTTGGCTCCCAGGAGGTCGCGGACGGGCTTGACGAGCTCGGCATCTGCGTGCGGGGCGGGCTGCATTGCGCGCCCCTGACCCACCAAAGCTTGGGGACGGCGGAGCAGGGCGCGGTGCGGGTGAGCCTGGGGGCCTTTAATAGCTTTGACGATGTGGAGGAGTTCCTCGGCGCGGTGAAGTTCATCGCCGCGAAGGCGTAGCGCCGCTCCGCGGCTTCGCAGGGGGGGGGGGACTCAGTCCCCTCTACGGAATCCCTCTCTGACAATAGCGCTTTCTACGCAGCCAATTCGTCACTACGAGATGTAACGAGAACGGGAGCGGGCGCGCTTGCTTGCGCTCGCGCGCCGGGGGCCAGCTCCGCGCTGCGCGCGGGCTGCCGCTGCGCGGCAGAGGGCAGCTTCGCTGCCATCTGCCCCCTGCCCTTCGGGCCTTCGCGGGTGGGTACTGCGAGGCTCCCCGAAAGAAGCAAGCCCGCCCTCGCCATCCATTGCGAGAAGCGAAGCGGCGCGGCAATCCAGAGGGCTGAAAAGGCCTGAAAAGGCGCGGCCCACCGCCAGCAGGGCTTAAAAAGCGCAAATCAGGCCAACGTAACGGCCCTTCGCCCGGCGAGCGCCCGGCGAAGGGCCGTTTTCTTTGAACTGAAGGGGGCGAAGGCGATGTTCAGGCCTTCGCGCCCTCGCCCTTGGCAAAGGCTGCCGCCCTGCGCTGCCATCTGCCGGAGTGGTAGAGCCAAAGCGAGGGGATCATCGCCACGACCCAGCTCAGCGGCGCCGCGAACCAAAGCCCCGTCGCGCCATACAGCGCGGCCAGCCCGAACGACAGGCCGATTTTCACGGCCAGCTCAAGCAGGCTCGAAAAGAGGGGAATCGAAACCTCGCCCATGCCGCGCAGCACATTGTTGTAAAGCAAAATCATGCACAAAACAGGGTAAAACGGAGCATAAATGCGCAGCATTTCTACGGCGATGGCCGCGATTTGCTCGATTTGCGGATCGCTTGGCGAGATGAAGATGCGCAAAAGGCTGTCTTTCGAAAGGAAGATGCCCAGCACGATCAGCAGGGCGATGGCGATGTTGACTAGGGCGATCTTTTTAAAGCCCTCGCGGATGCGCGCCGGCTGCCGGGCGCCTAGGTTCTGCCCGGCGAAGACCGAGGTGGCCTGCGCAATTGCGTTGTAAGAAAGCATCGCAAATTCTTGAATGCGCTTGTAGGCCGTGTAGGCAGCTAGCACGTTGGTGCCGAAGGAGTTGACCACACTCACGATGGCCATGTCCGCAACCGAAACGAGCAGGCTCTGCAGACCCAGCGGCAAGCCAATCTTGAGCACGTGGGCAAGACTTGAACGGTCGGGGCGGAAATCCGTGCGCGCGAGGCGGAAGATGCGGTAGCGCGAAAAGATGTAGAACGCGCTCAGGAACGCCGCCAGGAACTGCGAAAACACCGTGGCATAGGCCACGCCGGCAAGCCCCATGCCAAAGCAAAGAACGAAGAGCAGATCGATCGCGACGTTCAAAATGCAGCTAAAGATGAGGAAATAAAGCGGGGTCTTGCTATCGCCCACGGCGCGCAAGACCGAGGCTGCGCCGTTGTAGCTGAGCTGAAAGGCAGTGCCCGCGATGCAGATGCGCAGATAGAGCACCGAGTTTTCAAGGATTTCTGCCGGGGTGTTGAGCAGGGTCAGCAAGGGCCTTGCGGCGAGGAGACCGGTGGCGGTGAAGAGCAGGGAGCAGGCTGCGGTGATGTAGATGCCGCTGACGAGGGTGGTTTTAACCATCCTTTCGTTTTTGGCCCCAAAATACTGGGCCGTGACGATGGAAAAGGCGTGGGTCAGCCCCATGGCGATCGAGAGCAGGAAGAAGGTCGCAGGGCCGGTGGCGCCTATTGCCGCAAGCTCGGCCGAACCCATGGCCTGGCCCACCACGATTGCGTCCGCCACGTTATAGAAGCGCTGAAAGAGACTACCCAGCAGAATCGGCAGCATAAAGAGCAGGATATGGCGCAACGGGCCGCCCGAGGTCATATCCCGGGTTCTGGAAGCCGAGGGCATTGTGGCGTCGCCTGCCTTTCAAAAGGGGAGTTGCCATGGAATTGTAGCACGATCGCTCCACGTATGTAAAGCGCCGGGCTGAAGCGCCCGCCGGAGGATGGCCATGCCCTAAAGCAAGGAATTGGCAGGCAAGAAAGCGATTTGAAGGGGGGAAAATAGACCGAAAAAAGGACGGGAGGATTTGAGGAATGAGGGATTTGAGCGCGGAAGGCCTGGCCTGGGCGCTGTTTGAGCTGACGGGCTGCGTTGCCTATTATGCATTGTATGTGAAGCTTTGCCGGGAGGAAAAAAGGGCCGCGCGTGGAACTTAAAGACGGTAAGATTCTTGCGCGTGGAGGCGAGAAGCGCTGCCGTTTCCGATTAAGACCGAAGGGATCGTGCTGCGAAGCGTAAACTACCGGGATTACGACCGGATGGTTACGCTCTTTTCGCGCGAGCACGGCAGGGTCTCCTTCGCGGCGCGCGGCGCACATCGAGCGGGCAGCCCGCATTTGGCGTCCACAACGCCCTTTTGCCTGGGCGAGTACCTCCTGCAGGAGCGTTCCGGCGGCTATACGCTCAAGGGCTGTACGCTCGATAAGACCCATTACGCCCTGCGCGAAAGCCCGGTGCACCTAAGCTGCGCCGCGCTTTGCGCGCAGCTCATTTTAGAGGAGCTGCAGCCCGGCGAGGCCAACGCGGCGCTGTTTTCGCTGTTTTTGCAGGCCCTGGCCTATTTCGAAAGCCATGTGGAGGAACCGCTAGGGCTGGTGGCCGGGTTTTTACTGCGCTTTGCCGGGGCGATTGGCCAGGGAATGCGGCTTGGGCGCTGCGCCGTCTGCGGCGGGCCGCTGCGCGATGCGCGCTTTGATTTTGAGCAAGGCGGCACGGTTTGCGCGGCGCACGCCGCGCCGGGCAGCCCCGTCGCGACGAAGGCGCTGATTTTGGCGCTTGCGGCGGGCATGCGGGGCGAAAGGCTCCTGCCCGTTGAGGGCGTGGGGCGGAAGGCCTATGCGCTGGCGAAGGACTACATCGAGTTTAGGCTGGAGCGGCGTTTCCCCGGCTTTGCCTATTTGGAGGCGCTGCTGCCCTAGAGCTGCCTGGGGCGCGCAAAGAGGGCGTTTTTCTGGCCGTCAGGCCCGGAAAACGCCCTCTTTGCGCGGGGCTGCGAAGCTTAACGGATTCGTGCGCGAACTTTAACCGCAAAGCGAGAATGCCTGCGGCCGAAACCTCGTTTATATGGATGAACAAAGAAAAAATGGCCGACGCCAGCCGCGCTTCTGCTCCGCCCAAAGTCGAATTTCTGAAAAAAGTTTGTGTGAACGGGGTGCAAAACACGGCTAAGTGTGATAAAATTATCAAGGCTTGCCCGGAGCCTTCGATTAGCCCGGGATCTGGCCGTGAAATTCAGTTAGGGGGGTCGAAAGTCCATGTCTATTGACCGCAATGGGAAGGGCAAGGCAAAGTTTGACCAGCTGCAGGCATTTATAGAGGAAATGCGGCTGGAACCGGGTGCGCTCATGCCCGTGATGCAAAAAGCGCAGGAGATTTTTGGCTATCTGCCGGAAGAGGTGCAGCGCTTCGTTGCAGAGGGGCTCGGCGTGACGCTGAGCGAGGTGTATGGCGTGGCTACGTTCTATTCGCAGTTCGTGCTGGAGGAGCAGGGCGAGCACGTCATCGGCGTGTGCATGGGCACCGCTTGCTACGTCAAGGGCTCCCAAGCCATTTTGGATCGCCTTGCGGGCGAGCTGAAGGTGGAGGTGGGCAAGACCACGCCGGACGGCAAGTTCACCCTGAACGCGACGCGCTGCCTGGGCTGCTGCGGTCTGGCCCCCGTGATGATGATTGGGGACGAGGTTTTTGGCAGGCTCACGCCTGACGATATCCCAGGCATTGTGGCAAAGTTCAGGTAAACTCAGGCAAAGAAGGCGGCTGGCGGGAAAGGGATCTGGCGCATGAAGGAACTCTCACTGCACATTCTGGATCTGGCGCAGAATTCCATTGTCGCTGGCGCCAAACTGATCGAGATCGAGGTGGCGGAATCAAAAAAAAACGATTCCCTAACCATCCTGATCCGCGATGACGGCAAGGGCATGGCAGCGGATTTTGCCAAGACCGTGACTTCCCCCTTTTCGACGACCCGCACCACCAGGAAGGTGGGCCTGGGCATCCCGCTCTTTGAAGAAAGGGCGGAAATGACCGGCGGCAGGCTGAGCATTCGGAGCGAACCCGGGAAAGGGACCGAGCTTTTCGCGGAATTTGGCCTGAGCCATGTTGATCGCGTGCCGATGGGCGATTTGGCGGGAACCGCCTTCCTGCTGATGAACTCTAACCCTCAGCTTGATTTTCGGCTGCTGGTGCGCGTGGACGAAGACGAGTTCATGTTTGACACCCGCCAGATCCGCGAGGCCTTGGGGGCGGAAATTCCCCTCAACAGCCCGGAAGTGGCGGCTTGGATGATGGAAAGCCTGAAAGAAGGCATCGAATCTCTGCATGGAGGTATGTAATCATGAAATCCCTAAAGGATCTGGAAGCAATCCGTCAAAGAACCCTTCAGGATGTCGGCATCCGCAACGACCGCAAGGGCACCCGCATCGTGATCGGCATGGCGACCTGCGGCATCGCGGCGGGCGCCAGGCCCGTGATGATGAAGTTCGTAGAGGAAGTCGCCAACCGCAAGCTGCAGGATGTTGCCGTTTCGCAAACGGGATGCATCGGCATGTGCGAGTTTGAGCCACTGGTCGAGATCTACGCCCCCGGGCAGGAAAAGGTCACCTACGTGAAGATGACGCCCGAAAAGGCGGCCAGGGTGATGAGCGACCACATCGTCAACGGCCAGGTCGTGGGCGAATACACCATCGGCAGCGTAAAGAAATAAAGCGCAAAACAGTTTGGGAGGGATAGGAAATGGATTTATACCGTTCGCATGTGATGGTTTGCGGCGGCACCGGGTGCACTTCCTCGGGCTCGGTCGAGCTGATTCGCCTCTTTGAAGAGGGAATCGGCCAGGCGGGCCTCGAAAAGGAAGTCCGGGTTGTGCGCACGGGCTGCTTTGGTCTGTGCGAGATGGGGCCTATCGTCATCGTCTACCCGGAGGGGGCGTTCTACGCCAGGATCACGCCTGAGAATGTGGATGAAATCGTGCAGGAGCACCTTTTGAAGGGCCGCATCGTCAAAAGGCTTCTGGTATCGGATGCGGTGAAGGAAGACGACACGATCAAGTCCCTGGATGAGGTGGATTTTTACAAGAAGCAAAAGCGCGTGGCGCTGCGTAACTGCGGCGTTGTTGACCCTGAGCGCATCGATGAATACATCGCCTTTGACGGCTACAAGGCCCTTGCCAAGGCGCTGACCGAGATGCAGCCCCAGGAGGTCATCGACGTGGTGAAGGCCTCAGGTCTGCGCGGCCGCGGCGGCGCGGGCTTCCCCACTGGCACGAAGTGGCAGTTTACTCGCAACGCCGTGGGCGATAAAAAATACGTTTGCTGTAACGCCGATGAGGGCGACCCCGGCGCCTTTATGGACCGATCGGTTCTGGAAGGCGATCCGCACGCGGTCATCGAGGCCATGGCGCTGGCCGCCTACGCCATTGGCGCGGATCAGGGCTATATTTACGTGCGCGCGGAGTACCCCATCGCGGTCAAGCGCCTGCAGATCGCCATCGGCCAAGCCAGGGAATACGGCCTGCTGGGCAAAAACATACTCGATACCGGCTTTGACTTCGATCTCGACATTCGCCTGGGCGCCGGTGCCTTCGTCTGCGGCGAAGAAACCGCGCTGATGAACTCCATCGAGGGCAAGCGCGGCGAGCCGCGGCCCCGCCCGCCTTTCCCGGCCAACAAGGGCCTGTTCGGCAAGCCCACCGTGCTCAACAACGTAGAAACCTATGCGAACATCGCCCAGATCATCTTAAATGGCGCCGATTGGTTCGCCTCGATGGGCACAGAAAAGTCCAAGGGCACCAAGGTCTTCGCCCTGGGTGGCAAGATCAACAACACCGGCCTGGTCGAGATCCCCATGGGCACGACCCTGCGCGAGATCATCTACGACATCGGTGGCGGCATCCCGGGCGGCAAGGCCTTCAAGGCAGCGCAGACCGGCGGCCCCTCGGGCGGCTGCATTCCGGTTTCGTGCCTGGATGTTTCCATCGACTACGATTCGTTGATTGAGATCGGTTCGATGATGGGCTCCGGCGGCATGATCGTGATGGATGAAGACAACTGCATGGTCGATATCGCCCGCTTCTTCCTCGATTTCACCGTGGATGAAAGCTGCGGCAAGTGCCCGCCCTGCCGCATCGGCACCAGGCGCATGCTCGAGATTTTAGAGCGCATCGTCGAGGGTAAGGGCGAGGAGGGCGACATCGAAAAGCTCGAAACCTTGGCCAAGAACATCAAGGCGGCGGCGCTCTGCGGCCTTGGGCAGACGGCGCCAAACCCGGTTCTGTCTACCCTGCAGTACTTCCGCGACGAGTACGAGGCCCACATTTACGAAAAGCGCTGCCCCGCGGGCCACTGCAAGTCGCTCCTGCAATACACAATCGACGAAGAAAAGTGCACCGGCTGCTCGCTCTGCTCGAGAATTTGCCCCGTTGGCGCGATTTCGGGCGAGGTGCGCAAGAGCTTCACGATCGACCAGTCAAAGTGCATCAAGTGCGGCGCCTGCATGGAAAAATGCCGCTTCGCGGCGATCTCCCGCAAGTAAAGCCAAGGAGGAAAAGCGAAAATGGACATGGTTAAGCTCACCATTGATGGCATTGCGGTAGAGGCCCCCGCCGGTTCCACCGTGCTGGAGGCCGCGAAGCTTGCCAATATCTACATCCCCACCCTGTGCTACCTCAAGGACGTAAACCAAATCGGCGCCTGCCGCATGTGCGTGGTCGATACCGGCGCCAGGGCATTGAGCGCCGCCTGCGTGATGCCGATCAACGAGGGCATGGTGGTCAAAACCAACACGCCGGCCGTGCGCGAGGCACGCAAGGTCAATCTGGGGCTCATCCTTTCCTGCCACGATAGAAAGTGCCTCACCTGCGTGCGCAACCAGAACTGCGAATTGCAGGCCATGGCCGAAAACCTGGGCGTGCGCGATATCGCCTTTGAAGGCGCGATGAACAGCTACGACACCGACCTGAGCTCCCCTTCTATCGATCGGGATGCCAATAAGTGCATCCTTTGCGGCCGCTGCGTCGCGGCTTGCCACAGCGTGCAGGGCGTAGGCGTGATTGGGCGCGTAAACCGCGGCTTCAACACCATCGTCGAACCTCCCTTCAATGCGGATATCGGCTCCGTAGCCTGCATCAACTGCGGCCAGTGCATCATGGCCTGCCCGGTGGGCGCGCTGCGCGAGAAGGATTCGACCAAGGCGGTCTTCGATGCCCTGGGCGACCCCGAAAAGGTCGTCATTGTGCAGCCTGCGCCGGCCGTGCGCGTGGCGCTGGGCGAAGAGTTCGGCATGCCGATGGGCACCCGCGTGACCGGCAAGCTGGCGGCCGCCCTGCGCAGGATGGGCTTTAACAAGGTCTTTGACACGAACTTCGGCGCGGATCTGACCATTATGGAAGAGGGGACCGAACTGTTGGGCCGCATCAAAAACGGCGGCGTTCTGCCGATGATCACCTCCTGCTCGCCGGGTTGGATCAAGTTCATAGAGCACAACTACCCCGAGTTCCTGCCCAATCTCTCAAGCTGCAAATCCCCGCACGAGATGCTGGGCGCCGTGATTAAGAGCTATTACGCCAAGGTCGCGGGCATCGACCCCAAGAAGATCTTCACCGTTTCGGTCATGCCCTGCGTGGCCAAGAAGTTCGAGGCCCAAAGGCCCGAAATGAACGTGAACGGCTTGCAGGACGTGGACGCGGTGATCACCACCCGCGAGCTCGCCCGCATGATTAAAGAATTGGGCATCGACTTCGTGAACCTGCCCGACGAGGGCTTTGACGACCTTCTGGGCGAATCCACCGGCGCTGCGGCCATCTTTGGCACCACAGGCGGCGTGATGGAGGCCGCGCTTCGTACCGTGGCCGACATTTTGGAGGGCAAGGATCTTCAAAAGCTCGATTATACCGCGGTGCGCGGCATTGAGGGCGTGAAGGAAGCCAGCCTGACCCTGGCCGGCAAGGAAATCAAGGTGGCCGTGGCCAACGGCACAGGCAATGCCCGCAAGCTGATGGAAAAGGTCAAGAGCGGCGAGGCGGAATATGCCTTCATCGAGGTTATGGGCTGCCCGGGCGGTTGCGTGACCGGCGGCGGCCAGCCCATCGTTTCCTCCCGCGTGCGCCTGGATATGGACCCGCGCCAGGTGCGCGCCAAGGCCATCTACACCGAGGATGAAGCTATGACGCTGCGAAAATCCCATCAGAATGAATCGCTGAAGAAGCTCTATGCCGAGTTTTTGGGCGAGCCCAATGGCCATCTTGCGCATGAGCTCCTGCATACGCACTACACCGACAGAAGCGCGGTCAAGGCCTAAGGAAAAAGTCAAAAAGCAATAAGAAAAGGGGCGGTTCCGCTTGGCGGAGCCGCCCCTTTTTGGCGAGCATTAAAAATCGCAAGACATGGAATTATTCGGGCGGGGGGCTGGCCGAAGGCTCGGGCACGGCGCTGCCGTCGGAGGCGATGAACTTGATTTCCCCCTCCTTGATGAAGCCAAATTCGCGGGCGATCCGCTCGATGTATTCGTCTGAGCGCGAAAGCGCAAGGTCGCTCTTGAGCGCGGAACGGCGCAGATCAAGGGCGGCGAGCTCCTCGCGAAGGGCTTTGTTTTGGGCGCTGATCTGCGCGATTTCATCCCGCTGGCGCAACGCGGCCGCGCCAAAATAGCAAAGGGCCAGTAGCGCGCATAGCCCGATGAAGAGAAGGATTTTACGTTTGTTTGACATTGCGCCCCCACCGTTAAGTCATTTCGTTACTAAAGCCTATCCTAGCGCGTGGAGCCAAGCTTTGTCAACGAAAGAATTGCCCGGTAATACGGTTTTTGCGCAGCCTTTTTGGGAGCGAGCCCAAAAACGCAGCGATCTTGCGAAAAAGTTGCCCGAGCGAAAGCAAATAGAGGCACCAGCCCACGCCCATGCCCAAGACCGTGTAGGCGCGAAGCTCCCCGGCGTTCACCCGCAAAAGGACCGAGAAAGCGGCATAGACGCAAAGGGCGAAGAAGAGGGATTCGAGCAGCCAGCGCAAGGCGCGCGCGGGGAAGAGCAGATAGATCAGCTCGACCCCGTCGTGCACAAGGCCCATGGCAGCGCCCAATGCCACCGTGACCAAGAAGATATGGGCCTGCCCGGCGGTTGAAAACAGCAATTCCTTTCCCTCTTTCGCGTTTGCGCTAAAGCTTGGCGCTACTTTAGAATCTTGCCGAAAAGGCCGCGCCTTTGGGGCTTGTTCCCGTCGATGTATTCCACTGCGTCCACCCTTCCTTCCACGACGAGCTGGCCGTCTTCAAGGTTGAGCTTGGAAATGTGCAGCTCCTGCCCAGCCAGGACGATGACGCCCAGTTCCGTGACCATGACGACCTCCTCATCGTTGAAGCTTTCCAGATCCGTGACGCCGGAAAAACTTGCCCTTTCCCTATTATCGAGGGAAATCATATGCGCTCTGCCGCGCAGTTGCCTTGTTTCTTCGTGTGTGCCCATCATCGGTGCCGCCTCCTTCAAGCGAAGTACTCTTCCCTTCATTGCTATGAATGCACCCGCGAAGCTATGCAGGCCGGGGCAAGAAAAGGGGATTCGGCGGGGGAGGGGCGCCGGCTTCGTTGCCATTGAGAGGAGCGAAAGCGCCGCGGCAATCCGGCAGATGTTTCGTTCGGCCCGACACAAAGGGGAAACGCTGGATTGCTTCGCCGCCGCTCGCAACGACGATAGAGCGCGGGCCTTGAAGGGCGAGGAACTGCCTTCAAAGAAGGCTATTGCGGTTGCGCCATCACGAAATGGCTTAAGAAAAAGAGATAGCCAAAACAGACCAGCGCATAGCCGGTCGCGGCCAGGGCGAACGCGCTGAGAACGGGCAAAACCCGGCCCTTTAAGAGCCTGCGCAGCAGGGCGAAGGCCCCGATGCCGAGCGCGCCGCCGAGGGTGTTGCCGATGAGGTCGCTCAGGTCGCTGATGCCGATCCCGAAGGCGAACTGAAGCAGCTCAAACGCCAGGGAGGCGGCGAAGATGGGCAGAAGCCGTACAAAAAAGGGCCATTCGCCCCTGAGCATGGAGAGATAGAGCCCAAAGGGGACGAAAAGCAGGATGTTGAGCAGGATTTCGTGCCGCGCTGCGCCTTCGCCCACGCCTTGGAAGGGAACCAGGTTAACGACTCGCGCCCGCTCTGAAAAGTCTGAATAAAAGGGCAGCTTAAAGAGGATAACCCCCGCCAGGAGCAGCGCATAAAGCGCAAAAAGGGTTGTGATCAGGCTTTTTTGCGTTTTTCTCATCGGGGCTGTGGCCTCCCAACTCATAAGGGCGTCGCGGCGGCCGCGCCTAGCCCGGGATATCCCCCACCCCATCGAGGATGTAACTGGGCCTGTAGGGGTAATCCTCGACGTGTTCGCGCGCGGTGACGCCGGAAAGAACCAGGGCAGTTTCGATTTCGGACTCGATGCCGGCCACGATGTCGGTGTCCATCCTGTCGCCGATGATGGCCGTATCCTTCTGGTCTTCGCCGAGGGCGCGCATGGCGTGGCGCATCATTAAGGGGTTGGGTTTGCCCACATAATAAGCCAGCTTGCCCGTGGCCATTTCAATCGGGGCGATGAGCGCCTTGGTCGCTGGCATGATGCCCCTTTCGCTCGGGCCGGTGAGATCCGGATTGGTGCCCAGAAGCCGCGCGCCTTTTTGCACCAGCCAGATCGCTCGCTCGATGCGCTCGAAGGAGTAGCTCCTGGTTTCGCCCACGATGACATAGTCGGGGTTGACCTCGTTCATCGTCACCCCGGCGCTGTAGAGGGCGCCCACGAGGCCCGGTTCGCCGATCACATAGGCACTGCAACCGGGCCGCTGCGTGGCCACGAACTGCGCGGTGGCCAGGGCCGAGGTGTAGAAATGCTCCGCGCTCACGTCGAGCCCCAGGCGGCTGAGCTTTTGCTGAAGCTCAAGGGGAGAACGCTCCGAGGAGTTGGTTAAAAACAGGAAGCTTTTGCCCTCTTCGTAAAGCCAGGCGATGAATTCCTTCACGCCCGGCAATAGATGGTTGCCTTGGTAGATCACCCCATCCATATCGCAGATGAAGCCGCGCTTTCGGCGCAATGCGTCCATGCCGATTCCCCCTTGCTATGATTGGCTCTTAGTAGCTTTGGCTCAGCGCCGCCCGCAGGTTCTGCATCAGGATCTCCTTAGCTTCGGCGAAGGGCCGTTCCGTGTCGAGGCTCAGGCTCTCGCCGATGCGCAGGCGGTGCGCCTTGCGGCTCAGGGCGACGGGCGCGAACTCGAGCGCTTCGCCCGTGGCCTTGAAATAGCGCCGGGCAAGCTGCGCCACGCCGGAATACAGCTCGCCCACTTCCCTTTGGGTGCTGCGATAATCCTTATCGACCAGGATCATGATGTTTTCGCCTCTTTGCAGGGCCCGCACAGAGCAGTCGATGGTTTCGAGAATGCGCTTGCTCATGCGGTGGACTGGGATGCAGCGCAGGCCCTTGAGCAGCACCGCGGTGGGCCCGCTAAGGGCGAAGGCGAAGAGCGCGGCGATGGGCGCGGGGAAGCGCATGCGCTGGCTGAAGGTGTATTGACGCAGGTGGCGATAGCAGCTCTTGCCCTGCATAAAGGCGCCGAAGGCCCACAGCCTGAAATGCACCGGCATGTGCAGATACATCGCTACGGGGCCGTAATTATTGAGATGCCGGCCGATGAACACTCGCGGGTTGGGGCGAAAAAGCACCCCCTCCGTGCGCACTCGCCCACGGAAACGCGAAAAAAAGCGCAACAACGCGATCAGCGCCCGCGGGAGGGGGGCATATTGGGGCGAATTGGCCATTCCCTTGCGTTCCACTTCGCTTGCGGCTTACTTGTAAAGTGCTACCCTGCGCCGCACCCGAAGCACACTGATGAGCAGCGTCAGCAGTGCGAGCAGCAGGAGCGCGCCGCCCGCGATTAGGGCGGCTTGCGCCGCGAAGAAGAGAAAATCGAGCCTGGCGGGCAGCGCCTGCGGCATGTAGGGCGCGAGCAGGCCCTGAAAAAACTCGGCCAGCGGCTTTAGAACGGCGTCCATGCAAAGCCTCCTTGAACTGAGTGGATAACGATCATTCCAGTGGAATTATACCATCTTTACCCCCGCCTTGGGAAGCTGGCATTTTATATGATGTTAACCTGCCGATTCACGGCGTTGGCCAGCGCTTTTTAGCATAAAGGCGCTTTTTTTGCCGTTTACGATAAAAAATGCGGATATTTATGGGGTTGCGCCTAGATGGACTTGAAAAGTTTACACAACCCTTATATACTGCAAGGACGGCGTAATTCGCGCCGCATATGGGGGAGTGCGAAAGCGTTCCTCAAACGCATTAAAAGGAGGAAACATCATAATGAAGAAGCTAGTGGCACTGGTTTTGAGCCTGCTGCTCGCCACGAGCCTGCTCGCGGGCTGCGCGAGCCCGAGCCCGACGCCCGACGCGGGCGGCGAGGCGACCGCGGCACCGACCCAGGGCCAGAGCGCCGAACCTACGGCGACTGACGCGCCCCCGGCGGATGGCGGGAAGAGCATCGTGATCAACCTTGGGCAGGAGCCCCCTGAAATGAACACCATCCTGACGACCTCGACCGGTTCCATGAACGTGCTGCGTCACATCGTGGACGGTCTGACCATACTCGACCAGAACGATAACCCCATCCCCGGCGTGGCCGAGAGCTGGGACTATGACGCGGAAACGCTGACCTATACCTTCCACCTGCGCCAGGGCGCCGCGTGGAACGACGGCAGCCCCGTCACCGCGAAAGACTTCGTTTTCGCCTGGGATACCTTCTTCACGCCCGAAACCGGCGCGGAGTACGCGGGCACCTGGGCTTCGCTCTTCCTGGGCGCGAGCGAGAAGCTCAACGCCGCCGAGCTGAGCGCCGAAAACAAGGCCCTGCTCACCGCGCTGGGCTACGAGGGCAACGTGGGCTGGAAGGCGATTGACGAGAGCACCCTGCAAGTCACCATGGCCTTCCCGTGCCAGTACTTCCTCTCGGTTCTGGCCTTCCCGAGCACCATGCCGGTGCCCCAGGCAGGCTATGAGACCATCGGCGCCACCGCATACGGCACCGAAAAAGAAAATATCATGACCAATGGCGCCTACACCATCGCCGACTGGGTGCACGAGAGCTATATGGTGCTCAAGAAGAACCCGAGCTACTGGGACGCCGCGAATATCGACGTGGAAGAAATCCGCATCGAGATGATTTCCGACACGAACACGGCCTACAACGCCTTTGTGAGCGGCGAAATCGACATGATTGGCCTGAACGCCGAGCAGTCGGCTCAGCTCACGAGCGAGGGCAAGGAAGTGCTGCACTACGACGACGGTTCGGCTTGGTACTTTGAATACAACACCGCCCAGAAGGGGCTGAATAACAAGAAGGTTCGCAAGGCCCTCACCCTGGCGGTGGATGCCGAGCTGTTCATCTCCACCGTGATCAAGAACTCCTCGACCGCGGCGTATTCCTTCGTGCCCCCGGCGATCCAGGGCGGCAGCTTCGCCGAAAAGGTGGGCAAGCTCTATGAGCGCATCCCGACCGATGGGGACTACAGCGCCGTGAAAGCCCTCTTTGAGGAGGGCCTGGCCGAGGAAGGCATGACCGCGGCCGACCTCAAATTCGTCATCATCACCGATGAGGGCGACACCGCCGCCAAGAACTGCGCCTTCTTCCAGGAGCAGTGGAAGACGCACCTGGGCCTTGATGTCGAGATCCAGCAGATGACCTATCAGAACCGCCTTGAGCGCATGACGAACAAGGACTTTTCTGTGGTCATGGCAGGCTGGGGTCCCGACTATAACGACCCGATGACCTTCCTTGATCTCTTCGTTTCGGGTTCGGGCAACAACCACACCTCCTACGCGAACACCGAATATGACGCGCTCGTGGCACAGGCCCTTTTCGAGTCGGATGCGGCAAAGCGCGACGAGATGCTGATCGCGATCGAGAAGATCATCGCCGAAGATATGCCCATCGGCCCGATCTATAACCGCCGCCGCGACTACATCACTTCCGACAGGCTGACCGGCGTGGTCCGCACCGCTTTTGACGACATGAACTTCCGCTGGGCCAAGGTGGCCTAAGCCCAAAGGCAAGATCCGCGCCAGGAGGGCGCAAGCGGGGCCATCGCATGAATGGCCCCGCTTTTTCTTTGGTTCCTATTGCAGAGCGCGGAGCTTTGTACTATCATAAGAAGGATGAAAACGGCGAATTTGCGAGAGGAGATGAGGGAATATGGCATTGCTCAGCTATATATTAAAGCGCGTCGGCTATGCGGCGCTGACGGTCTTCTTCCTGATGGTGCTGACCTTTTTGATGATGCAGCTCCTGCCGGGCAACCCCTTCCTTGGCGATAAGGCGATCAGCCAGGTGACGATGGACGCCCTTTATGCCAAATACGGGCTGGATAAGCCCCTTTGGGAGCAGTTTCTCATCTATATGAACAACTTTCTGCACGGCGATCTGGGCCTTTCGATTAAGTATAACCGGCCGGTGAACTCGATCATCGCCAGCAGCTTCCCCTATTCCGCAGAGCTTGGCATCCGCGCGCTGATCTTCGCCGCCTGCTTTGGCGTGGGGCTTGGCATCATCGCGGCCATCAAGCGCAACACCGCCTGGGATTCAGCAGCCATGACGCTTGCGGTCATCGGCGTGTCGATTCCCAGCTTTATCATGGGCGCGTTGCTGCAATATCTCTTTGCGGTCAGGTTCAAGGCCTGGTTCGGCTTCGGCCTGCCCACCATGGGCTGGAAGGATGAGGCCACCAAGGTCTTGCCCACGCTGGCGCTCTGCTTTGGCACCATGGCCACGGTGGCCAGGCTTACGCGCACCAGCATGCTGGACGTGCTCGGGCAGGATTATATCAAGACCGCGCGCGCCAAGGGCCTGACCGATTCCGCAATCGTGGGCCGGCACGCGCTGCGCAACGCGATTTTGCCCGTGGTGACGATTCTTGGCCCCACGGCGGCCACGCTCTTAACCGGCACCTTCGTGGTGGAATCCATCTTCAATATCCCGGGGCTTGGGCAGTTCTTCGTCAAGTCCATTCGCGAGAACGATTACACCATGATCGCGGGCACGACGGTGTTTTACGGCATCTTTTTGGTGGTCGCGACCCTGGTGGTCGATATTCTTTATGGCTTCATCGACCCGCGCATCAAGCTGACGGGCTCCAGGAGGGAATCATAGCATGAGCAACGCCAAAAACGCGGCAAAAGCCGCATTTGAGCCCGAAAAAACCTTGCCGGCCGACTGTGATCTGGGCGCCGAAGCCTTTGCCCATGTCGGCCCCGACGCGGAGCGGCGCGACGAGATCGTCCGCCCTTCGATCAGCTACTGGCGGGACGCGATGCGCCGCCTCATGCAAAACAAGGTGGCCGTGGCCTGCATGGTCTTTCTCGTGGTTTTGGTTTTGTTCGCGCTCATTGTGCCGCTGGTCAGCCCATACACCATGTCGGAACAGCACTTGACGCACCCCAACAAGCCCATGTTCTTCCGCGCTGAAGACGGCCACCTGCATGTTTTCGGCACCGACGATTTGGGCCGTGATCTCTTCATGCGGCTGTGGCTGGGCACCAGAACCAGCCTGTATATCGCCGTCTCGGTCGTGGTGATCAACTTGCTCATCGGCGTGATTTACGGCGCGCTGGCCGGTTACTTCGGCGGCTGGATCGATAATATCATGATGCGTTTCATCGAGATCATCATCGGCATCCCCTACCTCATCATCGTCATCCTCTTGAGCATGATCATGAAGTCCGGCGTGACGAGCCTCATCATCGCCTACGCGATTGTAGGCTGGGTGGGCAGCGCGCGGCTCACCCGCGGCCAGGTACTGAGTTTGCGCACCCAGGAGTTCATCATCGCGGCGCACGCGCTGGGTTCCAGCCCCTGGCGGCTCATCACCAGGCACATCGTGCCCAACCTGCTCTCGGTGCTCATCGTCAACTTGACGCTGGCCATCCCCAGCGCCATCTTTACGGAGGCCTTCCTCTCTTACATCGGCATGGGCGTGCCGCTGCCCCACCCAAGCCTGGGCAACCTCGCGCAGGAGGGCACGCTTCGCTTCATGTTCTACCCTCAGCAGCTTCTTTTGCCTGCAGTCGTCATCAGCCTGACGATGCTCTCGTTCAACATGCTGGGTGACGGATTGCGCGACGCGCTCGATCCGCGCCTGCGCACATAAGGAGGAGGGGACGCGAAATGGAAAGGGTTTTAACGATTGAGGATCTCTACGTGTCCTTCGATACCTACGCGGGCGAGGTCAGGGCCGTGCGCGGCGTTTCCCTGCACGTGGATCAGGGCGAGGTGCTGGCCATCGTGGGCGAGAGCGGCTGCGGCAAGTCCGTGACCGCCCAATCCGTCATGCGGCTGAACCCCGAGCCCCCGGCGCGGGTCGTGCACGGCGGCATCAGCCTTTGCGGGCAGGATGTTGTTCACGCCAGCGCCAAGCAGCTCCGTTCCATCCGCGGCAAGGATGTGGCCATGATCTTTCAGGATCCGATGACCTCCCTGAACCCCACGATGCCCATCGGCAAGCAGCTCGCGGAGGCGATTCGCCACCACCAGGGCTTAAGCGCCGCTGCGGCCGCAAAGCGGGCCGTCGAGCTGCTCGAGCAGGTGCGCATTCCTAACGCGGCCCAGCGCGTCAAGCAGTATCCGCACGAATTTTCGGGAGGCATGCGCCAGCGCGTGATGATCGCCATGGCCCTGTCGTGCAATCCGCAGCTCTTGATTGCGGACGAACCCACTACCGCCCTGGATGTGACCATCCAGGCCCAGATCATCGATCTGCTTTCGGCCATCCAGAAAGAAACGCAGACCGCCATCATCCTCATCACCCACGACCTGGGCGTGGTGGCCGGCATGGCGCACCGCGTCGCCGTGATGTACGCCGGCAAGATCGTCGAAACCGGCAGCCAGGAAGATATCTTCTATGCTCACGCCCACCCCTACACCGAGGCGCTGCTCAACAGCCTCCCCAGGCCCGACAGTGACCGTGCGAGCGGCAGGCTGGTGTCGATCCCGGGTACCCCGCCGGATCTCTTCCAGCCGCCAAAGGGCTGCCCCTTCGCCGGGCGCTGCGCGTATGCCATGAAGATTTGCAGGGAGCAGATGCCGCCGGACTTCCCCCTCGGGGCGGGGCACGAGGCAGCCTGCTGGCTCTTGCACAAGGATTGCCCCAAGACGGCAAGGGGAGGTGCGAAGGCATGAACGCCGAAAAGCTTTTAGAGGTCAGCGCCCTCTGCAAATACTTCCATGTCTCGGGCGGAACGCTCAAGGCGGTCGATGATGTGAGCTTTGACATCTTCCGCGGCGAAACCTTCGGGCTCGTGGGCGAGAGCGGCTGCGGAAAATCCACCCTAGGGCGGGTTTTGATGGGCATCTACGGCGCCACGAAGGGCAAAATCCTCTATGGGGGCGCGGAATTGAACCCAAACCGGCCGGGCGCGCGCTTCCGCTACGCCAAAAAGGCCCAAATCATCTTCCAAGACCCCTACGCGTCCCTGGACCCGCGCATGACGGTAGGTTCCATCATCGCCGAGGGCATGATCATTCACGGCATGTACGACGCAAGGCGCAGAACCGAGCGCGTCACCGAGCTTTTAGAGATGGTCGGCCTGAATCGCGAGCACGCCAACCGCTTCCCGCACGAGTTTTCGGGCGGGCAGCGCCAGCGCATCGGCATCGCCAGGGCCTTGGCGATCGAGCCTGAGTTCATCGTCTGCGATGAGCCGATTTCCGCGCTCGACGTGTCGATCCAAAGCCAAATCATCAACCTGCTGCACGACCTGCAGGAGCGATTGAACCTGACCTATCTTTTCATCGCGCACGACCTCAACGTGGTCAAATACATCTCAAGCCGCATCGGCGTGATGTACCTTGGCCATCTGGTGGAGCTGGCCTCAAGCGAGGAGCTTTATGCCCGCACCCTGCACCCCTACTCCAACGCACTGCTCTCGGCCGTGCCCATTCCGGACCCCAGGGCGGAGCGTGAAAAGCGCCGCACCATCCTCACCGGGGATGTGCCAAGCCCCATCCACACCCCGCCGGGCTGCCCCTTCGCCAGCCGCTGCCCCAGCGCTTGCGGGCGCTGCCATGCCGAAAAGCCCGACTTGCGCGAGGTTACCCCCGGGCATCTCGTCGCCTGCCACCTGACCTGAAAGGGGCTGTAAACGCATAAAAATCCGCCCGAAGGCGGATTTTTTTGTTACTCTGTGCCGTTTGGCGCCGCCCAAATTGCGCAGCAACAGCCTCCAGATCACGGGCTTTTCCGCGGCGCGCTCCGCCATGGCTTCGCGCCGCTCGCGCGCTTGCTGAATGAAGAGGTTTTGGCTGTCTATCTGCGGATATCTGCGATTTGCAGTGTGTCTAGAATCCCTTTGAGGGCCGCGGGTGCTCTGAGAGCTGCTTCGATGCCCTTGGGCGTCAGAACATCGCCCCGCACAAGGCCCGCAAGCCCGGCCACGACCTTTTCGCTCAGCGCGCTTTGAAAGCTTTCCCCCTCAACCCGGAAGGCGATTAGCCTCAGCGTATTTGAACCAAGGTCGACAATCGCCATTTCATCGTGTTTCGCCTCCCCCTTCTGCGCCGATGATGCTGTACTCTTCCGCATCTTGCTTTAAAATGCCATGCGCAAAATCGAGCTGAGCCGCCATGAATTGTAAAATTAGAGTGAGAACTGCGAGCCTTGTCGAAAAACAAGCTCTAAGCTTGCGCAAAAAGCACCAAAATGAATCTTGACGGCGAGCGCGGGCCAAACTAAAATGGAAAAAAAGAAGGGGCGGATTTTATGAAGAAGGGCGAGCGGAAGAAGGCGGAAATTCTGCGCGTGGCGGAGGAGCTCTTTTACCAAAAAGGCTATGAAAGCACCACCATTGACGATATTCTTGAGGTACTCGGCCTTTCAAAGGGTGGGTTCTATCACCATTTCGAGAGTAAAGAGGCCCTTTTGATGAGCATCTGCGAGGAAAAGGCGCTCTCGACCCACGAAGCGATCCGCGAGGCGGTCGTAAATTGCCCGGGGCAATGCGCCGACCAGATCAACGCGATGTTCGACAAGAACGGCCTTTGGCGCGGCGATCGCAGCGACTTTTTGGGCTTGCTCATCCGCGTGGGCTATTTAGGCGGCAACCTGCTGCTGCGCGAGCATCTCAAGCGCCGCCTTTTTGAGCTTTGCCTGCCCATTGTGGATGAAATCGTGCAAAAAGGGGTCGATTCCGGCGAGTTTTTGACGCCTTATCCGGGCGGCGCCGGCGCGCTGGTGCTGCAGCTCGGGGCCAGTCTCTCGGATCAGATCGCCTTTTTGCTCACCGGCAAAGAGCCGCCGAACACGGCCAAAATCCTCGAATATCTCGAGCTCTACCGCTATGCCATCGAGCAGATTCTAGGCGCGCCCTTCGGTTCGATTGACCTATACCAGATGCGCTACATGGCTGATCTGCTCCTTTCCATTTACCGCAAGCATTTGGAGCGCGGCATGCCCGCGCAGGGGGAAGCGCGCCTCCAGGCGTAAAAGCTGCGGCAGGCGAGGCAAGAAGAAGGCTCCCTCCATCAAGGGGGAAGCACGCTGGATTGCTTCGCTGGCGCTCGCAATGACGGAGAAGGGGCTCGCAATGACGACGAGTGACGCGGCGAAGGGACGGCGGCGGGCAGGCGCGATGGCGAAGAGAGCCGCCTGTGCTGGGCTAACGCGATTTGCCCCGGCGAGCCCCTAGCGGGGCTGGGCGAGGGCGTTGGGAATGACGCCGAACGATATAAAGCAAGGGGGCCGCGCCTTTGGCGCGGCCCCCTTGCCGGTGTGCTTGGTCTATGGGTAGAGCATGAAGTCCATCAGGAGGAGGGAGCCACCGGACTGCTCCCAAAGCCTAAGAATTTTCGTGCCCTTCGGGATGGTGAGCTCCAGATCCAGAGGGTAATCGGAACGCTTGAAGGTATGGTTGTAGATCTCCTCGTCATCGGCGTAGATGATGAAGACGGCATCACGATCTGGACTTTCTTGATGAACCGCGACCTTGCCAACCAGTTTCGTATACGCTTGCCGAATATTGAACTCAGCGTAGCTTCTTTTATAATCGCTCGTCCACGTATAGTCATTGGTGATAACGTAGTGCTCGGGCGTGTACGTATTCCCGACGGAATCCTTCTTTGCACCCTCATCCAATGGCCAATTCTCGGAGTTCACGAGGGGAATCACCTTCGGGTCAAAAAGGGGTGTGCCGTCGCTAGGCGTCGGTGGTGTGGCAGAGGGTCCGCCGGTCGAAAACGCTGGCGCGGCGGGAATATCAACGGGCAGTGGTGCCCGCCCAGCGGCCCAAGCATCGTTTACCCCTCGTTCATAGCCTATGGATTCGCCCTTTGCCTGGCCCTCAACAAGGCCCAGCGAGTGGCCAGCGGCCTTCCCGCTGGCTTCGCCGTCAGGGACGCCTGCAGAATATCCCTCCTGGTAGGCCTCGCTAAGGCGCGCGGGGTCTTTCGCATTGTCGCTTCCCTTCGCGTAGCCGTTGTTATACGCCGTTTGGGTTTCGATTTTTAGGGTTTCGGCGGCTTGCCCCAATACGCTGACCGTGGTTTCCTTGCGCACTTGGGGGATGATCGCGATGTAGGCGGCCCCCAGCGTTGCTGCTGCTGTGATGATCGTAGCGATGATAGTGGTTGCGGCTCTGGAAAGGCCCCTGCGTTCATAACTCAAAGAAATCCCTCCCCACCATGTTCTTTACTAATATAACATAGGGGGGGGAGGGGGGATTAGGGAAAAAAGCACAAGACAAGGCGGAAAATTGAAGAATTAGCTTTCAAGGGGGCGGAAATAGTCGAGAGTTTCATCGGGCGAGGCGCCGCCCACGGCTAGCACGTTGACCAGCAGCGCGCAGTCGCCCAAATCTCGCGCCAGATAGAGTTGGCTGGCGCGCAGGCCCTTGATTTGCACGCTGAAATAGAGCCAGCTCTGCCCGGCCAGCTCGAGGGGGCGAATTTGGCCGTCGCTCTCGTATTCGAAGCTTTGGCTTTGCAGCAGGGCGGCCAGCAGGGCCGGCATATAGCCCTCCCACTCGCCCGCGTAGCGGTGCAGGCGCAGGAGAAGATTGGCGCCGGTCAAGGGGTCATAGGCCTGCATGTCGAGCAGCATGGCGCCGGGAGGAGGGTTTTCTGGATAGGGCGCGCCCTCGGCTGGCAGGGCATCTTCCTCAAGCCCGAAGCGCTCGAGCAGCTCCGCGTCGCCGGCTGGCTGCCAATCGCCCGGAGGGGCGAAGGCGAGCGCGGCGAAGGGGTTGTAATACACGCCTGCCTGCCAGTAGCCGCGCGCGGGGAGCCTGGCGGCGGGCAAGGTGGGGGCTGTGGCGGCGAAGGCGGGGCCGCCGGCGGCCAGTGCGGTGCCCGGGGCCGAAAAAAGGGCGCCCGGCGCGGCCGAAGCCTGCAACAGTGGCGGCATCAGCGCGAGCAGGAGGGCCACGAAGGCCGCGCGCAGGCCAAAGTGGAGCAGGGCGCCGCACGCCCGGCCGAACCGACGTGGAGGAAACATAGTCTACCCTCCTACCCTTTTTGCCGTTTGCTGGGGTTAGGTTTAAAGCCTTTCCCCCCTGCCGCTTTGCAGAAGCTCGTCAAGCAGGGGCTGGCTGACCAGGATCTCATCCAGATGCAGGGTGTTGCGGATGCGCGCCAGGCGCAGGGCGGCCGGGTTTCGCGCGCCTGAAGAGGCGATGGCAAGCTCGATGGCGCTTTTGTCATCGTCCCGAACGACGGGCAGAAAACCCCGCGCCAAAAAGCCGCTGGTGACGACGTTTTGGTAGGTCGCGCTCCAGTCGATCTGCTCCGCCAGGCGGCGGGTGCACACATCGGCCAGGCCCACGCCCAAGGCGTTGCCATGGCTGGCCGGGGTGAGGCCCAAAACCGCGATGGCGCCGACCTTTGGCAGGCCGTCCGCCTGCCCGTCGATGCGCAGGCGGCCGATCACGTTCGTATCCATGCCGGTGCCCGAAAGATCCTTGCCCATCTCATCGACCACGAGCACGTCGAGCTGCTCGAAGGGCAGCTTGGCCATCATCTGGCGGGAACGGGCGAGGAAGGCCTTGTCGAGCGCAAAGATCTCGTCGCCTGAGGCGAAGGCGAGGTCGGCGGTCTGGTCGTAACCGTCTTCCAGAACGGCCAGGCAACTCAGGATCTTGACGCTCTCAATCACTTTTTGCGAAACCCTGGGGATGTAGTCCCTAAGGCCCGAGGCACCGTAAGTGTGCATCTGGATGGCCTGGCGGTGCTTCCCCAGGCCGATGGTCAGCATCTTGACGATGCCGCTCTCGTGCTCGCCGTGAAAGTCGGTGTGGGGTTTGATGCGGTTGACCGCGATGACGCCGTCCGCCCCGAAGGCAGCCTTATCGATAAAGACCGGGATGTCGGGGTTTCCGCCCGTGGAGCCTAAGGAAACCACCTCGAGCGAAGAAAGCACGGGTGCGCCGATCTTCTCTTCGGTGATGCCGTAATCGGCCAGGACGGCGCGCTGGCCTTCGGGCGTCGCGCCGCCGTGGCTGCCCATCGCGGGGACGATGAAGCAGGATGTGCCGGCCTCGCGAAGGAGCCCGACCAAGGTCTGTGCGATGAGGGCGAGGTTGTTGATCCCTCGGGAGCCCAGGGCGAGGGCGATTCGCATCCCGGGCCGGAGCTTCGGCGCGACCGAGAGACTAAATTCGGCGCGGAGCTTTTGGGGAATGTCGCCCAGCGGGGCGGAAAGCTGCCTGAGCTTGACGCGGTGGAGCGGAACTTCGGAAAGGCGCATGGGGAAGACCTCCTTCAGAAGGCGTTTTTAGTGCTGTGGTTGTGAAAGGAAGGCGGCGGCGCGCGGAATGACATCCACCGGGCCAAGACCGCCGGATTTGGTGAGGAGGGGGAGCTGCCCTGCGGGCGTTTGCGCGTGGCAGAGCACTACGCCGGGCGCAAGGGTAGAAAGCGGCTGCAGGGTTTGGCAGCGCATGGCGCGCATGGCGGCCAGCAAGGTATCCCCGCCGATGAGGAAGGGCGTGGCGGCCGGGTTTTGGGCGATGAGCAGAGCGGCGATCCTGCCTAAGGCTTCGGCGGTGGCAGCGCGGCGGGCTTCGCAGACAGGGCCTGCAACCGCCTGCGTGCGCAGGATGGCGCAGCCCGAGCGCAGGGCTTTTTCGATTTGGGCCAAGGGCAGCAGAGCCGGGTTTTCAAGCTCCCTTTCGCCCAGGGTGAGGCTGAACGCGCCGGCCCTTTCGGCAAAGCCAAGCTGGCCAAGAGAAAACTCGTTCAGGCTGCCGCAGAGCACGAGTAGCTGTGGCAGCGGGCGGAAGCCGGGCAGAGCCTTTGTGGGCAGATCCCAAAGCAAGGGCAAAAACTCGGCAAAGCCGGCGCAGCCCGCGGCAAGAGAGAAGTCCAGCGGCCGGAGCCGCCGCGCGATAGCGGCAAGATCGGCCCGCGTTTTGCCCTCGAAGGCGTAAAGCGCCGGGAAGCGGCCGATTTTGGGCGCCTGGCCCGAGGGGACGAGCGTGAGCTCGCAGCCGAGGATATCTGGCAGCGCGGAGTGCGTTACGGGGTTGAAGGGGTCGCGGCCAAAGGGCGATTCCGCGACCGGCACGCCCTCGATGAACAGCGTGCTCCCCCGCAAATAGCGGTTCATCGCTGGGAAGGCGGGCACGAAGGCGAGATTTTGGCCAAATGCGTCGCGCAGGGCGCAAAGCTCGGGGCCCGGGTTGCCGCGCAGGGCGGAGTCGGTCTTTTTATAAGCGAAGGGGATGCCGAGCCGCCTTGCTTGGCGGGCCGCCGCAAAGCAGCGGCCGTAGGCTTCTTTGGGGGGCAAATGGCGGCTTTCTAGGTTTAGAACGAGGGCATCCGCTCCGGCCGCGGCGAGTGGGAAGTCGCGCTCCACGGCGACCAGGGTTTCGATGCCCTGCTGCGAAAGGGCGGCGCCGCTGTCGAGCGCGCCAGTCAAATCATCGGCCAGAAGAAGGAGCCGAACAGGGCTGCCAGGCGCCGCGTTCATGCTCTTTCGCCCCCCTCGGCGGTTTTGAGCACCCAGAGCCCCAGGATGGCGGTGCTGAGCCCGCCCGCGAGGGCGCAGACGCCGGGGGCGAACGCCGAAAGGAAGCCCGTAGCCAGCGAGAGCAGCCCCAGCAGGGCGATGAGGATCACTGGCAGGGCGACCAGGCCGTGGATCTTGGTGCGATAGAGCATGCCCAGGGGGATGTAGTGCAGCCCGACGATGAGCAGCACCGCCGGACCGATCTGGGCATAGAGCCTAAAAGCCCCCAAAAGCGTGCAGACCAGGCCGATCGCGCCGCCCTGCAGGCCAAAGATGAGGTTCCAGCGGCGTTCGGCCCGCCTTTCGGTCTCGCTGGGGGCTTCGCCGGCCGGCATGGCCTTGGCGCGGGCCAGGCAGGCCAGGCCGCCGCGCAGCAGCCAAATGGCCGGCAGCAAAAGGCAGACGGCCAGCGCGATGGGCAAGGCGGGCGGCAGCGGCGAAGCCAGCAGCCCAAACAGCATGAATCCGGCCCAAAGCAGCGTAAAAAACGACAGCAGGAGGATGGTTTGGCCAAGGGAGGCCTGCACGCCCCGGGTGCCACGGCGGAGGCCTTCGCGGGGCGCGCTCATGTGGCGGCCTCTTGGATCAGGCTGAGATGCTCCGCCATGCGCACGGCCATGAAGATCGCATCGAGCATGCTGTCTTCCCGCGAGAGGTTTTGCCCCGCGCGGTCGAAGGCCGTGCCATGATCGACCGAGGTGCGGATGATGGGCAGGCCGATGGTGCAGTTGATGCCGCGCACGGACGAGAACTGCCCCGTCTTTTCGTCCATCACGAAACCCGAGAGCTTGACGGGGATATGCCCCTGGTCGTGGTACATGGCCACGACGATGTCGTACTGCCCTGCGAAGGCCTTGACGAAGATGGTATCGGGCGGGATCGGTCCTTCGACGGGGATGCCCAGCGCCTGCGCCCGTTGGATGGCCGGGGTGATCGACTTATGCTCCTCAAAGCCGAAGAGACCGTTTTCGGAATTGTGCGGGTTTAGGCCGGCCACGCCGATCTTGCCCTGCAAGCCGATGAGCTTGCGGCAAAAATCAGCTAGCTGGATGGTCTTTAAAACCCGCTGCTTAGTCAGCGCGTCGCAGGCCTCGCGCATCGAGAGGTGCGTGGTGGCGTGGATGACGCGCAGCTTGGGGCTGGCCAGCAGCATGCCATAGTCCTTCGTGCCGGTGTAATGCGAAAAGATCTCGGTATGGCCGGCGAAATGGTGCCCGGCCAGGTTGATCGCCTCTTTATTGATCGGCGCGGTGACGACAGCCTGCACGCGCTTTTCGAGCGCTAGCTGGATGGCCCGGGCGATCGCCTGGAAGGCTGCCTCCCCGGTGATGGCCTGCACCTTGCCCAGCGCCCAGCCATTTTCCTTCAGCAGGCCAAGGTCGATGTATTCGGCCACGCCGGGCTCGCCCTTGGCCTCTTCGGGCGAAGTAACGGGCCGCAGCGCGAGCGGATTGCCCAGCATTTCGTTGGTTAGGCGCAGGGAGGCCCCTTCGCCGATGAGCAGGGGGATGGAGGCGCGGTAGACTTCTTGGCTGAGCAGGGCCTTGAGGCTGACCTCAGGGCCGATGCCCGCGGCATCCCCCAGGGTGATGGCTAAAATCGGTCTCTTTTGCGCGTTTTGCATGGGGAAACCCCTTTCGGATTCAGTTTTTTGCCGCCTAGTCGCGGTTGGCGGCCCGCAGCTCGGCCCAGCTGACGCCCGGGTGCTTATATCGGCGCTCGGCGCGCCTTGCGCCTCTAAAGCCGATGGCCAGCGCCGGGCAGGACTGCGCGCAGGCCATGCACTGCTCGCAGCGGTGGAGGAAGCGGGGCTTGCCTTCTTCGTTCGGCTCGATGTTTTGAACGGGGCAAAGCGCCGCGCAAGAGCCGCAGCCCGTGCAGGCCGCCGAAACTTCAAAAAGCTCGTCCTTTTTGGGGAGGGCGGCTCGCGAAGAAGAAAAGCTCGGGAAGAGAAAGCCCAGCGGCGGCGGGTTTTTGGGCTGTTTTTGAAGAATAAGCTCCGCGATGCGCTCGATTTTGGCCTGGGCGGCGATCGCCGACCTTTCGGAGTTTTTAAAGACGTTATAGGCCGCCAGGTAATTGCCGGGCATTTTTAGGCTGAAGGCGGCGTGGAGCGGCAGCCCCCGGGCCACGAGGGCACGCTTGAGCTGCCCCAGGCAGTTCCCGGGCAGGCCGCCGTAATTGACCGCCGCGAAGAGATAATCGGCCCGGGGCAGTTCGGCCTGCGCGAGGAAGCGCGAAACGAGGTTCGGCATGCCCCAGAAATAGACTGGAAAGACGAAGCCGACGCGTTCATAGGCAGCTTCGCTCGGGCGCCTGCCGCGCAGCGCGGCGGGCAGGGGGAAAAGCTCGGTATCGCCGAGCGTTTGGGCGATGGTCTTGGCCATATGCAGGCTGTTGCCCGTGCCGCTAAAGTAAAAGACAAGGTTTTTGGCCATGGTCAGCTCCTTTCGACGATGAGGGAAACGCCGTCCGGGATGACGGCCACGCGCGCTCCCTCGCCCTTCATGGCGCGGGCGATGCCCAGCGCGCCGTCAAGGCTTTTGGCGTAGACCATCTTCATTTCCTCGACGACGGGGCGCAGAGCTTCGTTCGTTACGAAAATGACGGTGTGCCGGCTCAAGATGCGCGCTAAGATCTGCACCTGCCACTGATCGGGCAGGGTTTCTTCCATGGAGCGGGCCTCGATCTGGCGCAAGAGCGCGGCCGGGCTTTCGCATCGGGCCAGCGCTGCTTGGAATTCCTCGCCGCCGACGCCGTCTTCACAGGCTGCGCAAAGGATGATGACCGCGCCTTCCGCAGCGGCGCCCTCCGCCGTGGACATGCCCTTGACCGCCTGGTAGATGTTTTGATCAAGGGGCGCGCCGCCGTTGGAGCTGATCACGATATCGGCTAAAAAGGGCGGGCGCACGGCGGCCGCCGCGCGCAGGGCGGCGCAGCCCGCCTCGTGAGCCGCCAGCGCGTCGCCCGCGAAGGCCGCGGCGACCTCCTTTTTGCCGTTTAGGATTACGTTTACGATGTAGCGCAGCTTTGCCATGCGGGCCGCAGCCTCCATATCGCGCTGAATGGGGTTGCCCAAAAGCACGCCGGCCACGGCGCCAGGGTCGCGGATGAAGGCGGCGCAATGGTTGCCCAGCACCGTGGCCCTTGCGCAAACCCCGGGCAGCACCGATTTGCGCCCGCCCGAAAAGCCCGCGAAGAAGTGCGGCTCGATGAAGCCTTCGGCCAGGAGCAGCTCGGTTTGAGCGGCGAGGCGGTTGATGCGAAGCTCCGCGCCGGAGGGCAGCGCCCCGAGGGAGATGAGGTTGGCTTCATCGTCACAATCGTGGATGAAAATGCGCTCGTTTTGGAGGATTTCGTCGCCAAACTTGCCGCGAAGCTCTTGGGTTGTGGTTTCGCGGTGGCAACCCGTGGCGATGAGCAGGCTGATTTGAATTTGCGGGTTGCCGCGCCGAAGCGCGGCCAGCATCTGCGGCACGATATGGCGGCTGGGCACCGGTCTGGTGTGGTCGCTGCACAGGATCACCGCATTTTTGGCCGCCCTTGCCAGCTCTTCGAGAGGCTCGCAGCCCAGGGGCGCGGTCATCGCGGCCCGGACGAGTTCGTCCTGATCCCTTCCCTCGGGGAAAAAGCCGTGCTTAGGCTCCAGGACGGCAAGCCCTTGCCCGCCCGGCAAATCGAGGGGGAGCGAAGTTTGGCCGTAGGGGATGGAAAGGCGCATGGCGATCGACCTCCAGAGGAAAATCGTTACGGTTCATCCCCTAGTATAAGCCAAAAGGGGAAGGATGGGAAGCCCTCGCGCAAGGGGGCTATTCGCGCGGGGAAAGCGATGGTATACTAGCTAAAAGAAAAAGCGACTACGCAAAAAGGGGGCGAGGCAAGTGGCGGAAGCTGTGAAACAGCTCGCGCAGAACCGCAAGGCCTGGCATGATTACTTCATCGAAGAAAGCTTTGAGGCAGGAATCGAGCTTTCGGGTACCGAGGTCAAATCCATCCGCCAGGGCAGGCTGAACCTGCGCGATAGCTTCGTGACCGCGCAAAACGGGCAGGCAGTGCTGCATGGCCTGCACATCAGCCCTTATGAGCAGGGCAACATCTTCAATAAAGACCCCATCAGGCCGCGGCGTCTGCTTTTGCACAAGGCCGAGATCCGGCATATGGGCGCCGAAGCGCAGCGGCAGGGTTATGCTATCGTGCCGCTGCGGGTTTATTTGAAGCACGGCCTAGTGAAGCTGGAAATCGCTTTGGCCAAGGGCAAAAAGCTCTATGATAAGCGCGAGGTCATGGCCGAAAAGGATGCGCAGCGCGAGATTGAGCGCAACTGGAAAAACGCGCGCTGAGCGGCCCTCTCTAGCAAGGTGGCTTTCAGCATAGCCTTTTCCGTCGTGCGATGGGGAACGAGCCCCTGGCGCGCAAGCTCCGCTCGCGCGCCAGGGGGCTAGCGCTACGCTGCCGGCTGGCTCCACGAGGCCGCCAACCCGTTCGCGTCGGTAAAAACGGGGCCTTTCCCCGCCGCTGCGAGGGCTGCAAAGGAACCCAGGCGCGCTTTCTTTTGAAGGGCGCCCCGCCGGATCGCCGCGTCAGCGGATGATCTGGACGGTGCCCTCCTTGCGCGGGAGGGCCGGGCTTTCCTTGGCGATGAAACCGAAGGCGGCGGAGGAGCAAATCGTGTGCTCGCGGGGAATGCCGAGCGTAAGGAGGTAGTCCCGCACGCCGGGGTCGTCGCGCAGCCAGTGGGGAGAGTTGATGTAGCAACTGCCAAGCCCCAGCGATTCCGCAGCCAGGAACATGTTCTCGAGCGCCAGCGCGCAATCCGCCATGGCGTTTTCGTAATTGGGGCGGTTTGAGGCGATGATGAGCGTGGGCGCGTGGTTATAAAAGCAAAACTCGTTGCGCTGCGCGCTTTTTTTGGCACCGTGCTTGGCCGGGTAGTCGTCATCTGGCACATAGCGCAAAAGGAAGCCCTGCCGCATTTCCTCGTTGAGGCGGTCGAGAACGGTCTTGCTCTGGATGGCCGTGAAGAGCCAGCTTTGGCTGTTTGAGCCGCTCGGGGCCCAAATCGCCGCATCCAAAATGGCGTGAAGGGCTTCATCGGGGATTTGCTCCGGCAAAAAGGCGCGGGTGCTGCGCCGGTTGCGGATGGCCTGCAAGACCTGGTTGCTGGGCATGAAAATCACTCCTTAGTTTGCATATGCGTGCAAGGGAAGTATAGCATAAGGGGAGGAATCGGCGCCATCTTCAAATGGAATTAACTTGACGGCGATAAAAAGAGGCCGTATGATGATTAAAATCACTTTGGGAGGGCTTTTCCCATGCAGGCAAAGGCCATCGCGGCTCGGGGTTACTTTTACTTTAGCTTTACCGGCTCTGCGGGTAAGGCTCAGTTCGTTGCCGCGAAGTAAGGGAAGGCCCCAAAACCAGGCAAGAACAAACCGGCCCGCAGCAAAAACGCTGCGGGCTTTGTGCATCTTTGAAGAGGAGGTTTTTCAAATGGTCGTCATTCTAAAGAACAGCCCGGACGAAAAGCAGCTTTCCCAGCTCACGGACTGGCTGGAGGGCATGGACATTCGAATTCAAAGAACCGTCGGCGTGCAGCAGACCATTTTGGGGCTGATCGGCGACACGACGCGGGTCGATATCGACCTGATCCGCGCGCTGGACATCGTGGCCGACGTGCGCCGCATCGCGGAGCCATACAAGAGCGCAAACCGCAAATTCCATCCGGACGACACCATCATAAGCGTTGGCGCTGGCGGCGTGACGGTCGGCGGGGGCGAATTCAGGCTGATCGCAGGCCCTTGCTCGGTCGAGAGCGAGGAGCAGATCATCTGCGTGGCAAAGCGGGTCAAGGCGGCGGGGGCGACGATGCTGCGCGGCGGCGCCTTTAAGCCCAGAACCTCGCCCTATGCCTTCCAGGGCCTGCAGGCGGACGGCATTCGCCTGCTCGTAGAGGCGAAAAAGGAAACCGGGCTGCCCGTGGTCAGCGAGATCATGAACGCCTCGCATCTGGATCTGTTCGAAGAGGTGGACGTGATCCAGGTCGGGGCGCGCAACATGCAGAATTTCGAGCTTTTGAAGGTTCTGGGCATGCTGAACAAGCCGATTTTGCTCAAGCGCGGCCTGGCCAACACCCTGGAAGAGCTTTTGATGAGCGCAGAGTACATCATGGCCGGGGGGAACAAGAACGTGATCCTTTGCGAGCGCGGGATTCGCACTTTTGAAACGCAGACCCGCAACACACTGGATATTTCCGCCGTGCCGGTCTTAAAGAGCCTGACGCATCTGCCGGTCGTGGTGGATCCGAGCCATTCCGGCGGCCTGGCCAGGCTGGTCAAGCCGCTTTCGTTGGCCTCCGCCGCCATCGGGGCCGACGGGCTTATCATCGAGGTGCACAACGACCCGGCGCACGCCCTTTGCGACGGCCCGCAGTCCCTGACGCCCGAGGCCTTCGAGGATGTGGCCGCCGGGGTGCGCGCCATCCTGCCGCACGCCTATAGGGAGGCGCCGCAGGTATGACGCGAGAGGTGAAGGTGGGGCTTGCGCCCGGCTACGCGGTAAAGATCGGCTCCGGTCTGCTCGCAGACGCGGGGAGGGAGATTGCCGCCGTGGTCAAGCCCTGCAGGGCTGCGCTGATCAGCGACGACCGAGTTTTTGGGCTGTATGGGGAACAGACCATGGTTTCTTTAAAGGGGGCGGGCTTTGATCCCATGGCCTTTGCCTTCAAGAGTGGCGAAGGCTCGAAGGAACTTGGGACCTTGGCCCAAATTCTCGAGTTTTTGGCCGAAGAAAGGCTGACGCGCAGCGACATCGTGATTGCCCTGGGCGGCGGCGTCGTTGGGGATATGGCGGGCCTGGCGGCGAGCCTTTACCTGCGCGGGATTCGCTTTGTGCAGATCCCCACGACCCTGCTGGCGATGGTGGATTCCTCGGTCGGCGGCAAGACCGCGGTGAACCTGCGCGCCGGCAAAAACCTTTGCGGGGCGTTTTACCAGCCCAGCCTGGTTCTCGCGGATGTGGATGCGCTGAAAACCCTGCCTGCCGAGGTTTTCGCGGGTGGCGCGGCGGAAGTCATCAAGACCGCAATGATCTTGGATGCGAGCTTGCTCCGGCTCTTGGCAGAGGGCGGACTGCGGGCCAAGCCGGCGGAAATCATCGAGCGCTGCGTCGCCCACAAGGCAAAAGTGGTCGAGGAAGACGAGAGGGACGAAGGCTGGCGGCAGATCTTGAACTTTGGGCACACCGTCGGTCACGGAATCGAGAAGCTGAGCGGCTTTGAAATCCTGCACGGGCAGGCGGTGGCCATGGGCATGGCGGCAATCTGCAGGGCGCAGGACGCGCTTGGATGGAGTGAAAAACAGACCGTGATCTGTTTAATGCAAGCCCTGGAGGCTCACGGCCTGCCTGCCGACTGCCCTTACGCTGAGGAGGAGCTCTTTCGTGCCATCCTTTCGGATAAGAAGCGCAGGGGCGATGAGATCACCGCCGTGACGCTGAAAAGAATAGGGCAGGCGGAGCTGAAAACGATGCCTGTTGAGGGCTTCCGCGCGTTGCTGCGCGCCGGGCTTGGGGGCAGGCCATGAAGATGCGGATATGGCCGGGGGCATTGCGCGGCGAAGTGCGGGCAGTGCCGTCGAAGTCCTACGCGCACAGGGCGCTGCTCTGCGCGCTGCTCGCGGGCGAGGAATGCTCCGTTGAGCTCGAGGGACTGAACGACGATATCCGCTCTACAATGGGCTGCCTGCGCGCCTTGGGTGCGGGTGTGGAAGAAAGCCCGACTAACCTGCGCGTCCTGCCCGGAATTTTGCCTGAAAACCCAGCGCTGGACTGCGGCGAAAGCGGCTCAACCCTGCGCTTTTTGCTGCCCATTCTCGCCGCGCTGGGCAAGGGCGCGAGTTTTTTTGGCGCGGGCAGGCTGCCGGAACGGCCGCTGGAGCCGCTTCTAGGCCAACTAAGGCAAAAAGGGATTCGCTTTGAGGGCGAAAGGCTGCCCTTACGCATGGAAGGAAGGCTGAGGCCCGGGGCGTTTGAGTTGCCGGGCAATATCTCGTCGCAATACGTTACGGGCTTGCTTTTGGCACTGCCTGTGCTCGAATGGGAGAGCAAAATCAGACTTACGTCGGTTTTGGAATCCGCGCCCTATGCCCAAATGACGCTGGATGTGCTCGCAAGCTTCGGCGTGCGTGCGGTCAAGATAAAAGAAGGGTTCGCTGTGCCCGGCGGGCAGCGCTTCCGCTCGCCCGGGCGTTACAGGGTCGAAGGGGATTGGTCCCAGGCCGCCTTTTGGGTGGCGGCAAACGCCCTGGGCTCCCAAATCAAAATCGCAGGGCTGAGTGCCCAAAGCGCGCAAGGCGATCGCGCGATTTTAGAGCTGACGCCCCGTGTTTTGGCCGGCAATAGCGAAATCAACCTCAGCGACTGCCCTGACCTGGCCCCAATTCTCTGCGTCGTGGCCGCGCTTTCCCCGGGAAATGCGCGGGTAACCGGCATAGAGAGGCTCAGGCTGAAAGAGAGCGACCGCATTGCCTGCACGCTGGCTTGCCTGCGGGCCGTCGGCGCGAAAATCATAGAAACAGACCACGGTTTGTTGATAAACGGCAAGGAGCGGCTGCGCGGCGGCGAAGCCGATTGCTTCGGCGACCACCGCCTGGCGATGGCGCTGGCTATCGCGGCGCTTCGTTGCGAGAGTGCGGTGACGATTTTAGGCGCCGAGGCCGTGAACAAATCCTATCCTCGCTTTTTCGAGGACTTTATGAGCTTAGGGGGGAAGGCCGATGCGCTTTAAAGGCGAAAGGTTGAGCTTTGAGGTTTTCGGGGCCTCGCACGCACCGTCAATTGGCGGCGTGGCGGAAGGGCTGCCCGCTGGAGAAGTCGTGGATTTGGCTGAATTGCAGTTTTTTTTGTTGCGGCGCGCGCCAGGCAGAGGGGAATGGGCGACAAAACGCAAGGAGGCCGACGAGCCCATCTTCCGCTCGGGGCTGAGCGAGGGCGCGCTGAGCGGCGAAGCGCTGCGCTTTGAGATACTCAACACGAATCAGCGATCAGAGGACTATGAAAAACTTGAGTTTTTGCCGCGCCCTGGCCATGCCGATTACCCGGCCTATGTCAAGAGCGGGGGCGCGGAGGATCTGCGCGGCGGCGGGCGCTATTCCGGGCGAATGACCGCGCCCCTCTGCGTTTTGGGAGGCATTGCCCTGCAGATTTTGCGGCGACGGGGCGTCGAAATCGGCGCGCACATCCTCTCTGTCGCGCAGGCGCAGGACGCAGCCTTCCCCTTCGAAAAAATCGACCCGGAGCTGCTACGTTCGGCGGCAAAAAAGCCCTTTCCCGTGCTGGACGACCATGCGGGCGAGCGGATGCGAGGCGCCATTGCCAGCGCGGCGGCGAGCGGCGATTCCGTGGGTGGCCGGGTCGAAGTCGCTGCCATCGGCCTGCCGATCGGCCTGGGCGGCCCCCTTTTTGAAGGCCTGGATGGCAGGCTGGCGCAGGCCTTTTTCGCAATCCCCGCGCTCAAAGGCGTAGAGTTTGGCGAAGGCTTTTCGCTGTGCAGGTTGCGCGGCAGCCAGGCCAACGACCCCTTCACTCTTGAAAATGGTGAAATTGCAATCCTAAATAACCGATCGGGCGGCATTTTGGGCGGCATGAGCAGCGGCGCGCCCCTGATCGCGCGCCTGGCCTTTAAGCCGACGCCCTCCATCGCCCACGAGCAGCAAAGCGTCGATTTGCGGGCCATGCAGGGGCGG
This sequence comes from Christensenellaceae bacterium, assembly GCA_031280685.1. GTDB lineage: Bacteria > Bacillota > Clostridia > Christensenellales > UBA1750 > JAITGM01. The sequence goes on from JAITGM010000040.1 coordinate 40,262, forward strand.
GTTTTGCGTGTGGGCGGCAGGCACGATCCCTGCATCGTGCCGCGCGCCGTACCGGTTTGCGAGGCGGTGACGGCCCTCGTCCTGCTCGATGGCCTTTTGGCGGCAGAATGGCTTTGAAATGAAAGAAAAGCGCATAAGAAAGGGGCATTCAACCATGGACAGAAAGGGCATCCGCAAGGAAATCGATGAAATCGACGAGAGGCTCGCCGAGTTATTCAAAAGGCGGATGGAATTGAGCCGTTCGATGGCGAAATGGAAGCGCGAAAGCGGCGAGCCGGTCTTTGACCCGGGGCGGGAACGCGAGGTGATCCACCGCGTTTCCGAGCTGGCCGGCGAGGAGCTGGCCGGCTACGCGCGGGTTTGGCAGGGCGGGCTGCTCGATGTGAGCCGCTCGATTCAGCGCCAGGAACTTGCGGCCGAAGACATGCCCATAGCCAGCGAGATTCGAACGGCGCGCGAGGGCACGCCGCGGCTCTTCCCAGAAAGCGCGACGGTCGCCTGCCAGGGCGTGGAGGGCGCCTACAGCCAGGAGGCCGCCGTGAAGCTCTTTCAAAACCCCAAGATCCTCTATGTCGAGAGTTTCGACGGCGTCTTTCGTTCGGTCGAGAGCGGACTTTGCCGCTATGGCGTGCTGCCGATTGAAAATAGCTCGGCGGGCTCGGTCACGACGGTCTATGACCTGCTCAAGAGCAAGGGCTTTTACGTGGTCAGATCGACCGCCCTGCATATTCGCCACGCCCTGCTCTGCAAGACTCAACTGCCGCCCGGGAAGATCCGAAAAATCTACTCTCACGAGCAGGCGCTGCGCCAGTGCGCGGGCTTTTTGGCCTCGCTTTCCGGCGTGCAGGTTCTGGAGTGCGCCAACACCGCGGTGGCCGCGAGGATGGCCTCCCAGGCGCAGGAGGACGAAGGCGTCGCGGCGATTTCCTCCCCGGGCTGCGCCGCGCTGTATGAGTTAAAAACCTTGAATTCGAACATTCAGGATGAGAGCAATAACCATACCCGCTTTATCTGCATCAGCAAAAAGCTCGAGATTTACCCGGGCGCCAACAAGATCTCGCTGATGATGGCCTTGCCGCACCGCGCGGGTACGCTCTACCGCGCGCTGGCACGGATCGCCGCGCTGAACCTGAACCTGATGAAGATCGAAAGCAGGGTCATCCCGGGCAGCGATTTTGAGTTCATGTTTTATTTCGACATCGGCGCGAGCATCGAGGACGAGCGCGTCATCCGCCTGGTGACCGAGTTTGAGCGCGACTATGAGGAGATGAACTTCATCGGCGCCTACAGCGAAGCGTAAAGGGGCACAAAATGGACTACTTTTTGCTGGGAAAGAGCCTTTCACACAGCTACTCGCCGGAGATCCACCGTGCGCTTGGCGGCTACGAATACGGCCTGATGAACCTGAATGAGGAGGAGCTGCCGACTTTCCTTCAAGGCGGCGGCTTCAAGGGCCTGAATGTGACGATTCCCTACAAGCAGGCGGTGATCCCCTACTTGGCGGAGCTTACGGCCGCGGCCCGGCGCATCGGCGCGGTGAATACCATCGTCCGGCGCGAAGACGGCAGCCTTTTGGGCGACAATACGGATCTGTATGGCATGGGCGAGATGCTGCGCCGCAAGGGCCTGAGCCTAAGGGGCAAAAAGGTGGCGATCTTTGGCAGCGGCGGTACGGCCCGCACGGCGAGGGTGCTTTGCGAAGAGGAAGGCGCGCGAGAGATTTTGGCCGTTTCGCGCTCCGGCCCGCTCGATTACGCAGCCCTGCAGGAGGGCCATGGCGACCTGGAGGCGATTCTTAACACCACGCCAGCCGGTATGTACCCGGGCAACCTCGTGCGTCTGGTGGATTTGCGGCGATTTTCGAGGCTTTCCGCCGTGGCGGACGCGATCTATAACCCCGGGCGAACCCTGCTGATGCAGGATGCGGAGGCGCTGGGCATCCCCTGCGCGAGCGGGCTGCCCATGCTGGTTCTGCAGGCGCGCCGCAGCGCCGAGCGCTTTTTGGGGTGTGCCGTTCCGGAGGAAAGAGTGGCGGCGACGCTGAGAAGCCTCGCCCGGGGCAAGGCCAATCTGGTGCTCGTGGGCATGCCGGGCTCGGGCAAGAGCCTGCTCGGAGCCCTTTTGGCCGCCAGGCTGGGCAAGGCTTTTTTAGACATGGACGCATTGATCGAGCAAGAAGCCGGAATGCCGATTCCCGCCATTTTCGCCCGGCAGGGCGAGGGCTTCTTTCGCGGTTTGGAGTCCAGGCTCATCCAAGAGAATGCGAAGGAGCAAAATCTCGTGCTCGCAACCGGCGGCGGCGCGGTGCTGCGCCAGCAAAACCGCGAGGCGTTGCGGCAAAACGCGGCTGTGGTCTTCATCCAGAGGGATCTGGCGCTGCTGGCCACCGAAGGGCGCCCGCTTTCGGCCGGCGGGCCCGAAGGGCTCCGCGCCATGGAAGCCGAGAGGGGCCCGCTCTATGCCGAAGCAGCGGATTTCAGGGTTAAAAACGAGGGCGCGCCGGAATCGGTCGCGCGGCGGATTGAGGAGGGCTTTTATGCGTTTTTTGGTGATTAATGGCCCGAACATCAACCTTTTGGGCCTGCGTGAGCCTGGGATTTACGGCGGCGAAAGCTATGCGGAGCTGATCGCGAAGATCGAAAGGCATGCCGAAGCCATCGGCGTGGAGGTGCGCTGTGTTCAGTCCAACCACGAAGGCGCCCTGGTGGACGCCATTCAGGCGGCGCGCGGGGAATATGAGGGCATCGTCATCAACCCGGCCGCCTACACCCACACTTCCATCGCCATCTTGGATGCGCTCAAGGCGGTCGCCCTGCCCGCCGTGGAGGTGCACATTTCGAACGTGCGGGAACGTGAGGAGTTCAGGCGCGTTTCCTACGCGGGGATGGCCTGCGAGGCTTCGTTCATAGGCCTTGGCCTGGACGGCTATCTGCGTGGGCTGGATTTTTTAAAGAAAAGGCTTGCCGGGGGCGCGAAGGCCTAGTTTAGGCGGGGCGGCAGCCGGTAACTGCGCGGCAAAATGCGCGGGGAGCCCGAATTGCGCCTTTGGGCGGCCAACGGCGAGCGTTAGCGAGCAGGCAAAGGTGGAGTGGGGGGGGGGGGGGGGGGGGTGGGGCCGCCACCAGATGAGGAGGGAGGGCGCCGCCGGGGGGGGGGGCGGCGGCGCCCGCCGCGGCGCGCGGG